>NZ_JAPPTO010000005.1:0-269563 GCF_027587135.1 Vibrio sp. MM46
GGCGGCTTTGGTATTGCGTTGCTCACCCCTTAACAGGGCGTTATAAGCACTGGCACAGCTCTAAGAATTCAAACGTTCATTCTTTAATCAAACTCTTAATTGGTATATATGCACAATGATGCACCTCTATGTTAAGGAGGTGTATATGCCAAAAATTTATGAGTACTTAGGGATAGTTCTATTTTTTTACAGCAATGAGCATGAGCCGATTCACATCCATGGTAAGTTTCAAGGTAAAGAATCTAAGGCGGAAATTCACCTAAAGAATGGGTGTATAACAAGAGTTGTAGTCAAAGATAAGGGGACTGGGTTAGAGTCTAAGAAGAAGCGAGAGTTTCAAGACTTTGTTCACTGTTATGCGGAAGATATAGTGGATAAGTGGGTAGACTACTTTGTAAAGAAGAAACATGTAAGTCCAATGATAATTACGAAGAAGGTTAAAAATGTCAGAGTTATCGGTGGTTAGAGCAACGCATCTTACTGGTCACATATTAGAAATCGAGTTTAGTGATAGTCATATTTCAATCGTGGACTTCGCACCATTTATTTTTGGTAATGGTCACCCAGACTATGATGTGTATAAAGACGTTTCTCACTTTTTGAAGTTTGACCTACTTGATGGGAATCTAAACTGGGATGATTACACAATGATTTTTCCTATCGGTGATCTGTACCAAAACAAATTGTAATAGTGCTTCTAACAAACTGTTTAAGAGTGATTCGCAACGCGTGGCATTTTTGCTATGCGTTGCGTTTAGTGTTTAAGGTGGTATGCGGGAGCTTTGGTATTGCGTTGCTCACACCTTAACAGGGCGTTATAAAGATTAGGAGACTTTCACGATAAATGGACTTAGTTGTTGAGTTACTAAAAACTGGTGATTACTGGATTGCGATTGTTGTAGTGATCGTAACTATTGCTATAAATGCTCCTAGAGTAACCGAGTACTACTTCTTACTTAGAAAAAATAGAATGGCTCAGATTTTGTCTGCTTTACAAGAACCGAGTGTTTCGGAAGAACTAAAGACTCATTTGAAAAATGAGCTCGATATTGAGTGTTTTAAAGGTATTCATGGTATCCGCGTTAGTCTCCCAATGTTAAAAGCAGTTTATGTACTTAATGAAAGGGTTGGGGCGACGGTCTCTTTCAGACATGTTTTGAAAACAGTCCAACTTTTACCTGATATTTCAGATGTAGAGCTTTTGTCGTACCGGATTAGATTAAATATCCTAGATAAGGTTATTGCTTCTTATAACCTGGTGTTTGGATTGCTCATAGCTGGCTTTGGGTTCATAACATTTTTACTATCGATTTACTCGATTGTTACTGGATTTGAGCCAAGTCTTCTTATTTCTGGTGTTATCTTCCTACCTTTAGGTTTTTACATGCTCAATGATGGTAGTGCCTTGTTTTCTGTGTATCACATCAATAGAGCACTCAATGACTATGAAAAGGCAACTGAGAAAAAATCTTTATAACAAATTGTTCAAGAGTGATTCGGCACGCGTGGCATTTTTACTATGCGTCGGTTTTAGTGGTTAAGGTGGTATGCGGAGGCTTCGGTATTGCGTGCCTCACACCTTAACAAGGCGTTATAAAACTATATGAATTTACGATTACTAAATAAATATGAAGAGGTAACTTACGATAAGTTAGCTCATGTTTGTAAGGAACGAGCCAAAGTTTTTACTAAAGTAAGGTTGGCTGATGTATTCCCTATAAACAACAGCGGGATATCAAAAGGTGAGTTTAGCTATTGTTTAAAGTCTCATTTTGATTTTGTTGTTGTAAACGATGACTATCACCCAATATTTGCAGTTGAGTATGATGGTCGTCAACATAGGACTGAATCACGTCAAATAAAAAATGATCTCCTTAAAAATAGTCTTTGTAAGAGGTTTGAACTCCCGATTCTACGAGCAAATTTTAATTATGTATCGAAAGAGTTTAAAGGTCTTGATTTACTGACTTATTTTATTGAATGTTGGTTTCTGTGTGAAGATTTTCAACAAGCTCAGCTTATGGGTAACATTCCTTATGAGGAAGATTTTGACCCTTGTTTTCTTATATCTACCTCCTCAGATGCGAATTCTAAATTTCCGTATTGGATATCGTTGGAAGCACAACTAGCAATAGAAAAGCTTTATAAGCAAGGTCAAATAAAACAACGAGTTCCATCAGATTGGGTTGGTCTAGATAACAAAGGAAACTATAGGTGTATTACGTGGCTTGAGGTGTCTGATCACGAAGTTATCCACTTGACGACAGGTATGCATGATCAACAATTTAACTGTGTAAGTATTTCAGAAACGATAAAAATGATAAATATTGTTGAATTACATCAGGCGATTAACGATTTTCTAGACAAAAAAATAAAAGCAGTATCAACGGAGCAGTTTAAAATATTGCTTGAACAATTTACATCTCGTTATGAGCCGAGAGGTTCTACTATAGCAGGAAGTATTGTGGCAAAAGTTTTATAACAAACAATTTAAGAGTGATTCCCCACGCTTGGCATTTTTGGTTTGGGTCAAGTTTAGTGTTTATGGCGTCCAAGTTGAGTGTCGTGGTAGCGTGGCTCACACCTTAATTGGGCGTTACATGTACTCTATCGTGAATTGATGCTTTGTTAGCTGTATAATAGTCTTGTTTCTTATAAAAAGAGAAAAGAAAGAATGTCAGACGACGAGTTTGAAAAATTAGAAAACGTTTGGTTAAACGTTGAGCATATCATGCCAAAAGATGATATATCGATTAAAATTAAGAATTGGGAAAACTTGATCCTTCAATTTCGAGACGACGCATTTGAAAAGAAAATAAAGAGTTTTTACGCTGATTTCTCTTATGGTGAATCGGATGTGAAGAAGTCGATTTCAGAGCTAAAGAAATGTTACCACTCGGAATCGCTAGTCCTTGTTTTAGGTGCAGGAGTTTCGCTCGATTATGGGCTTCCATCTTGGGATAAGTTATTACAGAGACTTATTGCAAAGACAATTGATACCGAGGACAGTAAAACTATTTCTGGGTTGTTTAATTTGGTGTTTGGTCCTACGGCATTAATTTCAGCAAGGTACCTTAAGCTGCACTTCGACAAAGAGAAGAATAAAAAAGGTGCTAGGAAATTTCCATTTGAAACAGAAGTACGAAATGCTTTGTATGAAGAGCTTGAAGATAATATGAGCTTAACATATAAATCCATTATAAAACTGTGTGTTTCACCTGGAAAGAGTCCAAGTTTAGACTCAGTGATAACATATAACTATGACGATATTCTTGAAGAGCATTTGAAACAGCTTGATTTAGGGATTAAATATAAATCTGTATATCAAATAGGAATGAACTCTAGAAGTGATGAACTTCCAATATATCATGTTCATGGATATTTACCAAGAAAAGGGAATATAACAGCTAAGAACTCAGTGATATTAAGTGATGATAGTTATCATAAGCAGTATACAGATTTCTATCACTGGAGCAATCTTGTCCAAGTTAACAAGTTTAAAGATTCAAATTGTTTATTTGTTGGACATTCTTTTTCTGATCCAAACCTTCGACGATTGCTTGACTTAGCTAAAGCTCAGCGAGGTAACGACCATATCCAACATTATTTAATTAAAAAGAAATACTCATCAGATGTTATTAAATCTAACATTGAAGAGTTAGCATCAAGAAACCATGAGTTGTCGGCTCTAATTTCTGATGAAAAAAAATTGTTGTCTGTAGTTAGTAGTCTAATAAATATAGTTCATAAATTTGAGCAAGAAGATGCTCACTCTTTTGGTGTTGAGATCATTTGGGTCGATGACTATGGCGATATACCTTCGATAATAGATGGCATATCGGCTTAACATGTAACAATCTGTTTAAGAGTGATTCGCAACGCGTGGCATTTTTACTATGCGTTGCTTTTAGTGTTTAAGGTGGTGTGCGGCGGCATCGGTATTGCGTTGCTCACACCTTAACAGGGCGTTAGTACGGGTTTGACATCAAAGGTCACAAGTTCTGGTGTTTATCTGTTTTGGCGCTCGAATTTACACCTTTCAGTTAGTGCCTTTCATGTTCTATCCGGTGGCACTATATGCGGAGTGTTCGCTTTGGTTTCACCGTTTACGGTTTCTAACTCTTAGCCTATTTCTTTGGTGCTTCTTCATTTTCGTGGTGGCTTTTGAGAGAACCTTGGTTGTAATTGATGCTGTCGTCGGAGTACTAGGACCGAATCCTTTTCTAATTTGAAGCCAGTGAAAGTAGGGCAGTTCAGTGCGTTTTTCTTCTAGCCAACTTTCGTTTTTCAATCGAGTTTAACTTTTGTAGCTGCCCGTCTCACTTCAGTGCTCAAAGCCTTTCATATCATGCTACTTTTCAATATCTTGGAGCGCACAAATAGAAGTAGCGCATGTACTAACAAATTGCTTAAGAGTGATTCGTAACGCGTGGCATTTTTACTATGCGGTGTCTTATGGGATTAAGGCGCTGTGCGGTAGCTTTTGTATTGCGTTACTCACACCTTAGCAAGGCGTTATGTGGTTGGAGAGAAATTATGAATCCATCAGCGGTTCTTGTTCATGTCCCAGATGTAGCGAAAGGGCTTGAATGGTACAAGAAAGCTTTTCCAGAAGCCGTTCCGGTTTACCATCCTGACTTTGATTTCACGGCGCTTGATCTAAATGGTTTCTCACTAGAAATAGTCCAAGCAGACAAAAAGGTTGGTGCTGGTAAAAGTGGCACAGTTGTTTACTGGTCAGTAGATAACTTATGTGTTGCGCTGGCTCATTTTGAAGAACTAGGTGCGTGCCTTTATCGTGGACCAATGGAAATTGAAGATGGTCTTTCAATGTGCCAAGTTGAGGACCCATTTGGAAACTTAATAGGACTACGTGGGAAAACCACATAACAAATTGTTCAAGAGGGATTCGCAACGCGTGGCATTTTTACTATGCGTTGAATTTAGTGATTAAGGTGGTATGCGGCGGCTTTTGTATTGCGTTGCTCACCCCTTAACAGGGCGTTATGTGCTCGGAGCAAAATATGAAAAAACTATCAATCATCACGCTGGGCGTATCAAATATCGAGTCCTCAGCAAAGTTTTATGAAGCGGTGCTTGGGTTAGAGCGTACAGATTATAAATCTGATGAAATTGTATTCATGGATGTTGATGGATCGGAGTTAGCTTTATTTCCTAAACCCGAATTAGCTAAAGATGTTGGTGTTGAACCAGATGGTTCAGGTTTTGCCGGTATTACACTGGCTAGAAATGTCGACTCTTCTCGTGAAGTGCTTAGTCTTCTGAACAAGGCAGAAGCAAATGGTGGGAAAATCGTAAAGCAAGGGCAGCCTGTATTTTGGGGTGGTTTTTCAGGTTACTTCTCTGATCCAGATGGGTACTTGTGGGAGATAGCTGTAGGTTCAGAGCTCTATAAAGCAGAAATGGAGCAACGCACATAACAAATTGTTCAAGAGTGATTCGGCACGCGTGGCATTTTTACTATGCGTTGCGTTTAGTGGTTAAGGTGGTATGCATAAGCTTCGGTATTGCGTGCCTCACACCTTAACAAGGCGTTAGTCGCCAGAAAAAGCTAGCAATCAAAATCATGTTTCTGAGCTTAAAATTTAGCAGCGGTTTGTTTGGTATACAGATTCATCGTCGATGGTCAAAACTCAGTTTCTGCTGTTTTAAGCCCAAAGCTTGGCAAGTGTCCTAGCGATTGTTTTGTTCTTTGGTGCTGACAGAACAGGGCAATCGAGAGTCTGTTTTTGGTTGCAAATCTGCTCGGTGAGTTTGTTGGTTTAAAAGCTCATTTACTTGCTGAAATGACGTTTTCTCTGGTGTTGTAAGTTCCACGTGGTTTCAGTGACTTTGTTGAAAGTCCGCACTGTGAGATTGGTTTTCCAAAAACGCTTGTTGGTGTTGTCAGTCTGTTTTCTACGACGTTGTTTGTTCCAAGTGGTTTCATTGAGTAGGTGCTTTGAAACTACGCCTGACTTGTGTGCATCAAAGCACATAAATTTTATTGTTCGCAAAGTTTAGTTCGGCTTAAAATTGTCGCTCGGTGCCTCGCGACTAACAAACTGTTTAAGAGGGATTCGCAACGCGTGGCATTTTCACTATGCGTTGGTTTAAGTGATTAAGGTGGTATGCGGCGGCATCGGTATTGCATTGCTCACCCCTTAACAGTGCGTTATGTGACCAGAGAAGGAATAACATGGAATACATACCCAAACTATTAGCTAGTAAATTTAAATGGGCTGCTACTTCTTCCTTACTGAAGCTTTGGTTTATATGTGTCTGCTTTGTTTTTTTGATGCCTTTATTGGTACCGATTCTCATGCGTATTAATGGTGATTTGGTATTATTAATGTTGAGTGCCTATTTAGTGTTTCTATTAGGCATATTTTCCGCTAAGTATTACTCTAGAACAGATGTGTTGTTAGGTACTCCGGTTCCTAAAAATAATAAGCTGAATTTTGTATTCCTAGCGGTATTCTATTTTAAGTTAAGTTGTGCTGTTCTCTTGGCTGTTTCCCCACTGTTTTTTGGTGATTAGGTTTTGGGGCAAGTCACATAACAAACTGTTCAAGAGGGATTCGCAACGCGTGGCATTTTCACTGTGCGTTGGTTTAAGTGATTAAGGTGGTGTGCAGTGGCTTCAGTATTGCGTTGCTCACCCCTTAACAGGGCGTTATGTGCTTATAGGAATAATGTATTCATGTCAGCAGAAGATATACTGAACTTAGCGAAGAAAAAGCAGTACGAGAAAGCCTACTTCGTTGGGAAAAAATACCTAGAAAAGAGTCCGAATAACGCCGAAGTAGTTGAGGCGTTGAAAGTTGTCTCTTCAGATCTTAGGTCGAGATGCATGGATTTAGCATATAAAAAGGCAGATAACACTTCAGCCTATTTTAAGGTGGCAAGCTTGTTAGAAAAGATGAATCAACTTACAAATCAAGATCTTTACGGTAATGTGATAATCCCAGATTAATGTACAAAACTGGGCACTCACTATACGGTGATGCATCGTTCAGAAAAGATATGAAAATCACTTAACCGCGCACATAACAAACTGTTTAAGAGTGATTCGCAACGCGTGGCATTTTTACTATGCGTTGGTTTTGGTGTTTAAGGTGGTATGCGGAAGCATCGGTATTGCGTTGCTCACACCTTAACAGGGCGTTAGTTTTTGGACTGAGCCATGAGAATATTTGCATAGCTCAGCTTTAGAGATGGGAAGAGCCTATTTTTTACGACGTTGACCTTTAGCTTTCTTTGGTCTCGTACCATTAGACCACCATGCTGGAATGGTGCTTGGTGACTTACCTAAGATATCTTTTAATATAGCTACTAGGTCGTAAGATACTAAGCCATCTATATGCTCATGTAGGCTAGGGTCAATATTATTTCTGAGCGCGTCTAGGACAAAGTCTATACCATTTGTACGTGCTAGTTTTGCCGCTGGAACGAAGTCACTATCTCCAGCAAAAAGAACAACCTTATCTACGAGCTTTTTCTGTGCAATGCTAGCAATATCGACGCCAAGTTTAATATCTACACCTTTTTGGCGCATACTGTAATAGAAGTCGTCATTTGTGAGTTCTTCAAATTTACGAGTTCCTTTTAAAACATCGTTGAGGGCGCGATCAGAAAGCTTCCATTGTTTATCATGTTTGATTGTACCTAGGCGAAGAGCAAATTTTCTCTGCTTTTTAACTTCAGCTAAAATCTCGTTACGATGAATTGTTTCTGGTTGTTTAGAAAAATCCAAAACTCGATGTTTTGTCTCTCCAGGGTTAACAAGAGGGTAATGAACTTTTATGTCCAACGGTGGCGAGTCATAGTAAAATACACGATACAGGTGTTGATAAGTGCTTACGTTACCGTCGTTGATATGCCGCTTAATGCAGCTGTTCAACACTTGAACAACTTGTTTGGGCGTTAATTCAGGCTCAGAAGGGAAGTAGCGGCGTTTGAAAAAGTTTAGGCGTTCAGGAAGAAAGACGCATCTACTAATACAGCAACTTTTATGTCCATAAAATTATTCGTTTAGTCCAGATACAAAAAAAACCGCGGGTGGGGCAAGGTTGTTAACAAATGAACCAAGCGTAGCCGCGGGTGCTATGTGTTTAATATTAGCTATTTTATCGGTGGTGTCAATAAAAAAACTAACAAACTGTTTAAGAGTGATTCGCAACGCGTGGCATTTTTACTATGCGTTGCGTTTAGTGTTTAAGGTGGTATGCGGGAGCTTCGGTATTGCGCTGCTCACACCTTAACAGGGCGTTAGCAAATTAATTCGCCATCTAACTCACATGGAGGAAAAGTCAGTGGAAACAGATAGAGATTCGATTATCGAATCGCATAGGCTTGCAAGCCCAGGTCTTCGGTATTTAGGACAAATCATTGATGGTGCAATAAGTGCCGCAATATTCATTTTCTTTCTTAGGCTCGGGACCTTAATTGGTTTATCCCAAGACTCATCTGGCTTAATCGCCTTTTCTGCCGCTGCTTTTTATTTCCTACTTTCTGATGGTTTCGCAAAAGGTCAAAGCCTTGGTAAGAAGCTACTAGGTATCTCAGTTATAGATTCAGTTACAGGTAAAAGTTGTAGTTTCCCTCAGTCATTTTTCCGCAATGTTTTGACACCAATAATCGGTATGATTGACGCGATCTTTATTCTAGGTAAAAGAAGACAGAGATTAGGTGACAAACTGGCGAAAACAATCGTTGTAGTAAATTAGCTAACAAACTGTTCAAGAGGGATTCGCAACGCGTGGCATTTTCACTGTGCGTTGGTTTTAGTGTTTTAGGTGGTATGCGGCGGCTCTTGTATTGCGTTGCTCACACCTTAACAGGGCGTTATGGCTCTAGGAGAAATATGTTAGTAGAACATGCTGTAGATTTGGGGGAGTTTGTAACCGAACTCCAAAGTGAGACTGATCGTGGGTTGCCTTTGGTTGGCGCTGCTCTCATTGACGAAAAGCTGTCAAAAACATTGGAGTCATTTTTCGTTGGGGGGAAGTCGACCAAAAATTTACTCTTTGGTGCTAATGCGCCCATTGGGGACTTATCTTCTCGCGTTGAATTATGCCTTTCGCTTGGATTAATAGACCAATTTGAGTATCAAGAGATTCAAATTATTCGCAAAATACGTAATCAGTTTGCCCATCTTCGACATGGACTTACCTTTGACGATGAGAAAATAAAAGGTTTGTGTACTAGCCTCAAATCACCTTTACCTGATGGTATGCCGAAGGAGCGGCAAACACCAAGGTTTCGGCTTATTAACGCGATTGTATGCATCGTTCTAAGGTTGTTTTATCGTCCTGAGTGGGTTGCTAAAGAACAAAGAGTGCCAAAGCAATGGGTTCCAGACTCAACTTGGTACAACACCAATGACACTCCGCCACCAGAGAATGCAGGTTTTGTTGGGTTAGTCAGCAAGTCGCTGTGAGTTGCGCCATAACAAAGCGTTTAAGACGGATTCCCAACGCTTGGCATTACCGGCTTTCTCCAGTTTAAGTGTTTATGTCACAATGGTTTAGGTAGGATGGTAGGCGTTGCTCACCACTTAACGCGGCGTTAGTTCCCCAGAGGAAGCAATCAATCCGTAGGGAATTTTTGTTTCTGGTGGAGTACACGCATAACTCTGATGATATCGCCCTCGACCCAGTAAGAGACAATCATCGAAATCTCAGGAATAATGAGCAATCGTCCGCGGATGCCATCTTTTTGCAGACCCATTAGAGGTTGTTCAAGCAAGTTTTCTACTTTTGCTTCAATGAGGTTGTCAGTTTTTTCTGCCGCATCAGGGTTGAAGTCATAGAGAAACTCGAAGATCTTTTCACGATCATTAAGTGACTCTTCTTCCCATAAAATCATTGCTTACCTCGATTACGGATTCTGGCTTTGCGCTCTTCCATTCGAGACTTAGCAGTTTGGTGTTCAACGAAAACGGATTTTCCTGAGTCAAGCTTCTCAAATGCTAGGTTTACTTGTTCAGTTAGCCATGCATCGTGAGATAATGTCTTTCTTTGTTGTTCAGCGAGTTGCTCAGTAAGTTCACGGCAAGCATCACTTAGAGTTCGACCTTGGCTCTCAGCCATTTGTTGAGCTAAGCGTTTTGTTTCTTCATCAACACGAAATTGAATTCTAGTGTCCATGATGTATTCCTTTGTTGGTGTGTGTACAAATGTTAGCACTAGGCTTTGAGATGGGCAACTAACAAACAATTTAAGAGTGATTCGGCACGCGTGGCATTTTTACTATGCGTTGGTTTTAGTGATTAAGGTGGTATGCGGGAGCATCGTATTGCGTGCCTCACACCTTAATTGGGCGTTATGTGTATTTAGAAGAACAAGGAGAGTTCACATGAAAAATATTGCGATGGGCGTGGTCGTAAGAGATGGAAAAGTTCTTATCCAAAAGCGCTTCAGACGAGGGCAAGGAATGGTATTTGAATTCCCAGGCGGTTCTATTGACCCTGGTGAGTCAGGTAATCAAGCAGCAGTTAGAGAGCTGTGGGAAGAAACGGGACTGCAAGGTTTAAAGCGACTCGGTAGTCATCAAGCTAAAAATGATTTTGGTGGTGAAATTCATTATGTTGTTTTACGTGCGGGTAATGATACTGAGCCTCAGATGATTGATGAAGTTAGGCAGCAAACTTTCTTTTGGCTTGAGCCAAGTGCTATTCCACTTGGTGATTTTTATCGAGCTGATATCGAATTTATAGAGAATCACTTAAGCCAATACACATAACAAACGCTTCAAGACGGATTCGCAACGCGTGGCACTTTTATCATGCGTTGATTTTAGTGATTTAGGTGGAATGAGGAAACATCGTATTGCGTTGCTCACCACTTAAGCGGGCGTTAGCAGTCAAGGATGAATATGAAACAAAACTATCAAGTTCATGAAGACATGTATGTTGAAGCTCGCCAAGCTGGCTGGAAAGGTTAGGGTGGCAACGAGCGAATGTCTAAAGCAGTTTTAGTGGAGCGTTTTCTCGAGCTATTTAAACGACCTGTGCAAGGTAAACTGCTCGAATTAGGTTGCGGTGAAGGACATCATTGCAGAGCCTTCCAGAAGTTGGGCTTTGAGGTGACAGGTATAGATATTTCACCAACCGCAATCGAATGGGCAAAGGAAAAAGCCAGAGCAACAGGAGTCGAGGGTAATTATTATTTAGCGGACCTAACGGTAGCGTCTCTTGAACTTCCAGAGCGTTATGATGTTGTTATTGACGGTAATTGCTTGCATTGCATTATCGGTGCAGATCGAGTCATATTCTTGAGTCATGTTTATCGTTCACTGTCTGAAAACGGGGTGTTTTTTGTCAGTAGCTTGTGCTCTAAAAATGAAATTAGCTATGAAACTTATAGAGATGGCAGTCCATATCGTCATGTTACCTCTGAAAATGATCTAGTTGTTGAACTAGAGAAAGCAGGGTTCCAAGTGCTTCATGTCAGTGTTTATGAGCGTGAAAGTTCAAACCACATAACGGTGTATGCGATAAAAGCATAATTTTGAGCAGAAAAAACTGCTAACAAATTGTTCAAGAGTGATTCGGCACGCGTGGCATTTTTACTATGCGCTGGTTTTAGTGGTTAAGGTGGTATGCGGAGGCTTCGGTATTGCGTGCCTCACACCTTAACAAGGCGTTAGGTGAATTAATGGAATATTACTACACAAATAATGATAGATTGATGCAGCTAAACGACTTAAAAGGACGTTTGACGCTTTTAATTGCTCATCTTCAACTAAACCATAACGATGCCAAGATAATTTCAATATACGAGCGTGCTTTGTTTGACGTAGATGAGCTGATTTGCAATGGTTTTAACCAAAATCAATTGTCGAATGTTAGTGATTCAATCCCAGATCTTTTTAATCGGCACAAAGATTGGGTACCTCCCTTAGAAGTTGGCTCTGATGGTAAGTTGTCTGAGCCGCAATGGTTTTTAGCGCTAGAGAATTATCTTCAACCTGTTCTAAAAAGTGCAAGGAAACTAAAGGAGTTGGGTGCGCGATAATTCACCTAACAAATTGTTCAAGAGGGATTCGCAACGCGTGGCATTTTTACTATGCGTTGGTTTTAGTGTTTAAGGTGGCATGCGGCGGCATCGGCATTGCGTTGCTCACCCCTTAACAAGGCGTTATAATTTTGGAGATTCCTCATGAGGATAAATCACACATGTCCATATTGTATGCAAGAAGCATTTAATAGAAGCGGCATGCAGAGTCTTAGTTTTAGGCTTACGCCTCACATGCTCCATGATAGCGGAGTACACGAAATTAAATGTCCGAGAGGTCATGAATATTCAGTTGTGTTAAATGCTGCAAAATATGAGATTTTATATGACTTAGGTATGAATGCTTTGGGTGACGGTTACACTCGGGAGTCGGTTTCGTCATTTGCTAGTGCTCTGGAGCGCTTTTACGAATTCTTCATAAAGTTTCAAATGGTGAACACTGGCATTACATCAGAACTCGCAGATCAAGCGTGGAAGACCGTTTCAAATCAATCTGAAAGGCAGCTTGGTGCTGTTACCTACCTCTACTTATCATCACTAGGTGAATTACCACCAGAGCTAAGCAGCAATGATCGTGGCTTTAGAAATAAAGTAATTCATAAAGGTTACATTCCATCCGTAGACGAAGCTATCGGGTTTGGAAAGGTTGTTTACAACCATATAATGGCGGTTATATCAGAACTTGAAGTTAAATATGGTCGTCAAAAACTGTATGAGTTTTACTCGAGTCAACTTCCACAAGGTGGTTCTAGTTGGGTTGTCAATGAATCTGCCAAGTCTATGAATCTATCTCAAACATCTGGAGGCACCTCAGTGGTTGATTTTGATACTATGTTGCAGAGGTTTAGTCGATAGAAAATTATAACAAACTGTTTAAGAGTGATTCGCAACGCGTGGCATTTTTACTATGCGTTGGTTTTGGTGTTTAAGGTTGTATGCGGCGGCATTTGTATTGCGTTGCTCACACCTTAACAGGGCGTTATGTGCCACCAGAATTTTGAGGCAATAAATTGAAGTATAAAGACTTGTCGAAAATTGCACTAGATCCATATAGCACTGATAAGAGTATCGATTTACTCAAGCTGCATGGGGTTAGTGCGCCTGATTCTGTGATTGAGCAGTTTTATATTGATCATAATGTCAACAGTCGCTTTTTAGCTCTCTACGGTGATCTATCACTTCTTGATCTAAAGTGGGAGCTAGTTGATTTTGATACGACGAAGTTTTTGCAGATAGGTAGCAATGCTTCATTTCCTGATTTCCTTGAGGAGGTATCTGAAGATGCATCGCATTTCAACGACGTTGGAGAGGCAGTGATTGATTGCCGAGAGGAAGTACTCAATCATTGGAAAAAGCATGGCACTTGGTTAACTCCACCGATATTTCTAGATGCAAATGTTCTTGGTGGTAAATCTGGCATACCTCATTTAGTTGAGGGGCATTCAAGGGTTGGGTGCCTGCTTGGTATTCAAAAATATAAAATCATTCCTTTGGCTGACAGGCACAAAGTGTATTGGGGCTCTATTCGCAAAGGCACATAACAAATTGTTCAAGAGTGATTCGGCACGCGTGGCATTTTTACTATGCGTTGCGTTTGGTGTTTAAGGTGGTATGCGGAAGTATCGGCATTACGTTGCTCACCCCTTAACAGGGCGTTATAGCGCTAGGCGATAGTGTTGCATTGCTCGCAATTTCAATTACCGCCTGTCTCTGGCATAAGATGCGATAAATTAAACTAAAAACATACAGTTTAATTCGTTATTCATTTGAGTGAATATTTGCCTTTTCAAAGTGAAAAGGAGTTACACATGGAGAGTTTGGTTTATACAGGAACAGAGCTTAAGTGGCACGGGCGCGGTACCTTTAACGCGACTTCTGGAATGAAGGGTTATCAATACCCTGAAGACCAGTGTGTTCCAGATAAAGGTCCTGTCCCAGAGGGAAAATACTATATTCCTCTTATATTGGGAGCTTTGGCTGAAGATGATGGTTCTGGCTTTTGTGTGCTTAAACCATCATGGCAGGTTCAAGAAATACCGCGTGGAGAAAGCGCAGGCGAGTGTGATCCTTACTGGGCTAACTGGGGCTATAATCGGGTGCGCTTTGAACCATACGACGAGGTTACCAAAAAAAGATGCAGACCTTCGAGAAGTGGCTTTTACCTTCATGATTCAACTAAAGGATACAGCCATGGCTGTATCGAAGTGGAAGGACGCTTCTTCAATGAACTTAGAGCGTTTATCAAAAAAACAGATGCTCGGAAGCTTATGTTAAGTATCAAATACCAACCGAATGTAAAAACTAATGGTGGAACTTATGTTGGCTAGAATCTGTATTTTATTATTTTGTTGCCTCCCCTTTTTGTCGTTCGCGCAGCAGACTGCAAGTAGCTTCGTTGACTTCGAGAATACACTTTCAAATTGTGTTTCTATTGATACTAGCGATACTTATGACCGTAACAATCTAACTCTAGTAGATATGAAGCTGATACTAGAAAAAAATATAGGTAGCTGTGGGTGCAAATCTGCCATAGCATCTATTACGCTTGAAAGGATGCCTTTTGGTAGTTCAAGCTTTGACTTTGCTTTGAGCAAGTCTCGCATTATATCAGTTCCTTTATTGCTCGATAATACATTGAAAAATGTTAGCAGCATCAAGGGTGCTTTGGCTTGCGGTAATAACTAGCGCAATAACAAAGCATTTAAGAGAGATTCGTAACGCATGGCATTTTTACTATGCGGTGGCTTATGATGATTAAGGCGCCGTGCGGTAGCTTTTGTATTGCGTTACTCACACCTTAGCAAGGCGTTATGTGCTTTGGTGTTCGTGTTGTTTAGATGTGCATGTAAGTCAATTTAAATTAGTAAAAGGCATTACTATGTCCAAAAAGGAATCGGATAAAAGTACAGCACTTAAGTTAGGATTGTTCATGGCTGGCTCGGTATTTGGTGCAGTCTTGTATATCTTTTTTGCAATTCCAGCATCTTGATTGTTCGGGTTACTAGGTGTCGTCGGTTGGGTAGCCACGGTTGGGCTCAAGCTACATGTAGGGATAGAATGTTAGTTGCCATCGTATACGTTATTGTCACACTTCTTATGGTTAAAGTGCTTTTAGAGAAGAGAGTCTCCAAAAGTGTACTTTTTTATTTCGCACTTGAACTCTATTTTGGTGCAGTTGCGGTCGCCTCTTATATCGATTAGCTGTTCTGTGAGCAAAGGTGTTCAGTTTAAGCACGCACATAACAAACTGTTCAAGAGGAATTCGTAACGCGTGGCATTTTTGCTATGCATTGCGTCTAGTGTTTAAGGTGGCATGCGGGAGCACCGGTATTGCATCGCTCAGAGCTTTACAGTGAGTGTGCATGGTTGCATATTGTTGGGATTACTATGATAGGGACTTCAATATGCAAAATATCCAGGACAAAAGAGAGTTTGAGGCTGCGATTCAAGCTTTAGAAGCGCAAGCAGTGAATGTTGGTCTTTGTATGGTGGTAGATGCATAAGCTAGGCAGCTTTACTCGAGACAAATAAAGCGTTTCTCTGAAGAGTTAAAGTTAGAAGTAAAACAAGGAAAAATTAGTTGAGAGGAAGCTGCAAAAAAGGCGAATGAAACTCGAAATGTAATTATGGAGATTGTAAGGGGTAAAAGTACCCCCGTCGGAAACGCATATGCTCAGCGGTTGAAAAGCAAAGGTAGAACGCTAAATGAACTGGTCGCGAAGAAAACAAACGAGATTTATCTTACCAAGCACTTCAACGATCTTACTTTAGAACAAAAGAACAAAGTGTATTCGGAAATCGTAAAGTCATCTGGCAAATCTAATCCAGATGTCAATAGGCTAATGAAAAATATTTCAAGTGCAGGACGCGGTTTGATTGTTTTATCTATCGGTCTTTCTGTGTACACGATTACCTCCTCTGAAAAGAAACTTGAGACAGCTGGCCGCGAGGCTTTAGTTGCAGGTGCTGGTATTGGCGGCGGTATTGCTGGAGGGGCAATAGCAGGTTTAGCTTGTGGTCCGGGAGCTCCAGTATGTGTAAGTGTGGGGGCTTTTATAGGTGGAACATTAGCTGCATTTGGAGTGAGTATTGCGTGGTAGTTGATATGGAACTGTTATCAAAAGATAAATTGGAAATACGTGACGTTGAGAAAGGCAGTGAGTACATATCTTACAAGATATTATTGGCTATTGAAGGCAGGCCCGCAAATTCTTTTGTCAAAGGTGTACAAGTAGAATATGGCGTAAAGTATGATAACTGTTACGTTATCTTTGTCACTGATGACATCCTTAATGAAGAAACGCTGAGAGTATATTTGTTTGATCTTAATGCAAAGCTGATCGATTACTTGTATATAGGTAGTGCTTATTCAACAGGGCGTTTACAAGACTTGACCCTTCAGAAAGACGGCTCAATATCATTTTTGTTTATAGGGGATACACTCTGGAATATAAAAGTATTATCCAAGGCAGAAATGATTATTCCTTTCGTGTCTAACCCGAAAGGGGTCAGCAGAAAAAGCGTCTTTAGTAGCTTTTTACATGTACAAGGCTCGCCAAAAGCAGAAACCTAACAAAGTATTTAAGAGTGATTCTCAACGCTTGGCATTGTCACTATGCGTTGGTTTATGTGATTAAGGTGCTTGCAGGGACATCGGTATTGCGTTGCTCACACCTTAACAGGGCATTAAATGACCTTTCAAATCGGTGCAACTTAATGTAATCGAGGTATGATGTATATTGAGTTAGCGCGAACTAAAAATATTGGTAAATCGCATTTACGCTTTGAAACTCCATATTCACTCACACTCATATTGGGGCAAAAGGGCAAACTATGGAATTTGAGTAGGATGAGAACAAAAACTTAATAAATTTGGCAAAACATAGAATTGATTTTGCTGATGCCGTACACGTTTTTCTTGATGCTAGCAGAATTGAAAGAGAAGATACACGCTACGACTATGGTGAAGCTAGGTTTCAAACGATTGGCAAGACAAAATATGGTATCTTGTTTGTGATTTATACAGAGAGGCAATCAAGTGGTAATATTAGATTAATCTCAGCACGTAAAGCTAACTCTCGTGAAAAAAATCTTATGAGAGAGATTTATTAAGCCATACTCTCAGGTGGTGTAATATGACAATCAAAAAGGTATCGATTGAGAATTTGAAGTTCTCTCGCGGGCAAACTGACAAAAAGCAACTTGAAGCGCTATCTGATAGAGAAATTAATGAGGCAGCCCTCAGTGATCCAGATAGTGTCGTTCCAACCGAAAAGGAACTTGAAGCGTTTGGTACACCAAAGGAGAGAGCATGACAAAGACAATTAAACTTTAAGACGTTCAATCACTCAACGGAAAAACGAACTGGCTCTATTTAAAAAAGTCAAATGAAAGTAGCAAACCAAGCCAAATAGCACCAGAGATTCGTCAGCATCATTTAAACCAAATGAAAAGACCGAAGTCATAGGTCATTTAACAAACTGTTTAAGAGTGATTCGCAACGCGTGGCATTCTTACTCCATCGCTGGGCTTTATGTTTACGGTGGTATGATTAGGTTTCGTGGTTGCGTTGCTCACCCCTTAACAGAGTGTTAGAACTACAAAGGCGCATGCAACGACTTGAAATTAATAGACTTATAAATATCGATATGAGTCGACAAAAAGACGTACTCATATTTAACAACATATTTGCATATGCGAGTATTCCCTTAAGCTCACACCAATAAAGGCTAAATATGAAAAAGCCAAGTTTCAGCAAGCTCAAAGTAAACTATAAAACTCTTCCTACGCAAATCCATTCATGCTCAATGGCATTTCCCAATACTTGCGCAATTAGGATGAGCGAAGCTTTAGTTAAAACACCTTACAGCCTTTAAGAATTCGTCAAAGAATAAATGCCCGCATGGTTATTTAAGGGGGGCACAAGATCTAGCTGCAGTGCTAGGTTCTCCAAAAGTCTTAGGAACACGTACACTCGGTTGGACAAGCCAAGCAAATGGGCAACCGCCAAGCAATGCTATCGGTAAGAAAGGTATTGTATGTTATATGAATATTCCTGACTTTTCAGGGCAAGGGCATATAGATTTATGGGATGGGACTAAAGCTGTAGGCGATGCCTATTGGGAAGCGAAAACTATATGGATGTGGACATTAACATGAGTAAGTTCTCTATCTTTATAAGTATTTTGATCTCGTTTTCCGTTAGCGCAGAGCAATTCTCGATTTTTGAAAGAGAAATTAAGTTAAATGAAGATTGTACCGTAGACGTTATTAACGCTGGGAATCTCTCATATTCTCAAGAACTGAGTGATATCGGGGAAAAAAAATGTTCGTTTATTAAGTTTGGAGAAACTAGTTTAATTCATCTAGAGCGATTCAATGATAAATATGTAGTTTTGGTTGAATCTCAATCTTTCGACAACAAAGAATGCACTTCTCGTTATGGAGCGTTAATTTTCCGCCGTGATAAACCAGTAGAGTTGATCAACTGGTTTAAGGAAAGTGGTAGTTGCGGGGCTGATAGAGAAAGAAGGGTTTTTGAATACTTTGTCTCAAAGTCCGTGCAAAAGTAATTCTAACAATCTGTTCAAGAGTGATTCAGCACGCGTGGCATTTTTACTATGCTTTGGTTTCGGTGTTGACGTGCCATGCTTCGGCTTGGTCATTGCGTGCTTCACACCTTAACAAGGCGTTAGCCGTCATAGAGCTTGCTATACTTAAAGTGATAGAATAGTATCACTTTAGTATTCCTTTGGAGCAACTCTCATGAAAGTAGAACTAGTTACATCACTCAAACGTCAAGCAACTAAGATTCTCGCCGATCTCCACGACACCAAAGAACCAGTGTTAATTACTGAGCATGGTAAGCCATCCGCGTATCTCGTTGATGTTGATGACTACGAGTTTATGCAAAATCGTTTAGCTATTCTTGAGGGTATTGCACGAGGTGAGCGTGCACTAGCTGACGGTAAAGTGGTAAGTCATGATGAAGCCAAGGGCAAAATGTCAAAATGGCTGAAATAATCTGGACTGAGCCAGCGTTATCTGACCTCAACGATATCGCTGAATACATCGCACTTGAAAATATCGTAGCTGCAAAGCAGTTAGTGCAAACGATCTTCTCCAAAGTCGAACGTTTACAAACTTTCCCAGAGTCAGGTCGTATTCCACCCAATCTAAAACATTTAAGTTATCGTGAAGTTGTCGTTAATCCATGTCGTGTTTTCTATAAACAAGACGGTGACAAAGTGTTTATTTTGTTTGTTATGCGCGCAGAGAGAGATTTGCGTAAGTTCTTGTTAAATAAGCAATAACCTTTAGGGATGAGCGCTTAGTATCAAGCTTGAAGTGCGACACTTAGAGTAGCTGCTCATAAATATACTCCGTTGGTGTCTTGTAACCAAGCCTTTGGCGTGGTCTGTTATTCAGTTTATATGCTATCTGGTTGTGGTTGCACAGTCTTTGTGTCACATAAGCCATTGAGGTTTTCTTAGGTAAATATTGGCGTACAGTTCAAAGGTTACAAGAAAACGGGTGTTCTTCACGAATCATTTGGTTAAGACACTACTTATAATTTTCCAAGTCAGGTCAAGCAGGCTGGGATGTTTCACATCCATATTAGACATTCTTCATCCAAACGTTGGCATTTGAAGAAGCTTTCATATCATAAGACCAGTAACACCGCGTTGATCTACTGTGAGGGCTTTTTGAATAAAAATTACTTTTTACTCTCAGGTTTTATTGAAAATGCTCTTCAATTATTTAAATTAAAACCACTTTACTTAATGGAATTGGCCGACGTAGCTGAACGCTTTCGTGAAAAGTTTTAGGAGGTAGTATGAGTATTGAGTTGAATTGGGAAAAAGGATTGCCATCATTTGTTGGTATGTATTTTGTTGCGGTAAAACTAGGACCCGCTGCTGGCGTCTACGATTTTGCTCAGTGGAATGGCTCAGCGTGGGAGTTACAAATAGAGGGTGATATAATTGCTTATGTAGATATTCAAGAATTCAAGAATTCCTTGGATATCAAATGGCCTGAAGATGTATTTATACAAAGAGAGCTTCAACAACTATCAGAAGATGACTCTGATCTTTGGTCAGAATCCTAGGGCTAACAAAGCATTTAAGAGTAACTCTCAACGCTTGGCATTTTTACTATGCGTTGCGTTTGGTGTTTGAGGTGGTATGCAGGAGCTTCGGTATTGCGTGCTTTATACCTTAACAAGGCGTTATGTGTATGTAGCTTAAAAACGTATAGCTAATTTGTCGAGAAATATATGAAAAGGATTTTGTGTTTATTTTTAATTGTTGGATTAGTTGGATGCGCTACAGCTCCAACAGTACCATCTGATGTCAAGCTAGCGTCTCATAAACGATTATATAATCAAAAATTATATAAACCTTCTGAACTTAGAACTGTTCCAGTGACGATAACACGGGACACTGGTGTTTTAGGGTCTTTGGGCTACTACATTCTTGAAAATAGATGGAGAATACGTGGTGTGGCTTAACGTGATGGAGGAAATTACCATTTACTTAGCTCCAGGAGGATACGTATTCGAAGTAGAAAATGGAGTATGTCCTGATATCAAACAGTGCAAAAAATCATTAGACGTAACCATAAAAAATGGATTTAGCAATAACTTTAGGATTGCCGCTGACGACGGTTTTGAGATCATTCGCTCCAACACATAAACACAACAAACTGTTTAGGGGGGCATCACGCGTAGCATTTTTATCATCCCTTGATCTTAGTGACTAAGGTGATGTGCGACAGCTTTTGTTCTGTGTTGCTCACTCTTAGCAGGGAATTATGCGATTGGTGGACAACTCATACCTATTGAGGTTAACATTCCTCCTCGCGGCTGCACATGAATTTCAGTCAACTTTAGAGAAAATACGATGATTGTAGAAAATGTGCTTCCTGAAAATTATGCAGAAATGCTTAATGTTTGGGAAAATTCAGTCCGAGCAACTCATGACTTCATAACAGAAGAAGATATTGAGTTTTTTAAACCAATTATCATTGAGCAGGCTTTTCCTGCTGTCGCGTTGAGATGTGTGAAAAATGATAGCGGCTCAATTTTAGGTTTCGTGGGTATCTACGACTCAAAGGTTGAAATGCTATTTATCTTGAACGAGACAAGAGGGCAAGGTGTTGGTAAGGTGCTACTGCAATATGCAATAGAGCAGTTAGGTGCAACCAAAGTCGATGTAAATGAACAAAACCCGCAAGCCGTAGGTTTTTACGAGTATATGGGTTTTAGAGTTGTTTCTCGCTCACCACTTGATGATATGGGAAAACCTTTTCCAATTCTGCATATGGCACTTTAGAGCTCGGTTTGTCGTAACCAGTTTGCTAGAAGAAACGCCCAAAGCTAATAACTTTGGGCGTTTCCGTATGTGGTGAAAAATCACATAACAATAAATTTAAGAGTGATTCGTAACGCTTGGCGTTTTTACTCCAAACCAGTTCAGTGTGCTATTTGCTTGGGCGTAGCATGACAATACCGCAGAATATTGGTTAAAATATCAACTACTATAAGAACACCATAAATTTATAAAGCCTTATGCGTTTGGGGCGTTGTGTGGCGAAGCGGGAACTGTAATGACTTATGCTGAGAAAGCACTATCATTGTATTCTTCGCCAGACATTAAATATTATGGGAAAGCCTGTGGTGGTAAAAATCCGCAGATAATGCACGGCATATGCAGAGTTCGCAAAGTTGATAGCCTCACACTTTCCGATATCAGAAATTGTTGCAGAATAGTAATTAATGCCCGCGGCGTTAACTTATTAAGTCAAGAGTCTAATTTCGGGAATTAGTGTTTAGTTATGTTTCGATATTAATACAAAAATGTAACTTACAACATTATAACTGAGCCATTGATCTCAAGGAGTCAATTATATAAAGGTGAGGCTTCTTTATTAGGGCGATATGATTTATGATTTTACTTGAAGCATACAGACAAGATGAAACCTGTCTAATGCATCAGGAGGTAAAATGGATTATTTGCCGAAACTTATGGCTAGGAAGTTTGAGTGGGTTGAAAATGTGTCAATGCTCATAATATGGATGATACTTATCTCTATATTACTAGTTTGTCCTTTCCTTGGTGTAGTGCTCATTAAAATCGACATAAGTTTGTTATTGTTTGTATGTGGCATATATTTTTTGCTTTTATTTGGTTTACTTTACGCTAAATACTATTCGTCAGAAATTATGTTATTAAAAGCATCCAAAAGCAGAAGTGGACTTATTCGAAATATGTTTTTACTTATGATTTTTCCTAGTTTAGGTGTTAATTAAAAATGGCTGGGTAAGTATTTTTATATATATTTGTTGGGTGTGCGTATTCAATATGTTTTTTATTATATTGACTATAATGGCATGTTCTCATCCAATTTTATTGTAGATAATGCGCTGAAGTGTAAAGCTACTCATTAATTCGAAATTTACGCCTTATCACCAACTCTAATGGAACGTATTTTAAAGATTGTTTTTAACGTTTTTTATATAAACAGTAATCTTCGCTAAAAGGACAATGACCCTGATCAGATTTTAGAAGGAAAAAGTGGAACATATTTCAATAGTCAAGGTAAAACACCTTTTTGGATACATATTAAAGATACAATTCAGTGACGGACACATCTCTATTGTTGACTTCTCATCATTTATTTTTAGTGGAAAACACCCGGATTATGAGCAGTACAGGGATACTTGTTTCTTTGTTGACTTTGACATTGTTGATGGTAATCTGAACTGGCATGATTATAATATGATTTTTCCTATTGAAGATCTTTATGAAAATAATGTTTTAAATTAATGATTTTTCTTTTTTTAGAAGCTTTTTAGATTGCGAAAAATTAATTATAGACGAAAATGTTCATGGAAAAAAAATCTTACTATCATCAAGTCAAATAGAGAAAAGTCACTAACATATGTTAGGGAATTAAAATGTAGCTTTGTTGATTGGGAAACTAGAATAATATTAGAATCTACGCTTAATGAGCTTGAAAGGCTAAGGAGTATAAGTGAGTTTTCCGATGATGAAAATGTTCGCGCTAATGCTGCTAATGATTATATAAAGGTTCAACTACTCAGAAAGTCACTTGAGAGTGAGGCGAAGGTTGTATTTGGGGAACAAATACTTAATTTTAACCAAGAAGACTTATGATACTCGCTTTGCTGATAGGATTCCTTAGATGTATTGAAAGTGAAAACCTTATTCAATGTTGCTCCATTGGACGGAGAAGTGAAACGCAAGTCACGAAATTTACTCGCATATGTTGAGTTACAAAATGGAGATATCTTGATAGATCTGATAACACTAACTCGCAATGGTCAGTCTTACTACTTTCAAGGAAAGCGATGGCAGCGAAACCAATGTTGTCTCGGTGAGGACGAGTGCACTGCAGATGATGGAAGTACGATACATATTTCGCTTCTAAATAGGCGACAGCGCCCTATATGGGTTGAGAGTAAAGAGTGTTACGTTTCGCCAGCTGCACAAAAACGTTATCAGCTATGGATTTCAAAGCAGCGATAAAACAGGCTTGGAGCTCTATGTTTGATGATAAAGAACTGAGGTACATAAAGATTTACTTAATTGAGAAGTATGAGCGTGATTTAGCTTTGTTAGCTAAATTAGATGAAGACAGTGATGATTATATCGAACTTGCAAACGATCTCATGCTACTGGAATGTTTAATCTTTAAATTTACTAAAGTATAAGTAAGGTTATTTCCACCCAATACGGGCACTAGGATCTACAAACTAAAAACGGGAAGAGTGACTAAATTATCTTTGGGCTTTGGAAAATTTTAGAAAAATTATTACTTCTTAGTTAAAATGATAAATAGAAACATGAAAACATTATTAAGACAAAACAAGTTGTCCAATATTAAGCTACTTCATAGTTTTATAAACAGAGTCTTTTTCTTTAGTATTTTAGCTTACTACTTAGTGATCATTTCAGAAGAACCATTGCTTACTCAACTCAGCTTTATAGCCTTTGGTTGTGGTTTCTCACTACTTATCGATTATTCAGTATCAAAACCACGACAGTCTGTCGAGGTCTCGTTTGATGGCACTAAGTTGAGGTTTCTCAATATGTGTATCATGACATCTGATGTAAAAGAAATTCTGTATGGACAAACCAAGAGGTTTGAACACACGGTTCGTTTTCGCTACAAAAATCAGACTTACCAAGATTTTGAACTTGCTTCGAAAGACTTGATCGAGGATTTGCGATTTTATTACTTTCTCGTGGATAACCAGTTACCAGTCAAAATGTTAGATTGTAACGAGCGCTTGATTTAATGTTTCTGTAAGAACGAGGAAAAAATGAATCAACTTTGTTGTTTATATTACGTAGGGATAATGAAAACACTCGTTATCAACGTGACACTACTCATTTTAGTTGGATGCGTGTCAAAAGTGGATAAACTGAGCTACTTGGAAACATGGAATGACAAGTGGCAAGAGTGTGACAAGGTAGGCAAGGAAACGACTATCGTATTTCCTCAGTCTGATTGGTTCGAAAGTTTGACGCTAGATAACAAAAGAAAAGTATTCTTATACATACATTTTCTTAAGGGTTACGAGTGCACTCAAGAAGAAGCCGAAAAACTTAAAAGTGTTTTGAGCGAATATGACATTACAACGCTCAATGAGGTTCTGAAAGGATTTATCTACTTCGACATGCCAAGCAATGTTGATGTTAAACATTTAGATGAACAGCAGCTTATCTTTCTCTCTAATCAAATTTTGGGACCTTTCAATGCTATAACAACAGCAGAAGCGATGGGATTAATAAAACACGAATGAACCTAAGCTGTGAGAATTATATTGTGTCAACATCTGATGATGATCGGTATGGCGATGGACTACGAAAAAGTGAGTTATTTCGTTTTAACCATGCCTTCTAATTCAAGAAGCTTGAAGGTGCATCGCAGTAAAAGCCATGATTACTGGCGTAATTAGAGATAGTTATACCGAAGCAATTGAACTCATGTTAATTATTGGTTTTATTCTTCACAACTTTTCCTGTTTAGGGGAGCAACGTGTGTCAAAGGAGGGCTTTGTGGAGTGGATGTTAGGCATATTAGCTTTTGCTGTATTTTGGGGACAAAACGAGTTCTCTTCAATTAAGTATCGACAAAAGACAATTGAGCGCAAGATAGATCTCTTATTGGAACAATCAGGTTTAGAGGTCGATCAACGGTTTGGTGTCTCAATCGAGGTGTGTGATGCGGTTAAATCCGGGGCTAAATTAAAAGCTATTCGTCTTTATAGAAAAGAGATGGGGGCTTCGCTGAGAGATGCTAAAAGGGTTATAGAAACATTGGAAAAAGAGATTGCTTGAGCCTGTCGATATAGAACTCAAGAGTATTTAACTCAATCATATTTACTTTGAATTTGGGTATAAACACACTATTTAACTTGGTATAGTAGTCCTTGTTATGGTTACGTTGTCACTCGACTCTCAAAGTTGTATTCTGAAGACCTGTCCTGTCTTCACATTGGGCCGAAGCTGAACAATGCGTTACTTACGAAACATTTATTAAGTTAGCTAAATGCAAACGAATAAAAACAAAAACCCGCAATGTGCGGGCTTTTTTAATCGAGACTATACTGCCAGTAAACGGCAATGGGTAGCTTAGTCAATTAAGCCATAGTCTTTACTTAAAATCTCTATGATTTCAGCTTTAGGGTTTTGGCTTAATGTAATTGGCTTTCCGGTAATTTTTTCTGCAATACCAATGTAAGTACGAGAGATATCCATTAAAGATTCGACTGGCAATTCGTTGTTGCGAGCCAATGCTTCACGTTCTGACATACGCTCTTTATTAAGTAAAATATCTGGGTCAGGGAAGTGGTTTAGCAGGAATTGACGGAAACCTTCTTTCGAGTTTTCGACGATTTGACCTTTTTGATACGCTTTGGTATCCCAAATTCGCGATGAATCAGGTGTGCCAACTTCATCCATATAAATTAGTTTTTCATTACCTGCGGCATCGTGTACGTAACCGAACTCGAACTTAGTATCAACAAAGGTTTGGTCGATGGCTTCCAGTGCATGACTGATCACGTTAAAGCCTTCTTTGAGTAGCTTCTCGTACTGCGCTATGTCTTCTGCATGAGAGAAGTTGAAAGCTGCAAAGTTGTCCACGATATTTTCGCGAGTGATGTTCACGTCATCAGCTTCAGGGACGTCAGGAATGCCTTTCAAGATACCTTTGGTTGAAGGTGTCATTAGTAGCTCTGGCAACATTTTATCTTTTTCAAGACCTTCTGGAAGCTGAATACCACAGAAGTTGCGTTCACCATTTGCATAAGCACGCCACATAGAGCCCGTAATGTACTTACGACAGATAGCTTCAATCTTAACTGGTTTGGCTTTTTGTACAATCCAGACAAACGGGTGGGGGATATCTAAAATATGGCTATCTGCAAGACCGTTTTCTTTAAACAGTTTAAACCAGTGATTTGAAATTGCGTTCAGCGCTGCTCCTTTACCCGGAACGCCTTTTAGTCCTCCTTCTCCGTGCCAGATACAATCGAATGCTGAGATGCGATCGCTGATTACCATAATGGCCAAGGGCGCATCTGGGGCGACGTCGTATCCTTTTTCTTTGATCAGTCGTGCGCTGTCTTTTTCTGTTAACCAGTAAACAGAGCGAACTTTTCCGCTGTGGACGGGCTTGTGAGTGCGAATTGGCAGGTCGTCATTGACGGCAAGTACTTGATTAGCAAGGCTCATTGCGACATTCCTATCATCTTAATCAAACGTCAGAAAGAGAACTTACTCAGCGCACAGTGCGCACTGAATAAACCGAATGAGGGCATCATACCAGAACTATTTTAACTCGCCAGAGAAAAAGCAAACGTTTGCTTCATTTTACTTTGGTATAAAAAAGCCCCCTTAAAAGGAGGCGAGATGCAGGATGGATAACGTCGATATTATTAGTGGTATTGGCTTGGACGGCCTTCGACGAAAAAGACTTCGCACTGATAACGCTGAGCGATGTCACGAAGCATAGATTGATTGATAAGAGCAATCTCATTCGAAGCAACAACTGCGCTAGCATTGCCAGATTGGATGGCTTTAATAACGATTTCCACTTCAGAAAGTTGCTGAGATGGCTTCATCTGAATGATGTTTTGACAGCGAATATTAGAAGCAGCAAGTTGCTCAAAATCAGGACGCGGGCACTGAGCAGTAAACAAAATCCACTGCTGTTGCTGAGATAATACTGCCAACTGAGAAAGAAGTTGGTCAGAGACATCCATCGGTTGTGTTGCTTGCGCCAATACGTTGTAGCGAGAGTATGTATGAGTTTGACTTTGTAACTGCATCTTACTGTTCCTTTATACATGCTGTATGTGTATACAGTAGTTTGTTTTCGAAGTCTGATCAACCCATTTTTATCGATGACTTAGGATAAATGTCGCATGTTTATTGCTTGGATTTTTGTTAAGTTGTTGAATTATAGAAATAAAGTTATTATCGAGTGTAGATTGGCAGTGTGAGAAAATGTGAACTTATCGACATTGCGCTTCCTGTCTATACAGTGTTTTTCTACTGTATAGACAGGGGTTGTACAGTAGGATTTGACTCGGAGACGAAAAGACAGGATGGAAAGTGGTAAGCTGATACGATCAAAAAAGCGCCTTAAACAAGGCGCCTTTGAAAATCAGTTCCATTGATTTGTTGTGGTTAGCTTGCTCGCTGAACCATACGTTCACGCATTTGCAATTCACCTTGGTTAAAGAGGCGCACATCAATTTTGGCGATGTCGTAGCAAGATTTGCAAGAACGATGGTATTTACCATCTAGGTAATCATGACGAGTAACAAAGCTAGGTTTTTTGCACCAGTCACAGGTGCCTTCTTCAGTGAACATTGATTTTCTCCCCACCTACATGAATTTTGAGTCGCTAGGTGTTATTTTTCGCCAAGTATTATGGCATACAAAAGATAGCTAGGTTAAATGTCTGTTAATTTGTTTGAGAGGGAGATCGATTGCGAGCCTTTATTTTAGAGGCAGAAAAGCTCGCATGTTAAAGGGGGTTGACTTGGTTTTACTATTTTGTAACATTCTGTGAAATGGTTTTAAACGCCTGATTTAAACGCTTCATTTCTTCTTCACTTCCTCTGGAATCAGGATGATAGAGCTTTGATAGTTGTCTGTAGCGCAATTTCACTGCTTTACTGTCTGGGATACTCTGTGGGGTATAACCGAACATGGCGCATGCTACAGCCAATCTGTGTCCTTCCGATTGACCTTTGATCTTCCTAAACTCTTTGAATACCTTTTCAAGTTGACGTTTAAGCTGCTTATTTGCAAATTCAAGTTCTTTAGTTTGAGTTTCTAACTGCAGCGTTCTGGATACTTGGTGGGCGGTATTTACATTGATATTCTGACGATGTCGACGAGTTGCGAATGCGCCTCCAGCAATTACTAAAGCAGCACCTAGGGCGCCAAAGAAGTACCAAAGTGTGGACTCTTGTGCTTGTTGCGTGGACTTCGCTTGTTTTTGGTCTTGTTCTTCTTCGTCGGTGGCTTTTTTGTCTAACTCGACGATTTCCGATACTTGTTTAGCTCGTAATTGGTTAAACCGCGCTTCCAAAAATTGATTGTACGCTTGCTCTGCTTGTGGGTTTTTTAAAGCCGAAAGCTGATACCAGGCTTCAACCAAATCGGCGTTTGATACTTCTTGCTGATGATGTTCTACAAAATCAGCCAACAAGAACCCGCGATCGTTTGGATCATCCAGTGCCACTGATGTAAACCAATACACTGCTAAGGTGTAATCTACGTCTCCGGTTAAACCTCTAGCGTAGTCTTCGGCTAACTGCTTTTGCGCTGGAATATACCCTTGATGTGCCGATTGTTCTAACCAATAGCGTGCGTCATTAGGTGAAGTTGGATTAGGGGATAGAGCCAGCTGCTGCGCTAGTTCGAATTGCGCCTCAGGCTGAGTTGGGTTTTGGGAGGCGAATGCTGCGCCCGTCAGACTGGTCATCAATACCAGAGAAAGGGCAAAAGTTTTGAAACACATGAGGTATGTCAGGTCTAGCGCTTATCGCTAGACCTGCTCCGGTAATTTTAGTTATTACCGATATGGTGCAACCAAATTACTTCAGTGGCAAGATCTGGATTTCAACACGACGGTTGCAAGCACGACCTTCAGAAGTTTGGTTTGAGCAAATTGGGTTACGCTCACCGTAGCCACGTGCGATTGCACGACCTGCTGCGACGTTTTGTGATACTAGGTATTGACGTACCGATTCAGCACGACGCTCAGATAGCGTTTGGTTGTAAGAATCGCTACCAGTACTGTCGGTGTAACCATCGATCACAAGGCTAGTGTCTGGGTATTCAACCAGAATGCGCGCCACGCCACGTAGTGTGTTATGGATGCTTGCGTCTAATTGGTAAGAGCTTGAAGAGAAGCCAATGCCGTTTTCCATGCGAAGAAGCAGTTTGTTTTCACCTACGCGTTCAACTTGCACACCTGAATTCAGTAGTGCACGACGCAATTCTGCTTCTTGTTGGTCAAAGTAGTAACCAATGCCAGCACCAGTTGCGCCACCAGCTGCAGCGCCAATTAATGCATGTTGACGACGTTCTTTTGCATTGTCGCCCGTCGCAAGACCGATTGCTGCGCCAGCAATCGCACCGATAAGCGCACCTTGTGTGGTGGAATTTGTTTCGTATTCACCTGTGGTTGCGTTTTGGCGTTGGGTTGCTTGACAGCCTGTAAGAGCCAGCACTAGCGCAAGTGCAATAGACATCTTTTTCAAAGGAAAATCTCCGTATAAGCCGAGGCGCAATGGCGCCTCATAATGGGATGTGAATTATGGAATAGAAGGTATTGATATTTGTTATGTGAACGTCAGATTGATAGGACGTTCGTCAGCTTTTTCTGATAGTTGGCGATTGAATAACCAGTGATAGGCTCACTTCGATGGGTTATCCAACATTTTTCTCGCTTGCTCTCCGCCCACTCCGCGGTTAACGGAGACCTTACGACCCTTCTTTAGGCCAACTTCATAATCTGCTGTGAGGTTTTTCATCGCTTCTTTGAGTTGTTTCTTGAACGTCTCTCGGTCGATGTTTTTAAATTCTTTATCAATGTAGTTATTGATCTTATTTGCGGACTCTTCATCAGGGGAGATCACTGGTAGTTTCTCAAGTGCTCCTTCAACCCAACCTGAAACAAAAGAGTTCACGCGACGAGTGACTTCCATTGATGAGGTGCCTGAACCGGCAAAGCTGTTACGAAACTGACCAGTACTTTCGTTCATTTCACGATAGATAATATCGAATGCAAATGCAGCAAAAATCGCACGGTCTGCTTCACCGATAAACTCAACTCGTTTTAATCCTTTATGGTTTAGAAGTACTGCCTCGACACCAAATTTAGTGTTAATACCGCGGATCACACGCAGCAATGTTGAACTGATGTTGGCTGGCAGCAGGTGTGACGATTGCGTCTTACCCATCTTGATAAACTCAATGTCATCTTTATCCAACCCGTATTTAAGCATCAAACGATGCGCCATTTTGATGGCGTTTGCAGCCTCATTGACGTTGGCGGAATTACCCAGTTCTAAACATTTGGCGATTTTCTTCAGAGCTTTTTGTTTATCCATCGATGAACAGTACCAAGAGCAGAAAATTTAAGAAGTCGGACATATTACCTTTTTCGCACTAAAAACGCCAGAAAGGCGAACTGTGAGCAAAAAGAAAGCCCCTTATTAAAAGGGGCTTAATACGGTGTTAATAGCGATTGAAACGTTATAAACCTAACTGGTCTAACAGATCATCTGCGTCATTTTTAGAACCACTTGATTGTGACGCTTGCTTGTCTTCCATACTTTTGCGAGTCGCTTCTAAAATGTCGTCTGGACTCTCGTCTTCCGCCACCTCAAACTCTTCAAGCTGAATAAACTCGGTTTTATCCATCGCAAGTTCTAAGTAGAAAATGTTGTTATTTGCCGTAGAGAAGGTCACGCGACGCGCTTGAGGTCGGTCGAGGTTGGTGTCTACTTGCAAAATTACCTGTTTATTCAGAGCCAACATTTTGGGTTGATTTTGAGTAATGTTGGTTTGTAGCTCTTTGCGGATCTTGTTGGTGAAGTCGCCAACCAGCTGATTCATCAGCTCACCAAGAACATCACCTACTTCGTCAGAGGTGTGCGAGATCGCTAACTCCTCTTCTGGCATGCCCATATTGCGCATGTAGTTGGTGTAGACCTCCAGTGCCGCTTTAGCAGTAAAGTTAATGACCACCAATCCAGTAAACCCACCGTCAAACAGTACAAAACAACCAAAATCCGGCTTGAGGCTGGTTTTGTTGATCTTTTGCACCATTGCTGAGTAGTTAACTTGAGAGGAAGTCGCCGAAGTAAGAACGCCAGAAACCGACTGGCAAAGTTTTAGAAGGATATCTTCAGTGGTTACAACTTTATTTTTTTTCATCCTGAAAGCTCATATTAAAGGGCTATTTCCCTTTCAATGTAAGGCATCAAGCCTCAAAAAATAAAGCATAAGTTTAATTCTTGTTTGGAGATTCTGATTTGAACGCCTTTTTAAATGTTGTAAAGTGACGTAATTCAAAGAATATTACCTCATTCATGTCTCTGTCTTCTGCTGTTGACGGTGTAGTTCCGAGGCGTGGGTGCTTAAAAATTACATAACCCGCAGCTGATTGGATCAGCGCAGTAGGGGCAGGAAGCAAATGTTACCAAGATTACACTCGCAAACGGATGTCGATCCTCTTGTTCTGAGTTTTCTCAAAGAACTTGAGCAATCCGGGTTCACTGGCGATATTGAAAGCCAGTATTCTAGCCGCCTTGCGGTAGCCACCGATAACAGTGTCTACCAGCAACTTCCTCAGGCTGTTGTTCACCCCAAAAACACTCAAGATGTCTCCCTTATTGGTCGGTTGAGCAATAAGGAAGCTTATGAACGTATAACGTTTTCACCACGTGGAGGCGGAACAGGTACCAATGGACAGTCGTTAACCAAAGGCATTGTGGTCGACTTGTCGCGTCACATGAATAAAGTGTTAGAGGTTAACGAAGAGCAAGGTTGGGTGCGTGTTCAAACGGGAGTGGTCAAAGACCAACTCAACGATGCTGTGCGCCCATATGGTTACTTCTTTTCACCAGACTTATCGACCAGTAACCGAGCAACGATTGGTGGGATGATCAATACCGATGCATCTGGTCAAGGTTCTCTCAAATACGGTAAAACGTCAGATCATGTTTTGTCACTGCAAGCGGTGTTTGCTGACGGTTCCATCTTAGAATCGGATCTGTCTCATGGTATGCCCATTGAAGGTGAATTTGCCCACAACGCGATGCGCATTACCGAAGCGGTGTGTCGTGATAATCGTCAGCAAATTAATGATAAGTTTCCACCATTAAATCGATTTCTAACCGGTTATGACCTAAAGAACGCGTTTGATGAGCAGGAAGATCGTTTTGATATTACTCGCGTATTGTGTGGGGCTGAGGGTTCGTTGGCATTCATTACCGAGGCAAAACTTAACTTAACTCGCATCCCTAAAGCTCGAACGTTAGTGAACGTAAAATACAACAGTTTTGACTCTGCATTGCGTAACGCTCCATTTATGGTTGAGGCAAATGCTCTATCAGTCGAAACCGTTGACTCTAAGGTGCTTAACCTTGCCAAACAAGACATTGTCTGGCACACCGTCAGCGACCTGATCACTGATGTTCCCAACAAAGAGATGCTTGGCATCAATATGGTGGAATACGCAGGTCAAGATGAAGAGGAAGTTGCCGCGCAAGTGTCCTCCCTGACGAGCAGACTTGATAGCATGCTAGAGACCGAAGAAGCGGGCATTATTGGATATCAAGTATGTAATGATGTTGCGAGCATCGGGCGTATATACAACATGCGTAAAAAGGCTGTGGGGCTGTTGGGGGCCGCGAAAGGGCGTGCTAAGCCGGTAGCGTTCGCGGAAGACACTTGTGTGCCGCCAGAGAACCTAGCGGACTTTATTGTTGAGTTCCGTGAACTGCTGGATGCGAAGTCACTCAACTACGGTATGTTTGGTCATGTAGACGCTGGCGTACTTCACGTCCGTCCTGCATTGGATTTATGCGATCCTCATCAAGAAGCCTTAATGCATGAAATCTCAGACGAGGTTGTTAAGCTGGTGGCCAAATACGGTGGCTTGATGTGGGGTGAGCACGGAAAAGGTTTTCGTTCTGAATATGGACCTGAGTTCTTCGGTGAGGAACTGTTTACCGAGCTACGACGTGTGAAAGCGGCGTTCGACCCGCACAATAAAATGAACCCTGGCAAAATCTGTACACCGTTAAACAGCGATGCAGAACTTGTGAAAGTCACGGATACGAAACGTGGCTACTTCGACCGTCAGATTGACGTTCAGGTGCGTGATAGCTTCAAGCAGGCAATGGAGTGTAACGGGAACGGCTTATGTTTTAACTACGACACGAGCTCGCCGATGTGCCCTTCGATGAAAGTGACAGCAGATCGTCGCCATTCACCAAAAGGGCGAGCAGGTTTGGTGCGTGAATGGTTACGTCAGTTGACAGAGCAAGGCATTGATATTCTCGACTTAGAGAAGCAGACGCTAGAAAATAAAACGCCTATCAAAACCATGATCGACCGTGTACGTCATTCAATCAATCGTCGTCATGAGTATGATTTCTCTCACGAAGTATACGAGGCAATGAATGGTTGTCTTGCATGTAAAGCGTGTGCGAGTCAGTGTCCTATCAAGGTTGATGTGCCTAGCTTCCGCTCTCGTTTCCTAAACATCTATCACTCGCGCTACCAACGTCCGGCAAAAGATTACTTGGTGTCGAACATTGAGTCGATGCTGCCCTTAATGGCAAAAGCCCCAACGCTTGTGAATGGAGTGCTTAAGCAGTCTTGGGTGCAAAGTTTAACGGCATCTACTGTGGGTTATGTCGATGCACCGTTGCTGTCTGTGCCTACTTTGAAGGATCGTGTAGACACGTTAACGACGGCTTATGATCTTCAAGTGCTGAGTGGTTTATCAAGTGAGGACAAACAACAGCATGTACTGATTGTACAAGACCCATTTACCAGCTACTACGATGCTGAGGTGGTGGAAGACTTTATCAAGCTGGTTAAGAAGTTGGGTATGAACCCTGTTCTTTTGCCATTTAAGCCAAATGGCAAAGCACAGCACATTAAAGGTTTCTTACGCCAGTTCAAGCACACCGCTCAAGATACCGCTAAGTTCTTGGAGATGGTTGCGGATTTAGACATTCCAATGGTGGGTGTTGATCCCGCGCTAGTGCTTTGTTATCGCGATGAGTATGCTGAGGTATTGGGCAGTAAGCGTGGTCAGTTTGATGTTTTAACTGCTCATGAATGGCTTCATCCAAGACTGAGCGAGTTCGAGGCTTTAGATACCAAAGAGCAAGCACCTTGGTATTTGTTTGCGCATTGTACTGAGAAAACAAAAATGCCAAATGCTGAGAAAGAGTGGGGTGCAATCTTTGCTCACTTTGGTGCGATCTTGAATACTATGCCTGTAGGCTGTTGTGGTATGGCGGGCACTTTTGGCCATGAAGTGGATAAGCTAACTATGTCTCGTGATATCTATGATCTAAGCTGGAAACCAAATTTAGATAAGCTTGATAATGACCGATGCTTGATTACTGGGTATTCCTGTCGAAGCCAAGTAAAGCGTTTTGAAGGCATCAAACCTAAACACCCAGTGCAAGCTTTGCTAACCTTGTTATAACGTTTACTCAAGCCCAGTTTTACTGGGCTTGTTGCCATTAGTGCTATGTAACTGAACATGAATCTGTTTTTACTTTCATAAGGATATGAAGATTGAAAAAGCTTGAGCTTAAAGTGCCGCCTGTCGCTCTATTTTTCTTGATGATACTGCTGATGTATGGGTTAAAAGAAGCGATGCCTGAAATGAAAATTACAGTGCCGTTTGTCGAGTTCGTTACGGCGGGGCTCATTATTCTTGCTGGTTTTATCGGTATTGCTGGTGTTTATGAATTTCGCAAAGCAAAGACGACCGTAAATCCGGTTAAACCAGAGACGGCTTCACTAGTGGTGGATTCCGGCGTTTTTGCCTACACGCGTAACCCAATGTATGTGGCGTTATTATTAGTTATTGTCGCTATAGGTTTGTGGTGGCAACACTTAAGCGTCATTTTATGTGGTGTATTGTTTGTGGCCTACATGAACCGTTATCAAATAAAGCCAGAAGAACGTGCGTTAGAGAGGTTGTTTGGCGAAGACTATTTGGATTATAAAAACCAAGTGCGTCGCTGGATTTGACGCAAAGATACCGAGTTACAGATGAAAGAAAGCCCAGCCATACGCTGGGCTTTCTTTTTGAAATCTGTCGGCAGTGGGATGATTATGCTGCCTTAGCAAACTTTGCTAGGAAGGCATCCTTGCGCTCGTTAAAGCGTTGAACCAAATCGTCCACTGCATCTTGGTCGTATGGCTTAAGACCACTCGCAACCATGCGCTTGATGCCTTTGCCAACAACTTCGCCATCTTCTTTGAAGGCAAAGTTTAGTGTTACTACGCCGCGCTTACCTTCAACATCGAACGTCGCACCAGTGAAATCTACTTCTGGATGAGCTAGGTCTAAACGACTGAATTCTACTTCCATGCTTTCGTAGATCACTAATGGTCGTTGGCAGTTGATCATCATTTGTTTCTCTTCCATCAGAGGAACCATGATGTGAGGGAAGTTCATGCCAGAGAATTGAACGTAGTTAGTCACCACGTGTTCAATGAACTCAGGGTTGAGGTTAGTTTCGCCTTCACGAGACATGTGCAGGTATTCTTTACCTGCTTCATCGACTACGGCACTTTCTTTTTCACACTTATTCTCGATATGAAGCGCTACGCCATCGTTCACCATTCCGGAGAAATCGAAACGCATCTTTTGGCTTACCCCTTCTTTGCTTAGCAATACGGCAAAAAGTAAATCGCCCGGCACACAAAAGCGTTTGTTGTCTTCATCATGGATAGGATTGTAATCACCAGCGACGCGTTTAGCGAAGTGACTTGCTTGCTCACGAGTGAACTGAAATTGGTGATTAGTGTTTGAAAAATAAGGTGTTAGAAACATAATTTTTACGTAGTAACCAAAACTGTCAGGGATTATATGCGAATATCTGCGTAGCAATGGTCCATCCAGTGAAAACTTCACTGTATCTTAACAATGAAACGATAACGCAGGGCAATTAAGCATCAAAAAGAGTGCTTTTGTGTCACATTATTCAGTATGGCTATAAATCAGGAATTTACCATTCGCTTCGGGCGATGAGTATATACCCAAGTGATTTCAAGATGCAGGGTTCAGAGCGTTGTCATTGATTCCCTACTTACCGAAAGCAAGCAAGGAAAACAACGCAGCGTAACAGCCTGCTATTTCCAAGTTGTTTGACTTAGCCATTGGTTTAATAGAAAAGCGAGTCAATGACACGCTTCCAAAGGGTACTCTTTACAAATAGTAAGGACCTTGGCTTGTATATTTTATTGGCGATTCTTGATTTAGATCCACTAGACCTTTAAATCGCCGCCGCGTCTACAAACCAAGTCATTCTCGCTGAACCTAGCATCTCGAGGTTACTTGGGTATATATAAATACAATAAAGGCTCCACGCAGGAGCCTTTAAAGTCATCACTCACTATGAATTAATGCACGCTTGGTAGTAAGCTTTCTGGCATTAATGCGTTGTGCAGAGCGAGCTTGAGTAGTGCATTGGCTTGCTCGATATCTGGCGCGAAGTAGCGGTCTTTATCGTAGAACGACACTTTCTCACGCAGCATTTGCTTGGCAATTTCGATACGCTCTGAAGATTTGTTTGGCGCACGGAAATCTAGCCCTTGAGCAGCTGACAAGTATTCAACCGCCAAAATGCCACGTGTATTCTCTCCCATTTCCTTTAAACGACGAGCAGCAAAAGTAGCCATCGAAACGTGATCTTCTTGGTTTGCGGATGTTGGCAAACTATCGACAGAAGCTGGGTGAGCCAATGTTTTGTTTTCACTTGCCAATGCTGCCGATGTCACCTGAGCAATCATAAAGCCGGAGTTCACGCCGCCATTGTCGACCAAGAAGGGAGGAAGCTTAGATAGAGCGCTATCTATAAGCAGTGCCATGCGTCGCTCTGACAAGCTACCAATTTCAGCAATCGCAAGTGCAAGGTTATCCGCTGCCATAGCGACTGGCTCTGCATGGAAGTTACCGCCGGAGATGATGTCATCATCTTCCGCAAAGACCAACGGGTTATCCGACACAGAGTTGGCCTCCACTTGTAGAATGTCTGCTGCATTGCGAATTTGCTGCAAACAAGCTCCCATTACTTGAGGTTGGCAACGCAGTGAATAAGGATCTTGTACCTTCTCACAGTTGGTATGAGATTCACCAATCTCGCTGGTCGCCTCTAACAGGTGGCGGTACGCCCAGGCGGCATCCATTTGGCTTCGATGACCACGAACACGATGGATACGTGGGTCGAACGGACGACGACTGCCTAAAGCCGCTTCTACTGACATCGCACCACAAACCGTCGCTGATGAGAACAGGTCCTCGGCAATGAACAAACCTTCTAGTGCAAATGCTGTTGACGCTTGAGTACCATTAAGCAGTGCTAACCCTTCTTTTGGAGCAAGAGTGATTGGCTCAAGACCGGCGATTTGCAGTGCTTCTAGACCTGAAATCACTTTGCCATTATGGCGAGCTTGACCTTCACCAAGAAGAACCGTACTCATATGAGCTAATGGCGCTAAGTCACCAGATGCGCCTACAGAACCCTTTTGAGGGACGCATGGGTAGACCTGAGCATTCACCAAATCAATCAACATGTTGATGACTTTTAAGCGTAAGCCAGAGAAGCCACGGGCGAGGCTGTTGATCTTTAATACCATCATCAAACGAACGGTTTCGTCTGACATGAACTTGCCGATACCAGCCGCATGAGAAAGCACGATACTGCGCTGCAGTGTTTCCAAATCTTCTGGCGCAATGCGTGTATTTGCTAGCAAACCGAAGCCGGTGTTAATGCCATAAACCGTCCGGTCTTCTGCAATCACTCGATCGACCACTTGAGTGCTTTCTTCTATTGCTGGAATCGCGTTTGGATCCAGAGTAAGGTTTACGGGTGAGCGGCTCACTTGGCGTAGTTCGTTTAAGCTAATATGACCTGGCTTTAGCGTTAAATTGAGCATGTCTTTCATCCTTACTTCAGCTTTTTCAGTTCTTCATTGAGCATTGGTAAATCCAGTTTTTGCTCAGCTGCACATTGTTTTGCGATGTCGTATCCTGCATCAGCGTGACGCATAACCCCCGTTGCTGGGTCATTATGTAGAACACGTGCAATGCGCTCCGACGCGTCATCACTGCCGTCACAACAAATCACCATGCCAGAGTGTTGTGAGAAGCCCATACCTACGCCACCACCATGGTGAAGAGATACCCATGTCGCACCCCCTGCGGTATTCAGCAATGCGTTTAGTAGTGGCCAGTCTGAAACGGCGTCTGAGCCATCCATCATGCCTTCGGTTTCACGGTTCGGGCTTGCTACAGACCCTGAGTCTAGATGGTCACGACCAATGACGACAGGGGCTTTGAGCTCACCGTTTTTCACCATTTCATTAAAGGCTTGACCTAAACGTTCTCGATCTTTCAACCCAACCCAGCAGATACGTGCTGGTAGACCTTGGAACTGAATGCGTTCGCGTGCCATGTCTAGCCAGTTATGTAGATGTGGGTTATCTGGGATCAGCTCTTTCACTTTTTGGTCGGTTTTGTAGATGTCCTCTGGATCGCCAGATAATGCTGCCCAGCGGAACGGTCCGATGCCTTCACAGAATAACGGGCGAATGTAAGCTGGTACAAAGCCAGGGAAGTCAAACGCGTTCTCAATGCCTTCTTCTAAAGCCATTTGACGGATGTTATTTCCGTAATCGAGCGTTGCCGCGCCTCGGTTTTGAAGCTCCAACATAGCTTTCACTTGAATCGCCATCGACTGTTTGGCTGCTTTAACTACGCTTGCTTCATCTTGTAAACGCATGTCTGCTGCATGTGACATGCTCCAACCTTGAGGTAAGTAACCATTCAATGGATCGTGCGCAGAGGTTTGGTCTGTTACTACGTCTGGTGTGATGTTACGTTCTACAAGCTCTGGGAAGATATCTGCTGCATTGCCCAGTAGACCAACTGAAATTGGTGCGTCAGATTCTTTGATCATCGCTAGTGCCTCATCCAAAGACGTTGCTTTTTTGTCAACATAACCGGTACGTAGGCGGTAATCGATGCGTGATTCGTCACACTCGACCGCAATCATGGAAAAGCCAGCCATGGTGCCAGCAAGAGGTTGAGCACCACCCATGCCACCAAGGCCCCCAGTTAAGATCCAGCGACCTTTGGCATCACCCTTAAAGTGCTTTTTCGCCACAGACACAAAGGTTTCATAAGTACCTTGAACAATGCCTTGTGAGCCAATGTAAATCCAGCTGCCTGCGGTCATTTGACCGTACATCATCAAGCCTTCTTTATCGAGCTCATTGAAGTGTTCCCAATTCGCCCAATGTGGCACTAAGTTTGAGTTCGCAATCAGCACGCGCGGCGCGTTTTTATGCGTCGGAAAAACGCCGACAGGTTTGCCTGATTGGACGAGTAAAGTTTGGTCATCGTCGAGTCTTTCTAACACTTCAACAATCTTATCGAAGCATTCCCAATTTCGTGCTGCTCGACCAATGCCACCATAAACGACAAGCGAGTGAGGGTGCTCGGCTACATCTGGATCAAGGTTGTTCATCAGCATACGAAGTGGCGCTTCCGTCAGCCAAGATTTGGCGCGCAGTTGTGTACCGTGTGGAGCACGAATTGTTCTGCTTGTATCAAGTCGTGGATCTTGTCCCTGGCGCTGTGTCATTTTAAGACTCCTTTAGTTTCACGTTTATATCCAAGTCTCTGCTTGGCTACTTCTCCTCAAATAACTTGGCATGAGAACTAACCATTATTCGAGTTAAGTGTTATTGAATTCGGTTATTTGGGTTTATGGTCTTTCTCTGCCATGGCATTGGCAATATCCCAGCACAGACGTGCTGCCAATCGAGCCGTTTGGCTATCGACGTCATAAGTGGGGTTGTACTCTGCAATGTCTGCCAACATGAGTTTGTTCTTGTAATGCAGTATTCGATCGAGAAACGGTGCAAGGATGTCGTAGCTCACGCCTCTCGCTGCCGGTGCGCTTACCCCAGGTGCAGTTGCCGCTGGAAATACGTCCAAATCAATCGTCAGATAGAGATAATCACAGTCATCGATAAAGTGCTGGAGCTGGGTTAAATGATAGCTGTGGTTCATGTAACAAAGCTGATTATCCTCCACGTACCAGACGTTGAGTTGATCTGCTTTTTGAAAAAGAGCCTGAGTATTGCTGCTGCGGCTGACACCTATGCAGGCGTAATGAAATGCCCAATCGTTACGCTGACAAAAATGATGGATCTGATTGAATGGTGTACCAGAACTTGGCTTTACCTCTGCAATGGGGCTTTCAAAAGCGCGTAAGTCAAAGTGTGCATCGAAATTGATGATACCGATTTTTGGCTGCTTATCTGGGTGATGGGTTTTGAAGTATTTGGCCAATCCAGAAAATGAAGCCCACGCAATTTCGTGCCCTCCACCCAAGACGACGACAGGGCTATAGGGTAGGACTTGAGCAATAGTATGCGCGCACAGATTCTGACTTGACTCTAGTAAATCGTCTTCACAAACGACGGTTCCTATATCGTAAAGTGGCGCGTCCTGATGCCATGCAAGATTGGCTAAGGCACGACGGATTAAATCTGGTGACTTCTTCGCACCAATGCGACCTTTGTTACGCGCCACACCTGCGTCGGTAGCAAAGCCAAGTATTGAAACGCCTTCGCTTAAATGTGGTAGTTCTTCGGTGGAGATATTTTTGATCACGTGGTGGACACGCTTTCGTTGTTCTCCATCTTCGGTATCTTGACGACCTTGCCAGTGAAAGGGTGGGTGATTTACATCGGATTGAGACATTTTAATGCCCTCCGTGGGAAACGTATTCACCATTCACTATACGACCTACTAAGCGTTTTGCACCGACTTGATAGCTGAGGTCTGCTGGATGCTCGATATCCCAGATGGAGAAATCGGCGTCACAGCCAATATCAATGACGCCACGAGATTCTCCGTAACCCAATGCTTTTGCAGCGTTTTGCGTAACACCACGCAATGCCTCTTGTGGTGTTAAACGGAAAAGTGTGCATGCCATGTTCATCATCAAGGTTAAATCGGCAAACGGGGATGTTCCTGGGTTGATGTCTGTTGCAATCGCCATTGGAACCTTGTGTTCTCTGAGTAAATCAATCGGTGGTAATTGGGTTTCACGTAGGAAGTAATACGCGCCGGGGAGCAGCGTCGCAACCGTTGGAGAGTTGGCTAAAGCTATTACGCCTTGTTCATCTAGGTATTCGATGTGATCGGCAGACAGACCATTGTATTGAGCGGTTAAAGCGGTACCGCCAAGCATAGAAAGCTGCTCAGTATGGCCTTTCACTCTTAACCCGTGTTGGGTAGCCGATTGAAAGACGCGTTCGGTTTGCTCTAAGTTAAAGCCTATCGATTCGCAAAACACATCGACGCTGGTGGCGAGATTTTCTTGAGCGACAAGAGGAATAATGTCGTCACAAATATGCTGAATATAGTCGTCAGCGCAATCTTTATATTCTGGAGGAAGCGCATGAGCAGCGAGTAAGGTGGTTGTGATCTTAACCTTACGTTCATGTTCCAAGGCTTTGGCTGCACGTAGCATTTTTATTTCATCATCCAGAGTTAATCCATAACCGGATTTGACTTCAATCGACGTGACGCCGCTTGCAATCAAACCGTCAAGGCGTGGCAAAGCGAGCTCAATTAGTTGTTCTTTAGTTGCGGTTCGTGTGGCATAAACGGTAGAGAGAATACCGCCACCTTGCTTGGCGATTGTTTCGTAAGGCACATCATTGAGGCGCATTTCAAATTCGTTGGCTCGATTACCCGCGTATACGAGGTGGGTGTGGCAATCTATTAACCCTGGCAGTAACAACCTGTTTTGAAGGTCAAGCGTTTGTTCGTAATGATCTGGATTCAGAATGGATTCGGTTTGTGCACTGTCTTTGCCTTTTTCTGTGGTACTGATGGCAACGATTTTTCCCGAACGAATGCCAACGCGGGCAGGAGGAGAAGGCAGGTAACCATGTTCTCCTTCTTGCATCGTGACCAAACGGGCGTTCTCAATCAACAGATCCATTCTTGTCGTTCCTTTCAATTCGTATTCTTTAAATGTATATACAAATAAATAGGAGAAAAAAGCATCACTGACAAGACTAATGTTGCGGAAATGTGATCGAAACGAAGAAGTAACGTCCAGTTTATAACAGGATCTTAGAGCTTAATTTGTACTTGTTACCAGGGTGATACAGAAGGGCTGTACTGACCAGTTTATCTTGGCTCCAAGTCCGGCGATTGAGGAGTAAGCACGGTTCATTGGCTTGCATTTTCAGGTCTTGCTTAACGCGTCCATCCGGTACAATCGCTTCGACCGTATGCTCTATGGCGCTCAGTGGACAATTGTCTGATAGGTATTGGTTTGGCGTCTTACAAGTGAAGTCTTGTTGTAGATAATTTGGTGCGTATTGACTGTTGACCCAACGCAGTTCAAGTTGAATCGGGTTGTTATCTTCAAAGTGTATGATTTCACTATAAAATACTGTTGTGCCTAACATCACGCCAAGCTTGGTTGCAATAGCGTCATCGGCTTTTATAGCGATTTGTTGTAACACTGCGCTGCGGTGTTCTCGTCCGCGATTACTGATTTCATCGGCAATATTGCGAATGTCTAAAAGGGGCGATTCTGATTTCTCCGCCGGATCACAAACAAAAGTCCCAAGGCGAGGGCGACGTTGCAGTTTCCCCTCATTGACTAAGTCCCGAATGGCTTTGTTGACGGTCATTCGACTCACACCAAACTGCTCAGTCAACTCGATCTCTGTCGCAATACGATGCCCAACTATCCACTCTCCCGAGTCAATTTTATCGAGGATGAATTGCTTGATTTGCATGTAGAGTGGCGCAGACATAAAGATTTCCTTTTAATTGACTATACAAATAGTGCGTAATCTATGGACAAATTGCAAACAAACATACCTATTTTGTGCAGTGATAAAAGGAATTAGTCCGCATTCTTGTCGTCTATTACTTGCAGGAGTTTCTACAGTTGTGTAAACAGAGACTTATCAAAACAATGAAAATAGACAGTCACAAAGGAATCGCATGTTTAAAAAACTCAAAGCGTCGCTTGGGATCGGCTCAGCTAAAGTCGATACGATCTTAGATGAAATGAGCGTGTACCAAGGGGCAACACTGCGCGGTCATGTTCAAATCAAAGGTGGTGACGTAGAGCAACAAATTGATGCCATTACCATCAAGCTCAATACCGAAATGAAAGTGGAAGTGGATGACAGTATCAGTTACCAAACTTTCACGATAGACCAACTTAAAGCGGTCGAACCGTTTGTAATTCAACCGAATGAAGAAAAACAAGTGCCATTCGAGCTCAAACTTCATGACGAAACACCAATCACAGCTGTGAGTGCACAGAAAAATCAATGCCATGTTTGGGTAGAAACTACGCTAGATATTGGCTTTGCGATTGACCCGCGTGATAGAGATTACATCGAGGTTAAGCCGTTACCAGTCGCTTCGCGTGTAATCCAAGCCATCGAACAAGCGGGTTTTACTATGGTGAAAGCGGATGTCGAGAAAGGCTTCTTGCGTGGCAATACGTTCTCTTCACGCTCGGGTATCTATCAAGAACTGGAATTTCGTAATAACGGTTTTGTGTCAACTAAAGAGATCGAACTCTCATTTATCCTAGATGGTGGGATTATCCACTGTTTAGCAGAGATCGACCGTTCATTTAGTATGTCAGGCGATCAATACCGTTCTTTCTCGTTACCGATTGGAGCTTCTGATTCAGAAGTTGCGGCAGCAGTTGCGCCGACATTGAATCTGTAAACATCTAACTTTCCGTTTCTGGAACGAATAGGTACCGATATCCAAAAGTGAAGGCGATATCGGTACTGTTATCCATGTTTCTCGCATTCTCAATCGCCATGATTTCAATGGCAGAGTTCTCCATCAAATAGCGATAACCAATAACAAACTCATTCGATGCGTCAGCAAACTCGCTTGGACCTTCAGTGGAGCCCTGATACCAATGATATTCAAGGATAAAGTGGTGATTGTTGTTTAACGCATAACGATATCCGCCTGCAAGCGCTGCCGTGTTGTGCCGGTATGGGAAGTCAACAAGCGCTCGATCACTATTTCGAAACGTCATCCCCGCCATGGAATAGAATACATTGGCTGCATTGAGTCGGTAGCTGTAGTTAATTTGTACTCCTTGCTCAAAACTGCTTCCTTTAAAGGAGCCGTGAGCGACATCGTTATAGTAGAGACTACCACCGACAGACAAACCATGATGTTCATTTTGTATTATTTGGTATTGGATATACGTTGAGAGGTTGTTTGCCAGTGTTTCACCTTCAAAATCCTCTATTAAAATGTCGTACTCGGGCATCGACATATAAAAGCGGTTCTTGTCGACTTCATCTCGTCCATTTTGTCCGATACCAAATAGGTCGTGAAAGCTTTCGGTCAGTCCATCTAAATGGTTGTCTGCAGCAAAGACCCAACGATAGTTCAGTTCCCATTGCCACTGGTCATTGATTTGCCATTTTCCACCGAGTTCAAGTTGGTTGTGATAGTAATCGAGAGAATAATCGCTTGTGTGAGCCCAGACACTTGCGATGGTGCCCGAACCATATGCTTCAACGTAGCCGGAGGGAAGACTATACCCAGAGCGAAGTACGTTAGTATGACTGACCACTTGTATTGGAGATTGCGCATAAGAGCGCAGTGGACCATACAAATCGGATGCGCTGAACGCTGGGGTACTTAGAAACAAGGCGCAACTCAAAAGAGTAGGTTGCCATCTTAAATCCATCATGATGAAAGCCTAAAATGAGATTACTCAATAAATTAACTATAGTGTCTTCATGTTTTGAATGCTGTTCAATTGCAATAATTATACAATTTGGGCTTAGTGTTGAATTGGTAGTAATGAAGTTTAGATGACATTTTGAAATCGCTCTTTGCATTCTAAATGTGAGCTAGGTACAATCCTCGTTCTGATGAAGGTCCGGTATTCGTGTTACCGAGCGACCGTCATCAACTTTCGAAATATCTTCTAATTTGAATAACATGTGTTGCTTGGTGTGCAACACCACTGTAAAGGACATAGCATGCCTATTATTACTCTTCCTGACGGCAGTCAGCGTCAATTTGACAACCCAGTTTCTACTATGGAAGTTGCGCAATCGATCGGTCCTGGTCTTGTAAAAGCAACTATCGCTGGTCGTGTAAATGGTAACCGCGTAGATGCGTGTGACCTAATTGAAGAAGACGCAAGCCTAGAGATCATCACAGTTAAAGATGAAGTGGACGGTCTAGAAATCGTTCGTCACTCTTGTGCTCACCTTCTTGGTCACGCTCTTAAGCAGCTTTACCCTCAAGCTAAAATGGCGATTGGTCCAACAATCGACAACGGCTTCTACTACGACATCGACCTAGACGAGTCTCTAACGCAAGACGATCTTGAAAAGATTGAAAAGCGTATGAAAGAGCTAGCGAAAACCAAGTACGAAGTGGTTAAGAAAAAAGTAAGCTGGCAGGAAGCACGTGATACGTTTGAATCACGTGAAGAACCATACAAAGTGGAAATCCTAGACGAAAACGTATCTCGTGATGATCGTCCAGGTCTTTACCACCATGAAGAATACATCGACATGTGTCGTGGTCCACACGTACCTAACATGAGCTTCTGTCAACATTTCACACTATTAAATGTGGCAGGCGCATACTGGCGTGGTAACAGCGACAACAAAATGCTTCAACGTATCTACGGTACAGCTTTCCACGATAAGAAAGCTCTGAAAGCGCACCTAACTCGCCTAGAAGAAGCGGCGAAGCGCGACCACCGTAAGATTGGTAAGCAACTAGACCTATTCCACATGCAGCAAGAAGCGCCGGGTATGGTGTTCTGGCATCACAATGGTTGGTCTATCTTCCGTGATCTAGAAGTATTCATTCGCGCTAAGCTAGATGAGTACGGTTACCAAGAAGTAAAAGGTCCGCTAATGATGGACCGAGTTCTTTGGGAACGCTCTGGTCATTGGGACAAATACGCTGATGCGATGTTCACAACTTCTTCTGAAAACCGTGAATACGCGATTAAGCCAATGAACTGTCCAGGTCACGTACAGATCTTTAACCAAGGTCTAAAATCGTACCGTGACCTACCGCTACGTATGGCTGAGTTCGGCTCATGTCACCGTAACGAACCATCTGGTGCACTACACGGTATTATGCGTGTACGTGGCTTTACTCAGGATGACGCTCACATTTTCTGTACTGAGAGCCAAATTCAAGAAGAAGTAACAAACTGTATCAAGATGGTGTACGATACGTACCAAACATTTGGTTTCGACAACATCGTAGTGAAACTGTCTACTCGTCCAGAAAAACGTGTAGGTTCAGACGAAATCTGGGATCAATCTGAAGAAGCATTGAAACAATCTCTTGAATCGATGGAAATCCCATACGAAATTCAAGAAGGTGAGGGTGCGTTCTACGGTCCTAAGATTGAATTCACGCTATACGACTGTCTAGACCGTGCGTGGCAGTGTGGTACTGTTCAGTTAGACTTCAACCTACCAGGTCGCCTAGGTGCAACTTACGTAGGTGAAAACAATGAACGTCTTGTACCGGTAATGATTCACCGTGCAATTCTAGGTTCACTAGAGCGTTTCATTGGTATCCTTATCGAAGAATATGCTGGTTTCTTCCCAACTTGGTTGGCGCCAGAACAGGCAATTCTTATGAACATTACTGATAAACAGTCAGATTATGTTCAGGAAGTAGTACAAAAACTACAAAAAAGTGGAATTAGAGCTAAAGCGGACTTGAGAAATGAGAAGATTGGCTTTAAAATCCGCGAACACACTTTGAAGCGTGTACCGTATATGCTTGTTGTCGGTGACCAAGAGATGGAAGCAGGCGAAATCGCAGTACGTACTCGTAAAGGTAAAGATCTCGGTAAATTTAAAGTGGATGACTTTATCGCATACATCCAAGACGAGATCTCTAGCCGTAAGCTCAATCTGGAGGAATAAGCTATTAAAGGCGGAAGACGCGGCCAACAGCCGGTAAAACAAAACCCACACCGTATGAACGGTGAAATTCGTGGCGTTCGTGAAGTTCGACTAACTGGCGCTGACGGTGAATCAGTTGGTGTTGTATCGATTCAAGAAGCGATCGCAGCTGCTGAAGAAGCAGGCATGGATCTTGTGGAGATCAGTCCTAACGCTGAGCCGCCAGTCTGTCGTGTTATGGACTACGGCAAATTCCTCTTTGAAAAGAGCAAATCTGCTAAAGAGCAGAAGAAAAAGCAAAAACAGGTTCAGATTAAGGAAGTAAAATTCCGTCCTGGAACTGATATTGGAGACTATCAGGTAAAACTACGCAACCTGACGCGTTTCCTTGAAGAAGGCAACAAAGTGAAGGTAACAATTCGCTTCCGTGGCCGAGAAATGGCACACCAAGACATCGGTGTTGACGTTCTTCATCGCTTGAAAGAAGACACTGTAGACTTTGCTGTAGTGGAATCTTTCCCAAGTAAGATCGAAGGTCGTCAGATGATCATGGTTCTTGCCCCTAAAAAGAAGTAATTAACGGCTCATCAAGTAATTAAGACCTAGCCGCCTTTCCTTCTAATAAAAGGTATAGCGGCTGGGTTTTGTTCGCCCTAATTACGTTGTTTATTAAACCTACTCAATGCGGAGTTATTCATCATGCCTAAGATGAAAACCAACAAAGGTGCTGCTAAGCGTTTTAAGAAAACTGCTGGTGGTATTAAGTACAAGCACGCTACAAAACGTCACATCCTGACTAAGCGTACTACTAAGAACAAGCGTCAACTACGTCCAAACTCAATCCTTCCTCGTTGTGAAGTGGCTGCAGTTGTTCGTATGATGCCATACGCTTAATTCTTTTTAGTTATCAATCGTTTAGTTTAGGAGAAGCATAATGCCTCGCGTAAAACGTGGTGTACAAGCTCGTGCACGTCATAAGAAAGTTCTAAAACAAGCTAAAGGTTACTACGGTGCACGTTCACGTGTTTACCGCGTAGCTTTCCAAGCAGTTACTAAAGCTGGTCAATACGCTTACCGTGACCGTCGCGCTAAGAAACGTCAATTCCGTCAACTATGGATTGCACGTATCAACGCGGCATCTCGTCAAAATGGTCTATCTTACAGCCGTTTCATCAACGGTCTTAAGAAAGCATCTATCGAGATCGACCGTAAGATCCTAGCGGACATCGCAGTATTCGACAAAGCAGCATTTGCTGTTCTAGTTGAAAAAGCGAAAGCTGCTCTTTAATTAGCAGTTTAGGATTAAGAGAAGGAGAGCATTAGCTCTCCTTTTTTATTGCTTTTTGTTTTGTTATCCGTAAGTTTTCTCACTTCTCACTTCTCACTTCTCACTTCTCACTTCTCACTTCTCACTTCTCACTTCCATCTCAGTGCTTGCTAAATCATTTTGTTATTAATCTGTGGTAGGGTTTATCGGCATAACGAGCAAAAGAGCTAGGAAAGACACCAAGGCGCAGCCGTTAGAGGACATCATTAAGGGAACTATGGCGTTGCTCCACGACTAGAAAGAGCAACTGAACAAACGAAAATTTAACCGCTAGGGAAGGAGTGTATGGTTCAACGAATCAGTTATGAATTTTTGCCACAGGTTTCAGGTCCTTATGTTCATGCTACTAGACACTGTGAGACCTTATATGTTTCAGGGTTGACTGCGTTAGGCTCTTCGAGCCAAGCTGAGGGGCTAGTAGATCAAACAAAGACAGTTTTATCTTATCTATCGCAAATACTGGCTGAAGAGCAACGAGAGAAGCGTGATCTGGTGAAGTTGACGGTGTTTATTACTGATATGAGTCAACTCGCGGCGATTCGTTCAGTACTATTTGATTTCTATGAGGGCTACTTGCCGGCGTGTTCGCTGGTGGAAGTAAGTGCCTTGATCCATGCTGATTTGGCAATAGAAATAGAGGCAGTAATCTCAAGCGAGGCGTTGTAATAAGAGGTAGGGATGAAAATAAATCGATTAGACCATTTGGTTTTAACAGTAAAAGACATAGCAACCACGGTGGATTTTTATGAGCGAGTGCTTGGTATGGAAAGCATCACCTTTGGTGAGGGGCGTGTTGCACTTGTGTATGGAAGGCAGAAGATCAATTTGCATCAGCTTGGCAATGAATTTGAACCTAAGGCAAGTCAAGTAGCTTCTGGGAGTGCTGATTTATGTTTTGTATGTGATACGCCAATTGCAAATGTGCTCTCCCATTTAGACTCCCATTCTGTCGAGGTTATTGATGGTCCTGTTCAACGGACAGGTGCAATTGGTAACATCCTATCGGTTTACATTAGAGACCCAGATGGTAACTTAATTGAGTTATCTAATTATCTTGCTGAGGTATAACATGATTTATTCAACAACCGAGACGATTCCAGGGCGTGAAATTGCGGAGATAAAAGGGGTCGTGACGGGCAATGTGGTTCAGTCAAAGCACATTGGGCGTGACTTCATGGCTGGCTTAAAAAGCATTGTTGGTGGTGAGATTCGTGGCTACACCGAAATGATGACTGAAGCCCGAAATATCGCTATTCAACGAATGGTAGAGGATGCCGCGAACCTAGGAGCAGATGCTGTTGTCGGTATTCGTTTTACCACCAGTTCGATTGTGGACGGTTCATCAGAGATTCTTGCCTTTGGTACGGCAGTAAAGCTCGTTTAATAAAGTATGATTTTGCACAGCGTGTTGCAAACTTATGTGCAATAAAGATGAAATCGTTAGAGGTAGCTCGTTTCTCCATTTTTAACTAAGCGTCAATGGCTGTTTTTATCTCATAATTCGCCTCCTAAAAAAGGAGGCGAATTTATGCGTGATACAGTTTTAAATAATGCAATTGTGACGTTCTGCGTGTGCTTACTGGTAGCGACGCTAGCAGCTAAAGGTAATTTACTCGTGACCATGTTGTCTTTTCCTATCGACTTCTTAGGTCTACTTGTTCTTTTATTCTTGTCATTATTTGTATCTTGGAGTGCTGTCGGGCATTTGAATGAAGGGCAATGGAAAGAATCTATTCTGTTGTATCTGATGTTGTATTACCTTGCTTTTGGTATTTTTTCAGACGGGAATACAGAGGGCTGGTCTCATTCAGTTGGCGTTGTCGGTAAACTTAAAATGACTCTGATCTACATCGCAAACTCAATAACGAGTATCTATGTTCCACTCATCATCGTTGGGATTTCTATTATCCATTTACGTTTTTTGCGCTCCCATATAGTTGACACTGAACAGAATGTGGCAGAGAAAGTTCAGCCTTAAGAAATAGAACTATTTTGTTGCATATATATGCAGTTTTTTGGCGTGTGCGTTTTAATGTGATTATTCTAAAAATGAACGTCTTTCAAAGTCGAAAGTATTCGAGTAGTTTCCATAAATCAGCATGAAATGCGACGGGCTATGGATGTTATACCGTATTTATGATGTGTTTAATTGATTAGATATAATGAAACTGAATGCATTTCTGGTGGCGGTATTGCTCATCTAAATGTGATGTTGGGTATATTAATTCACTGTTTTCTTATAAAAATATGAACTTATGGCTTGCCAATTGGTTCTAAATTGTTACAAATACCATTCAGTTGTAACATTGCCATAAGGAATTGTAGATGAGAGAACTCACTCCCGAGTACTTGTTAGCCGCATTACGACAAGCGATCAAAACCAAAGGGCTAACATATCGAGAGTTATCTGAGAAAATGGGCATGCCGTTGTCCACTTTTAAACGTCATTTAACTAGCACTAACCTAGGTCTTGATAAGCTACTTGAGTATTGTCGAGCTGTGGATTGTACCCTCGATGAGCTTCAAAAGCTGGCAAATCAGCTACAAGCTGAGGATCAGGACTATTTCAGTCGTACGCAGGATGAAGTCTTTTTCCAGTTTCCGCATCTTTACGATTTTTATCGAGAACTTCGAATGCTGAGGGGGAAGGATGGCTACACCATTCTTATGAAAAAGTATGATCTCTCAAAGCAAAGCATGTCTGACTACCTTGGTGCTCTAGAGCTGCTTGATTTGGTTTATGTGGACGAAGATAACAACATCACGCTTCACGGTCCGCTTTATTACAGCTATGCAGAAAACTCTAAACTTAACGAGAAGTACACCGAGATCCTTAAAGAACAAACGACTACACATGAGAAGTGTGTACGTGTAGCGCTATCGCGAATGAAAATCACGGAAGAACAGCTACTTATCTTAGAAGAGCAGATGGCGAAAACCGTGTTAGATTTTCATTCTAAAAACGTCGTTGCAGAGAACTTTAATGTGTCAGACTTTACCAATGTTTTGCTTATAGCAGGTCCGCATCAGCCTGTAACGTTTTCTGATGGTATTGTACAAACAGAAGTCAACTTCATTGATGACATTCGCTACGCTATCGCTTCGGCTGGGGATAAACCAAGCCTTTCGATATAGCTTCTAGTTATTTTTAGTGATTTATAGATTCACCCTTGAAATGTTTATTTAATGAACTAATATGACGAAGTGTCAATTATGACGATTCGTCAGAAATGTGATGGCGTTTCTGCAAACCATATTCGTGTTACAATTCATTTGAGTTACACAGGGATACGGGACGAGGAAGTATGTTTAACTTTGGTTGCAACAAAGATGACAAGCAAGAGGGAGGCCGAATTGCTTCTGGTTTGACTAAGAAACAGCAGGCGATCGCTGATCGCGAGGTCGAATTAGTTCAACTGGCTAAATCTTTAGTGCAAGAACAAGGCTTTGCTAACCTCACGATGGATAAGCTAACGGCTGCCAGTCCGTATTCAAAAGGGACCATCTATAACCATTTTTGCAGCAAAGAAGATGTGATCCTTGCACTTTGTATACACTCACTGAAAAGTGAGGCGGTGTTTTTTGAGCGTACGGCAAATTTTGATGGCAACACGCGTGAAAAGATCATTGCAATGCATGTTGGGTATCGTATTTACGCCCGTATGGAACCCGTATTGTCGACTTGCGCTATTGTCGCCAAAACTCCTTGGGTGATAGAGAAAGCTTCACCCGCTCGACTGAATGAATTGAACAAGCTGGAAGAAGAAGTAATATCTGGAGCGGACGCATTAGTAAACCACGCCGTGGAAATTGGAGATTTAAAATTCTCTCCTGCTGTTGGTGCTGATGCGATTGTTTTTGCCAATTGGTCGATTGCGTTTGGTTCTAATGCTTTGGCGCAAAATGCATCTAACAGTCGATGTATTCAGCGTTTGCAAGATCCGTTTTCGGTATTACACAATGCGAATATGTTACTTGATGGATTAGGGTGGTTACCTCTCTCAACAGATTGGGATTACCGCAAAACCTGGCGTCGAGTTGAGCAGGAACTATTTAGCGAAGAAATTGCTTACCTTGATTCAGTCAATCGCTGAGTAGGGTATAAACCAATCGGTTATTCGATTGGTTTTTTAGTCACACTATTTGACGGATCGTCAATAACGATTGTTTTGGTATCAGGATTTTTGATCCCTAGAGTGCCAAAACTGCGTTATTAACGCATCTGGAATTAGAGAACAGCGTAAGCTGCTTTTTTAACTCCGTTTTTTGACGAAACGTCACGAAGGGAGAGTGTGATGAAACACCACCAAGCTCAACAAGCAAGCCCCGGTCAATGGGGGAAAATACCAACCAAGCACAGTCTTTGGGTTCTGCTGGCAACAGTATTACTCGTTATTATCGCAACGATCGGAGCAAAGAATCTCTATTTTCGGGGCGACTATAATATCTTTTTCGATGGCAGCAATAAGCAGTTATTAGCTTTCGACGAAATTCAAACCACCTTCGCCAAAACAGACAATCTTGCTATCGTGATCGCTCCTGATAGCAGAGAGGTGTTTACTCCTGAGATCCTGAAACTCATACAAAACTTAACAGTGGATTCGTGGCAAGTGCCGTATTCGAGTCGAGTAGACTCTCTGGCTAATTACCAGCATACGGAAGCGGTTGAAGATGATCTCTTGGTCGAAGACCTGCTTTACGAAGAGCATGAGTTGACTCCAGAGCGAATTGCGAAAGTAAAAAATATCGCACTAACAGAGCCAGTGTTAAAAAATGCGCTGATCTCTGCAAAAGGCGATGTCACTGTCGTGAATATCACCGTTCAATTGCCGGAGGTTGATAAAACAGCGGAAGTCCAAGAGGTGATGGCTCACATTAATCAGATGCTGGCGCAGTATCAGCAAAACTATCCAAATGTTGAGTTTCATAAAGCTGGTATTATCGCCATGAACTATGCCTTCATGACCGCAGCACAAGAGGATAGCGCTACCTTAGTACCAACGATGCTGTTGGTTATTTTGTTGTTCTTAACCATCATGCTGCGTTCATTCTTAAGTGTTGTCGCGACTCTTATTGTGATTATTGGCTCGGTGATAGCAACGATGGGGTTGTCTGGTTGGGCTGGTATGTTTTTAAGCACTGCGACGGTTAATGTGCCAACCTTGGTCATGACATTGGCTGTAGCGGACTGCGTGCATGTTATTGCAACTATGCGCCAGTCGATGCAAAACGGCTTTAGTAAGGCACATTCGATAGAGCGCAGTATCTCTCTTAACTTTATGCCCATCCTAATCACGTCAGTTACAACCGCAATTGGATTTCTGATGATGAATATGTCGGATTCTCCTGTGCTGCGAGATTTTGGTAACTTATCGGCATTAGGGGTGATGATTGCCTGTTTTCTATCAGTGACGCTGCTTCCAGCGTTACTCACACTATTACCAGTCTCAGTTAAGCAACCTGCCTCACAGAGCGGGACCGACTTCATGGACAAGCTAGGAGATTTTGTCGTTTTACGTCGTAACGTGTTACTGCCAATATCAGTGATCGTTATTGCAGTGAGTGCAAGCTTGATACCGTTAAATCGAGTCAATGATGAATCCGTAAAGTATTTCGATAATCGCAGTGATTTTCGTCAAGCTGCCGATTTTATGGAAGCACGTATCAGCGGCATGACCAATCTCAGCATTGCCATCAAAACCAATGAGTCGCAAGGGATTGCTGATCCTGTTTTTCTTACCGCTATAGGCAACTTTACCGATTGGCTTCGCGAACAGCCTGAGACAGATCATGTTGCAACGCTCGCGGATGTATATAAACGCCTCAATAAAAACATGCACGCTGATGATGAGCGTTACTACTTACTACCACAAGATAGAGAATTGGCGGCGCAATACCTTCTACTCTATGAGATGTCTTTGCCGTACGGCTTAGATCTTAATAATCAGATTAATGTTGATAAATCTTCGATCAAAATGGTGTTAACCGTCGATAATTTAGGGAGTGTTGAATTAGTTGACCTTGAGAACCGAATCTACGCGTGGTTTGCCGACAATGCACCGCAATATGATGTGGTCGCATCGAGTCCATCATTGATGTTTGCTCACATTGGTGAGACCAATATGGCAAGTATGCTCTCTACGTTACCAATTACATTAGTTTTGATCTCTGCATTACTCATCTTTGCGCTGCGTTCGCTAAGGCTTGGTCTCATCAGCTTGGTTCCAAATATTGCCCCGGCCGTGCTTGGTTTCGGTCTTTGGGCGCTGATCTCTGGTGAAATCAATCTAGGACTGTCAGTCGTGGTGACCTTGACGCTTGGCATTGTGGTCGACGACGCGGTTCATTTCCTTTCGAAATATCAAAGAGCACGAAAAGAAGGACAAAATGCTGAACAGGCTGTTCGTTATGCCTTCCACACTGTTGGTCGTGCACTGTGGATCACTACCGTCGTATTGGTAGCAGGTTTCTCAGTATTGGCTATGTCGAGCTTTCGCTTAAATGCAGATATGGGGCAGCTTAGTGCGATCGTGATCTTTATCGCCTTGGTCGTGGACTTTTTATTCTTGCCAACGCTACTCATGCGTTTTGATAAAGCAGCATATGTCGAGCAAACAAAGACTAAAACGCCAGAAACACAAGCGAAGAAAAACATTACGGCATCGTTGTGATTGAACAGTGCCCTCAAGGAAAACAAGACAAGGACTATATGATGAAGTTATTTAGCAAACCTCTGAATGTCGTTACATTATCGATTTCTCTGTTAATGGCTCCTCTCACTTGGGCTGACGAAGCTAAAGGGTTGGAAATTGCACAAGAGCGCAAAGCGCGTGACCAAGGCTGGGGAGATTCTGTTGCCACCATGCAAATGATACTTCGCAATGCTCAAGGAGAAAGTAGTACTCGCTTGATGCGCCTAAAATCACTGGAGGTCGCTGATGATGGCGATAAAGGGCTAACTATCTTTGATGAACCACGAGATGTTAAAGGAACCGCATTTCTTAATCATTCACACACGGTGGGCGCTGACGACCAATGGCTCTATCTGCCCGCGCTCAAACGCGTAAAACGTATCGCTTCACGCAATAAATCTGGTCCATTTATGGGCAGTGAGTTTGCTTATGAAGACCTGAGCTCATTCGAGATTGAAAAGTACCGTTTCAATTACCTTAAAGATGAAACGATGAATGACCAAGAGACGTTTGTATTAGAGCAAATCCCGACAGATAAAAACTCCGGTTACACCAAGCAAGTGGTTTGGCTAGATCAAGCACATTATCGTCCTCTGAAAGTAGAATTTTATGACCGCAAAGGTGCGTTGTTAAAGACGTTAGAGTTTTCTGATTACAAACAGTATCTGAATCAATACTGGCGTGCCCACACTATGGCAATGATGAATCACCAAACGGGCAAGAGTACAGAACTGACAACCAGTGAATTGACGTTCCAGACCGGTCTTAAAGATAACGACTTCAACAAAAACATCCTCAAGCGTGTTAAGTAGGGAGGTTGAATGACTAGGGCAATCGCTGCTGGCCGAGTCTTGGCTAGCATTATGGCTGTGCTTTGTTCTTCGTCTTTGCTTGGCGCTGAATTGGCAGGTCAGGTTAACTTTGAGCATCGACAATTTTTCTCTGCCGGTGCTCAAGGGCAGAGCAAAGGGCAAACATCGCTAGTGTTGCAACCAGAGCTCTACTGGGATCTTCAAGATGGTGATGCGAGTTTCACCTTTACGCCTTTTTATCGTTGGGACAGCATGGATGATGAACGTACGCATGCTGATATTCGAGAAGCCTTGTATTTAACCTATTGGGATGACTATGAACTTCGTGTTGGTATCAGCAAGGTGTTTTGGGGGGTAACAGAATCTGCGCACTTAGTGGATGTTGTAAACCAAATTGATGCGGTAGAAGCGGTCGATGGCGAAGATAAATTGGGACAACCCATGGTGCATTTTACGTCCATCAAAGAGTGGGGAATGCTGGATGCGATGATCTTGCCTTATTTTCGTGAACGAACATTCGCGGGTAAAGATGGGCGTTTGAGGTTTGATCCTGTTGTCTCCGATGATGCGTTGTACGAATCGAGTCGAGAAGAAAAGCATGTAGATGTCGCGTTGCGGTATGCACAAATGTTTGGCGATTGGGATCTCGGCTTGAGCTATGTCTATGGAACGAACCGTGACCCGTATTTTCGATTCGAGCAAGGCGAGCTAAAACCTTACTACGCATTGATGAGCCATGTTGGACTGGATGTGCAGGGAATCGTGGGAGATTGGTTATGGAAACTTGAAAGTGTTTATCGTGATAGTTTTGATAATCATGTCGGTGTTGTTACCGGATTTGAATACACGATAGTGGGGGCTTTTGAAACGGTATGGGATGTGGGTCTTATCGGTGAGTATTTATATGATAGCCGTGGTAACAACGCGCAGAACATTGGTCAAAATGATGTCTTTGCAGGTGTTCGCTTAGCGTTTAATGATGAAGATGGCACCGAAATCCTAACTGGTATCACACAAGATCTCGATAATACCGATGTGTACAACGCAAAACTTGAGGCTTCCAGCCGCATTTCAAATCATTTTAAGTGGCAAATTGATGCTTGGTTGTTTAAAAATGACACGCCAACGGACCTCTTGTATTTCGCAAGAGACGATGATTTTATCGAGCTATCTATCCAGTACTATTTTTAGTGCGGGAGATAGTTAAATCGAAAATTCTAAGGCAAAGAGATCCATGTCATTATTTTGACTGGCTGCTAGAGCTGTAAGGAAGATTTATCGTTACTATTCCTTATGTTTGTTGTGGTTTTGATAGCGATGCGATAAGCAACTAACAAAACCCTCCGGTTTTACTTAGGGGTAGTAACGTTGAATTCATTTCGCTGGGACACTTATTTTGAAACAGGCATCGAAGAAGTCGATGAACAGCACCAATATCTTGTTGGATTTATCAACAAGTACGGCGAACTTTTGGCGCAAAACAGCATCACTCTCACGGACATTCAAGTGGCATTATTTGAACTGTCTCGCTATGCTGAGTTCCACTTCAAAGAAGAAGAGAACTTGATGCGAGAGGTCGAGATCCACCCAGAGCACCTAGAAAAACATATCCAAGTACATCGCGCATTTATGAGCGACATCATCAGTATGCAGAGCTTTATCAGTGATGCCAATAAACGCGCTGCTGAGCAGTTATTGGATTTCCTCATTCATTGGTTGGCTTACCACATTCTTGGTATTGATCAAAATATGTCTAAGCAAGTGGCTGCCATTCAATCTGGGATGTCACCGAGGGCGGCGTATGATGAACAAGAAAAACAAGCCAACGCATCCACTGCGCCATTGCTGGATGCGCTAAATGCTCTGTTTTCACAAGTTTCAGAGCGTAACCGAGAATTACTGAAGCTTAATCTGGTTTTGGAAGAAAAAGTGGATGAAAGGACAATACAACTTTCTCAAGCCAATAAGCAGCTAGAGGCTTTATCACTCACGGATTCGTTGACTCAACTGCCGAACCGAAGAAGTGCGATTAAATCTCTCAAGACCTTGTGGAGAAACGAGGAGGTGAGAGCTTTACCTTTGGTTTGTATCATGATTGATGCGGATTACTTTAAGCAAGTCAATGACACCTGTGGTCACGAAGCCGGAGATTTGGTCTTAAAAGAACTTGCACAAGCGCTAAAACACTCTTTTCGCAGTGATGATATCGTGTGTCGACTTGGCGGCGACGAGTTCGTTGTTATATGCCCGGATACGGGTCTTGAAGGTGGGTTGCATGTTGCCGAGATGGTAAGAAAACAGATCTCTCACATGCTGGTTCCAACAGCATTCGAACCTTGGCGAGGCAGCATCAGTGTCGGGGTAGCAGAACGCCGCGAAGAAATGCAAACTTACACTGATTTGATCCGAGTTGCTGACGAAGGCGTTTACTTAGCAAAACAAAACGGTAAAAACCGAGTACGGTCATCGCAAAAGCTAATATCTTCGAACTAACTCGTCATTCACATTAGAACGCCAGAGAACCCAATTTTTTCACTGTTTGGTGAAAATCTATGTGGCGTATTCTTTAGCTACTTATGCAAAAACAAACACGAAAAAGTAGGGGTTATTCCATAGCAACCCTTCATTTTTTACGTTTTTGTGTTCTTTTTATTCAATAACCTCTTCTTTTCATAATTCAATTTGGCCTTGGTGGCGGGTTTGGCTACTATGTACAGCTATCAAAAAACCAATCACTCCCTTATGGATACTACCAATAGGTAGATGAGGAAACGATGCAACATCTAGAAGAGATCATTGCTAACGCGAGTGCAGCAATTGAAGCTGCAGAATCGCTAGTCGTACTTGATGAAGTGCGTGTTCAGTATCTAGGTAAAAAAGGTGAGCTAACTGCTCAACTTCAAAGCCTAGGTAAACTACCACCAGAAGAACGCCGTGAAGCGGGTCAAGAGATCAACAAAGCGAAAGGCGTGGTTCAGCAAGCTATCGCAGCTCGTAAAGACGCACTACAACGTGCAGAGCTTGAAGCGAAGCTAGCGGCAGAAACGATCGACGTAACATTACCAGGTCGTCGTATCGAGAACGGTGGTCTACACCCAGTTACTCGTACTGTAGAGCGTATTGAGAAGTTCTTTGGTGAACTTGGCTTTAACACTGAGTCTGGTCCAGAAATCGAAGATGCATTCCACAACTTTGATGCACTAAACATCGCAGCTGATCACCCAGCGCGTACTGACCATGATACTTTCTTCTTCAACCCAGATTTGATGCTTCGTACTCACACGTCAGGCGTACAGATCCGTACGATGGAAAATGGCAAACCACCATTCCGTTTCATCGCACCTGGTCGTGTATACCGTAATGACTACGACCAAACGCACACGCCAATGTTCCACCAAGTGGAAGGCATGCTGGTTGATGAGAACGTAAACTTCGCACAGCTGAAAGGCATCCTGCACGATTTCCTATGCAACTTCTTCGAAGAGGAAGTGGAGGTACGTTTCCGTCCATCTTACTTCCCGTTCACTGAGCCTTCAGCTGAAGTTGATGTGAAAGGTAAAAACGGTAAATGGCTAGAAGTACTAGGCTGCGGTATGGTTCACCCGAACGTACTACGTAGCGTAGGCATTGATCCTGAAAAATACTCTGGTTTCGCATTCGGTATGGGTGTTGAGCGTCTAACAATGCTTCGTTACGGCGTGAACGACCTACGTGCGTTCTTCGAGAACGATCTTCGTTTCCTAAAACAGTTCAAGTAATCCAGGGGATAAATCACTATGAAATTCAGCGAATCATGGCTTCGTGAGTGGGTTAGTCCTTCGATTACCACTGACGAACTAACTCACCAAATTACAATGGCGGGTCTAGAAGTTGATGACGTGCTACCTGTAGCAGGTTCGTTCAACGGCGTTAAAGTTGGTCACGTTGTTGAATGTGGTCAACACCCAGATGCAGACAAACTGCGCGTTACTAAAGTAGACGTGGGTGAAGAAGAGCTTCTAGACATCGTTTGTGGCGCACACAACTGTCGCCAAGGTCTGAAAGTAGCAGTAGCAACGGTTGGTGCTGTTCTTCCAGGCGATTTTAAAATCAAAAAAGCAAAACTACGTGGTCAACCATCTCACGGCATGCTTTGTTCGTTCACTGAACTAGGTATCGATGTTGAGTCAGATGGCATCATGGAGCTAGCAGAAGACGCAGTAATCGGTACCGATTTCCGTGAATTCCTAGGTCTAGACGACGTAACAGTAGACGTAGACCTAACAGCAAACCGCGCTGACTGTTTCAGCATTCGTGGTCTAGCTCGCGAAGTTGGCGTACTAAACCGCGCTGACGTAACTGAGCCATCAGTAGAAGCAGTAGCAGCTTCAATCGAAGATAAAGTGTCTATCGAAGTGAAAGCGCCAGCTGCGTGTCCACGTTACCTAGGTCGCGTTGTTAAGAACGTAAACGTTCAAGCTGAAACGCCACTATGGATGCAAGAGAAACTGCGTCGTTGTGGTATTCGCTCTATCGACCCTGTAGTAGACATCACTAACTACGTTCTTTTAGAGCAAGGTCAACCAATGCACGCATTCGATCTAGCGAAGATCGAAGGTGGCATCGTAGTTCGTATGGCTGAGCAAGGTGAGAAGCTAACACTTCTTGACGGTAGCGAAGCAGAACTAAACGCAGATACACTAGTTGTTGCTGACCACAACAAAGCACTTGCAATCGCAGGTATCTTTGGTGGTGAAGAGTCTGGTGTAACAACGGAAACTAAAGACGTTCTACTAGAGTGTGCATTCTTTGCACCTGACCACATCCGTGGTCGCGCACGTAGTTACGGTCTTCACACTGATTCTTCAATGCGTTTTGAACGTGGTGTGGATTACGCACTGCAGGTTAGCGCAATGGAGCGTGCAACTCAGCTTCTTGTTGAGATCTGTGGCGGTGAAGTCGCACCTGTTGTTGCTGTAGAGTCTGAAGCAGACCTACCTAAGCCAAACAAAGTTGCTCTACGTCGTACTAAGCTAGACAACCTATTAGGTCACCACATCGCTGATGCTGACGTAGTAGAAATCCTAGAGCGCCTAGGTTTGACAGTTCAAGCTTCTGAAGAAGGTTGGGTGGCAGTAGCACCAACATGGCGTTTCGATATCGCTATCGAGCAAGACTTGATTGAAGAAGTTGGTCGTATCTACGGTTACGACAACATTCCTAACCAACACCCAGCAGCAGCACTTAAGATGCACAACCACGTTGAAGCGGATCTTCCACTGAAACGCGTTCGTGATCTTCTTGTTGACCGTGGTTACCACGAAGCAATCACATACAGCTTCGTTGAGCCTGAGCAACAAGAGCTAGTTGTACCTGGTGTTGAGCCTCTAGTGCTTCCAAACCCAATCTCTGCAGACATGTCAGCAATGCGTCTTGGTCTTATCCAAGGTCTGCTGAACACGGTTGTTCACAACCAGAAGCGTCAACAGCCACGCGTTCGTCTATTTGAATATGGTCTACGTTTCATCCCATGTGAATCTGCAGAAAACGGTATGCGCCAAGAGCCAATGCTTGCCGGTGTTATCGCAGGTACTCGCGGTGAAGAGCATTGGGATATCGAAACTAACACTGTTGATTTCTTCGACCTTAAAGGCGATCTAGAAGCAATTCTAGAGCTATCTGCTAACGAAAAAGCGTACTCTTTCGCTGCAGCTAAGCACCCAGCACTTCACCCAGGTCAATCTGCGGCAATCATCGTAGATGGTAAAGAAGTGGGTGTGATCGGTACTGTTCACCCAGAACTTGAGCGTAAGTTCGGTCTAAATGGTCGTACTATCGTATTCGAAATCGAATGGTCTGCAATCAACAGCAAAGTGATCCCTGAAGCGGTAGCACTTTCTAAATTCCCTTCAAACCGTCGTGATATCGCGGTAGTCGTGGATGAAGCTGTTGCATCTGGTGATATCGTTAACGCTTGCGTAGAGCAAGGTGGCGAGTTCCTTAAAGATGCGAAGCTGTTCGACGTTTACGTAGGTAAAGGCGTTGAAGAAGGTAAGAAGAGCCTAGCAATCGCTCTGACTCTACAGTCACTTGAGCGTACTCTGGAAGATGCAGATATCGCTGGTGCGGTTGACGCTATCGTTGCTCACGTTTCTGAGAAGTTTGGTGCGTCTCTACGTGACTAATCTCATGTAACGTATCTTCTTAAGAAATGGAAACCCTGCCAGTTTGGCAGGGTTTTTTTATATCTTGAGAGATAGGAAATAGGGAATAACTAGAGCCAAACTGTCTCTACCTTCATCCTCTCACCTTCGAGGTGAATCTTATTCACGCCAATCTTTGCATTGCGGTTGTATTCGTCAATACTGTGGTCAAAACCGTAAGCAGTAGCGGGTGCCATATGTTGAGTGACTTCTTGGCGCGTTACAGTCAGTGCATCATGACCATGCCCGCAAATAACATCTTGAACTCGGTACTTAGCCAAAAGCGCATGTAAGCTTGCATTGTTTTCCAAGCAAATGGCTTGCATCCAATCCGAGCCTACGGGAATAATAGGGTGATGGATAACAACAATCGGATTGATCGCATGGCGAAGTTGTTTATTGAAGCGTGCTAGCCCACGGTTATCGACACGACCAGAGCCTAAAGGGTGGCGCTTATCCAAAGGTTTAGCACTCGAATCTAAGAACAGCATGTCACGGTTATGAATTTTGGCTTTATTCACTACGTTAATAGAGCTACCGACCAGTTCCCGCTTCATCAATTTGGTGTCATCATGGTTGCCTGCAATTGCGAATATTTCCTTATCGCGAATGTGCTTTTCTAGGAAACTTAGTAGTACACGGTAATCACCCGGTTTGGGGTTGCAACAAAGATCGCCTGTGAGCAAAAGGGTATCGCATGATGAATCTTTTTGAGCATAAAGAAGCGCGCTACGTAGATTCTCAAAGCTTGAATCGTCACTTAAATGGCAGTCGCTGATTTGAATAATTGATGTCATAGAGTTGCAAAGCAAAAACGGTAGTTGTTTGACGTTAGTCTATCATTCAATCTTTTGTTTTTGATATGCCTCTACCATTAAAAGGTTTCTCTAGGTCATCTGTTTAAAAGCGCAGTGCCACAGCTTAATCGATAACTGAAGAACACCAGCGCCTTTCTTAAACGTTAACTTGATAGGTAGTTCGTGCTTGCAGGTTCTACTCTCTAGGACTGATTAATATAGCTTTGAAAATACAGTAAAAATGCAGAGATCTTCTGTGCATTCACTTGTTCACCCGCGCAACCAAGTTCTAACCAAAGTTTTTTAATATTCTTCTCTATGAGTGAGCCCCTTTTAGCTGCTGGTGGCACAGAGTTAGACGGCGGTTCTCCACAGCAAAGTTCAATATCGATGTTCTGCGATACATCTTTTAGGCATATACGTAGCCACACTTTTTGTCCTTGTTCTTGAGCTTTCGTCACAATAGCGTTTATGGTTTTCGAGTTGCTCTCTAATGAATCAATGACTACTCCACAGCAATCAATGGAAATAATTAATGCCACTGCTTATCCTTTTTTAGCTTTTCATCACTCTCACGTCTCTGACACCCTTCGAGGTAGCGGATAAAATCACATACGCCCTGAACGTTAACGTTCCCACCTTCGCACCGGAACATAGACCAGAGATCCGTCAGCTTACTTTCGAGCTGGGTTAGCGGCTTTCGTCTTGGGCTGTTTGTGGTTGTTGCTATTCTTGGTGCACTACCGCATGCAAGCCGAATGTTAATATCTTGCTTCAAATCTCGGACAATCACAGACACCCATACCTTAGATTTGCGGTCTTTTGCTCTGTTAACGAGTCCGGTTACCCATTCCCTGTCTATCTCTCGTGTTGTTGCTGAGACTCCACAAATATCAATAAATACTTCTAACGCCATTATTCACCACCAATTTCAAACCATTTTTTATCAATAGAAAGTTTCACCATATTTTTCATTTCTCTAATGATGTCTTCACTCAGTTCAGTGTGTACATAAAAGAAGATTCGAGGTGTATTTCCATATCCATTTGGCATTAGGGTATATTCATCATTGCCAAATTTTATTGTTGAAGAGAATTTGATGGCATCAAGCGTAGTTACAACTTTTGCTAAGTGTTCATAGCCACCTAGAAAAATTACAAGGCACTCTTTATCCATATAATTACAACTCCGTTGCAAGTGTTGAGAGATTTTAGGCTAATCGATAAATTGCTCAAAAAGCGAGACTCAAAAAAGAGACATGGTTAATTTAGCCGTAAAATTTAGATTGCGAATTTGTTAAATAAACAATGTCAGCGATAAAGTTTGCTTCAATCTCCTTTGAGCAATGCTTGCATTCTTCCATTTAAAAATACTTCTGGAACATCTTCAGAGGCGTATGCGTGGATGGTCTTCCCGTCAGAAAACTGAGTGACTAATTCATAGGAATTGGTTATTAGATTATCGAGGACCTCACGAGTTCGGTTCACCCTTGTAGGTATCCACCCCAGAATTCTGTGTTCAAATTCTCGATCCCAATGACCACCAATAAATTCGACTTTAACAATTTGAGGGATATACCGTTCTGCAATTGAATACTTCGTACAGTATATTTTGTAAGGTTTGTCATAGTTAGGGTCTGTTAAGCCAAATAAAGAATATTTTTCTCCATTTTTATCTACCGTTAAGGGTAGAGAGTTGAGGGAAATATTTTCACCATGGCTCTCACCGCCAATAAAAATAACTTCGTACATTATCTGTCCTCCATTAAGCCTCTATTTATTTTTCATCGGAATTTCGATTAATTGAATCAGTTCATTTTGTTCTTCATCTGTCAAAGTGGAGTGCACATAAACGAAGTATCTAGGTGAATTACCAACTCCTTTTGGGAGTAGAACGTATTCGTCATCGCCAAAGCACACTGTTGGTGTAAATTTGATTGTGTTGAGTGTTGTTGTGATTTCCTCTAAGTGATGAGCACCACCGAGAAAAATCACACGGCATGTCTTATCCATAAAATTACAACTCCTTTGTAAATTTGCGGAGGGTTCAGGCTAATAGATAAAACACTCAAAAAGCGAGGTATAAAGGCTAGATAAGGTGAATTTATTGTTAAAAATTAGATTTCAAATTTGAAGCGTTACGTTGTGATTTGTTAAACGTTGCTTGATGTTGATGGATTATGTGGAGGCATGGTTCAAGCAAGTGATAAAGCGAACGTTAGTAGCAGCGGTAGAGTAATAATGCTTAAAAAGTTGCCAAACAAGACCATAGAAGCAACGTTCAGAGGTTCGATATTGAGTCGTTCAGCAAACAAGTAGTTCATTACAGCTGGTGGCAACATGGTAAACAACACCATCATCTGTAATTGCATGATTGGCAATGGTATCAAGGTATAGATTAAGGCAAAGGCGAGTGCTCCGGTACCGAGTGATTGAAGTGTGCACCAAAGACCCACTCGAAGACCATCCCATCTTAAATGGCGCATTTGTGCTCCCAATGATAACAACATAACTGGGACGGCGGCTTGCCCAAGTAATGTGGTCGCTTCAAAAAGAGGAGACCAAATACCAATACCAGAAATGTTGATAAGCAACGCGAGCAAAGCGGATAAGAAGATCGGCATTTTGACGATTTGTTTAAGCGGATTGCCATTACTCAGTAGCATAACGCCAAGGCTTATATGTAGGCATGCTGAAACGACAAAAAGCAATACTGCGGAGGGAAGGGCGATTTCCCCGAAGGTGTAAGTAAACAGCGGTATCGCTAAGTTACCGCTGTTTCGAAACATGTGTGGTGGAGCCCATGCTTTGAATGATAATCCGCAAAACTTCGCGATGGGAACCATCACAATGCCAGGTACTACGACAGCAATAAGCGCGGCTAGTAGCAAGGGGACTTGCCCCATGCTGAGTGGCATACCGACAAGAGAAGAAAATACCAGTGCCGGAGTAAACACATCCATATTGATGCGATTGATTGGGCGAAAATCGGGCTTGAGGCATCGACCAACTAAGTAACCTACACAAACCAAGACAAAGACGGGAAATAAGATACTGATGACTTGGTGCAACATGACGGCTCTTTCGCGTGGTGAAAACAGGGATAAACAGTAACAACCTTTCAGTTAACCGTCATGGAGCAATCAATAGAATTTTGTCGCTGTTCAAGCTTTCATGCTCCTAGTGTCACGCTATATCTGAATAACAAGTCTGCTAAATAGGACCGACCAGATCTATTTTCAAACGTACTCAACTTACTGAAAAGGTAAGAAGTTTTGTGTCAATTGTTTGTAAAGTAGCCAGTATCTGACATTTTTATTAAATAGTGATTAATGTTGTTTTGAGTTTCAAATCTAGTAATTTGAACTGGATATTTTTTTCATTGGAGAGGGAATTAAAGGAAAATATGGAAATGGTGGTGGGTAAACTATCTGCGTGGTGCAACATTCCGTATATTAGCAAAGAAAAAAGTTGGCGAAAATCATAAGCTTGGCATACACTTCCTGATGTAACCCCGATATGTTGTTGAATTGGTAGGGTAAAACTGCTCTGGCGCTACACTAAGGTAGCATTGTTTAACATAGCTTTGAGGAAAGTTTTATGGCGCTCACAAAAGCCGAACTTGCAGAAAACCTGTTTGATAAATTGGGATTTAGTAAACGGGACGCCAAGGAAACGGTGGAAGTGTTCTTTGAAGAGATTCGTAAGGCACTAGAAAGTGGCGAACAGGTAAAACTGTCAGGTTTTGGTAACTTTGACCTTCGTGACAAGAATGAACGACCTGGTCGTAACCCGAAAACTGGCGAAGATATTCCTATTACTGCTCGACGTGTCGTTACGTTCCGCCCGGGTCAGAAGTTGAAAGCTCGCGTAGAGAACCTAAAGACCGACCAGTAAGCCATGTAACATGGAATGAGACCACGCTTTGTCGTGGTCTTTTTGTTTGTGGCTTTCATTACTGACTAAAGAACAAATAAAAACCACCGCAATTGCGGTGGTTTTTCAGTATTCAGGGAATTAGTTTCTAAAATACTGTTTGCTTAGGCTGCTTCCAGGTGCGTCGTTAGGTAAGGATGCCAAGCTTCTTGATACAAGTTTTTAGATTGAGTACGCATGTTACGAATTGATGCCATCTCGATATCATTTAGGTTACGACCTTCAACCAGAGCTTGACGTTCCAGTTTCTGAATTTGCTCGTACAAATCATGCTCCGGACCACTTTTTACATCAGCAATCGCTTTTAGATGCAATTGGACTTCAGCAATTAGGTTGGTTTTTGGTAAACGGACCAACAAGTTGAGATCACGATAACCAGAAGCCGTTGGTTTTTTAAAGCGGTTTTTTACTTTAACAATGGTTGTTTCGCGCTCTAACGTTTCATATACCGACACCAAGCTTGCTACGTCATTTGCAACGATGGTTGCACGGGCTAAGTCGGTGATACGTTCTACTTGACCGTCAAGTTCGTGGGCGATTTTCTCTTCGGCGCGGTGCTGAGATTTAACGCCAGCAAAATAAGGCTGTGCGTCAGTGAGAAGGGCAGTACTCTTACAGATGGTTTCTAGCTCAAACTGCGCTTGGTGCGCTTTGCTGTAAAGTACGTCGAAATCTGAATAAGGCTGTGTTGGTTTGGAGTCGATTGACTGAATGCCATACAAACCACTAAGGCTATGTTTAAACAATTTTGAGCAAACTTCGTTTTGGCTAGCAGAACGGTCTTGCTCGTTACTCGGGACATTTGGAAGTGCGGCGAAAGCCGGCGCACGGCTTAGTACTAATAGCATCAATGCCGTAGTACGTAGAAATAAGCTCATTCACTCTCCTTAACTTGCTTGCACTTAGAAAATGGGTAACGAAAAGGTCACTAAGATTCGCAAATCAGGTACTACCTAGTTAATGGGGTCTCTACGATAGATTCCAAGGTTGATTTTCAACCTTATGGTGGAATCGTGTTCTAGATCACCATTTGCTTTCCTTTATTCTGACCATCAGAACAAGGAAGGGTTCCTTCTTGAACGTTAGCCATACTAACATTGCAGTATTAACCAAAGATGAACGGCATAGACAAATTTGAAAAAATCATTAGTCTTAGCCCACAAAAGTGAAGCGCAAAGCTCGAATCCACTATCAGCCGACAAGTAGAAGAATCATGAGAGATCAAGAATTTTGGCACAATAAATGGGCCAGTAACCAAATTGGTTTTCATCTAGAAGACGTGAACCCACTGTTGCCTGCATTTTGGCAACATACGGCTGCAAAGCGTGATGATAAAGTTTTGGTGCCTCTGTGTGGTAAGTCAGAGGATTTGATTTGGTTAGCGACCAAACACGACGAAGTTCAGGGCGTTGAGCTAAGCCAAATTGCGGTAAGAGCGTTTTTTGCTGAGCATTTTTACACCCCAACGGTAACGCCTGTTAATGGTATGCACGAGTTATATCAGTTTGATGAGCTGTCGATTTATACGGGTGATTTCTTTACCGCCCCAGTATCTAAAGCCGATATCATTTACGATCGCGCTGCGTTAGTGGCTCTTCCTAAAGAGATGCGAGCAGAATATGCTGCTCGTGTTAAGCAATTGCTGAATCCTGGCGGTCGTATCTTGTTGGTCACGTTGAACTACCCGCAAGAAGAGATGGCAGGACCTCCTTTTAGTGTTCCTGTAGAAGAGATTGAACAGTTATTTTCCGGTTATAAGATCACACGCTTAAACGTAGATCAAGCCGATGATAATCACCCTAAAATTGCCAAAAAGGGTCTGAGTCGCTTCTCTGAAGAAGTGTATTTAATTGAAAGTGAATAGGGTAATCGAGTTTATACCCAAGTAACCTCGAGATGCTAGGTTCAGCGAGACTGACTTGGTTTGTAGACGCGGCGGCGATTTAAAGGTTTAGTGGGCCTAAATCAAGAATCGGCAACAAAGTATACAAGCCAAGGCAGCTCGCCCTTTGGGAGCGTGTCATTGACCCGATTGCTGCGTCAAACAACTTGGAAAGAGCTGGCTATTACACTGCGTTGGTTTCCTTGCTCTCGAATCAATGACAACGCTCTGAATCCTGCATCTTGAAGTCACTTGGGTATATACAAATAAAAAGCGCAGCCAATTGGGCTGCGCTTTTTGTTTCTTGGAGCGAACTAGTGAAATCAGTAAACGATCTGCACTTTAGAAGCGCTGCTCACTGCATCTTCAATCGAATCTTCGATAGTCTTACGACGCGTTAGAACAACGCCTAAACGACGGCGACCATCGATTTCAGGCTTACCAAACAAACGAACTTGAGTTTGTGGTTGAGCCAGGGCATTGGCAAGATTATCAAAGCGAATATCTGTTGATGTACCTTGCCCTAGGATGACAGCTGACGCGGACGGGCCGTATTGAATGATACTGTTGATTGGCATGCCAGTGAACGCACGAACATGCAGAGCAAACTCAGACATTTCCTGAGAAATCATAGTTACCATGCCAGTGTCGTGTGGACGAGGTGAAACTTCGTTGAAAATTACTTTATCACCTTTCACGAACAGCTCTACACCGAAGATGCCGTAACCACCGAGCGCATTTACGACTTTCTCCGCTGTGTATTCTGCTGCTTTAATCGCAGTATCTGACATTGCTTGTGGTTGCCACGACTCTCGGTAGTCACCATCTTCTTGACGATGCCCAATTGGTGCGCAGAAATGGACACCATCTTTCGCTCGTACTGTCAGCAGCGTAATTTCATAGTCGAAGTCAATAAAGCCTTCGACGATCACACGACCGGCACCAGTACGACCGCCTTCTTGCGCGTACTCCCACGCTGTTTGCACATCTTGTTCTGTTTTGATGACGCTTTGTCCTTTACCAGACGAACTCATCACGGGTTTTACTACACAAGGGATACCAACGTGCGAAACTGCCGCTTTAAAGTCATCAAAGTTATCTGCAAACTGATAAGGAGAATTCGTTAAGCTTAGCTCTTCAGCTGCAAGACGACGGATGCCCTCGCGGTTCATAGTCAACTTAGTTGCTTTTGCTGTCGGAACGACGTTCACGCCTTTTTCTTCTAGCTCAACTAATTTGTCTGTTGCGATAGCTTCAATTTCCGGAACCACATAAGCAGGTTGCTCTTTCTTGATGATTTCTTCTAATGCTTCGCCATCAAGCATATCGATGACGTAGCTGCGATGAGCCACTTGCATTGCTGGTGCGTCAGCATAACGGTCACACGCGATCACTTCTAAACCAAGACGTTGACATTCAATTGCTACTTCTTTACCAAGCTCGCCAGAGCCCAGAAGTAATACACGGGTAGCATGAGTGCTAGTAGCAGTACCAAACATAGTGTTCCCTTACAAAATAAAGTGGTGGAAGCGAATTTGCAGGGGATCATACTGATTTTTGCGAACGAAGCAAACGTTTGCGTGTGATTTTAAACAATAAAAAAAGGCCCTGCGTCATGCAGAGCCTCTCTCATAAGAGCATTGTGAGTTAAATGTTAACAAAACTCACTGGAATATCTGGGTTCAGTGCCTCTAGTGTTGATTGAGTATCGGCTAGGTGGCTGATCTTACCCTGTGAGTTTTCGACTAGTGCTGCGGCTTTGATGTCTTCAAACTGCTCGCCTGCCATCAGGATTTGAATTAAGGCAACCTGAAGTGGTGGAAGGCTAGGGTTGAACGCTGCGTTTTCTGCGTAAGCACCTTGGAATACACGACCACTATTCATCTCAAGAGCAATGCCACTTAAGTTGTTAGTGTATGGAGCGTGACTGATGTTCATAGCAGTAACTGCTTTTTGGATCAGAGTGTCGTTGTCATCGCAAGCAAACTCGTGTTTCACTTCTGCCATTAGACCTGACTGGATACCAAGATCGGCAGGACCGAATGCTTCAGGAAGATAGTCGTGTAGCGATTTTTCTTCACGCTCTGGCAATTGGATCTTTAATTCTTTCGCCGTAGTTAGTTCATTCATGAACTGACGACAGTGACCACAAGGGCTGTAGTTAATGGTGATATCTTTAACACCACGTTCGCCTTTCATCCAAGCATGGCTAATCGCGCATTGTTCAGCATGAACAGTTTGACCTAACTGAACACCAAAAAACTCCATGTTCGCACCGAAGTAAAGACGACCAGATAGACCACGAACAATCGCGCCTACATAGAATTCAGAAATCGGTGCGTAAGAAAACGCAGCGGCAAAAGGAAGTAGAGCAACACGAAGCTCTTTATCAGAAAGATTGGTAGCGTTCAGTAGCGCTTCAAACTGTTGCTCAGAAATAGTGGCATCAAAATCGTCAGAAAGGACGATAGGAGCAAGAGGTGTTGAAAGTGCTTCAGGAGCGCTTGCTAGCGCCTGTTCAATGCGACTTTTCATGTTGAATCCTTGTTATTGCATGGACAGTTATTCTATGTGAAAGGTGGAAATGTTCTGTGCTTTAGATCACGTTAATGTGTGTAATGATAATTTACGTTACATAATTAGAGTGAGCTCACACATGTATTCGATTTCACTAAGATTTAACGTTATCTCTGTCCCACTAATAACTATATCAACGTATATTCATACTGCGAATTTTCTAGAGGAGATTATGACCTGCTCACTTGATAGCAAAGCAGGTCATTGAGGTTATTATTGGTATAACCAAACCGCCAAAGCAAAGAAGCTTGGCGCGAGAATCGAGGTGATGATGCCACAAAGCACCAATGCAAGAGATGAGAACGCTGCATCTCCCGGTTGTTTCTCAGCACATGTTGCGGTGCCGAGAGCGTGAGAAACAGTACCCATTGTTAGACCGCGCGCAATTGGATGCTTAATACCAATGATATTGAAGATTGGGTACGCGAGGATGGCACCAAACAAACCAACAATAAGCACTAAAATTGCCGCAACAGCTGCTTCTCCGCCTAAGTGGCTAGAGATTTCCATCGCGATAGGGGTCGTCACAGACTTACCAACCAAGCTGGCTATTAAGCTAATGTCAGCTTTAAATGCCACCGCAATGAGCGTAGCGGTAAGCATGGACATAACACTACCTAACGTGCAAGCCAGAGTGATAATGCGCCAATTGGCTTTGATTTGAGGCAGTTGTTCATAAAGTGGATATGCCAGCGCAACAACGGCGGGTTGAAGTAAAAAGCTGATGTATTCGTTGTCAGCGTAGTATGTTTCAAATGGCACTTTCAAAAAGGTTAGCAACGGGATTAATACCGCGATACTGATCAAAAGCGGGTTAGCAATCGGATTGTTCACCTTGATTGCGATTTGGCGTGCGGCAAGGAAAACCACAATAGTGACAAGTAACCACATACTAGTGCTTCTCCTTCAGTAAGTAATCTAAGAACCATGCCAAGCTGACCAATACGATCAGTGAGCCGCCTACTGCACTCGCAATAATTGGCAGTGCGTTAGCCAGTAGCATATCGAAGTGTTGCATCAGACCCACGCTGATAGGCACGAATAGCAGGATCATATAGCGGATGAATAGCGTTGCACCTGGCTTAACCCATTCCACTTTGACTAAGCCAAGGGTCATTGAGAAAAACAGCACAAGCATGCCGATGACACTTCCTGGAACAGAAATGCCAATGAATTTTTGAATGGTGTTGCCGATACCAAGTGCTCCCATGATGAGTGCGAGGGAGATGAGCAAATGGATCAGCTGTAGTAATCGATCTTTTATCATTTTGACAGCATATAAAACAACAAGCACACCCGAAGGTGCGCTTGAACAAGGTAAGAAATTAGGAGGCTAGGCTCTCTACATAACGATAGACGGATTTTAATATTGCTATCTTCTTTTCGTCACTTTCATGTTCGTGAACTAAGTTTTCCAAATTCATCATGTACTCTTCAATCTGACTTTCGAAAACTTCACGACAATGTTGTGCCCAGCGTCTTTGTTCTAGTTCATCTAATGTGCCTGCATAATGGCGAGCACGGTAACGGAAAAGCAATGGCTTGATTCGTTTATCATCGAATTCAATGTCCAGTGCGGCTAAGTTATTCGGATCGGTTTCACGAATGATGTCCATAGCAGCGCGATCAGCAGGCGAGAAAAAACCATCGTAAAGCTGCGTATCAACGTCATTACTCTTTTCGAATTCACGTTCTATAGAGAATAGACTAATCAGCTTCTCTCGGATCTCTGGGTGTTGGCGCAACAACGCTAAATTGTTTAAACATTGTTGGCGGTCAATACCAATGACTTCCGCATTTTCCGCGGTTAATGTTTTTGCTGGAGCGAGAATAGGGCACTTGTTCAGATGCACTAGCTTCACTGGTACAGGCAGTAAGTCGCCCAATTCGTCACGCTTGGTGTACAAGCGTTCTTTCAGTTCTTCCGCTGAAAGTTCAAGGATCGGCTGAGGATCTTTGGCTAAATCAATCGTGATAACAGCGTTGTTGTTGGTTGGGTGCCAAGCCACAGGCACAATCCAGCTTGTGTATTGGCATTCACGCCCAAGCATGCCTGATACATGCATCAACGGAGTCATATTGACAATATCAACCAGCTCATTGAGTTTGCGCTTGTTACGCATCGAGAAAAAGTAGTCAAATAGCTTAGGTTGGGCGGCTTTAACTTTCTTCGCCATTTCAATCGTGGCAATCACGTCGGCCATCGCATCGTGAGCATTGCTGTGTTCAATGCCGTTAGCCACGGATAAATGCTCAAGCTTGAAACTCGTAAAGCCTTCATCATTCTCCGGCCATTCCACACCTTCAGGACGCAGGGCATGACATGCTCGCATCACGTCAAGCAAATCCCATCGTGAGTTGCCGTTTTGCCAGCTCCATGAGTATGGGTCGATGAAGTTTCGGTAGCAAGTGTAACGAGTGACTTCATCATCAAAACGTATGCTGTTGTAGCCAAGGCTAGTCGTCTTTGGTTTAGACAATTCGGCATGAATTTTGGCAATAAACTCAGGTTCAGGTAAGCCTTCTTGCATTGCTTTTTGTGGTGTAATACCAGTGATCAAAGCTGCTTCTGGCGAAGGAAGGTAATCAGCAGGTGGGCGACAGTACATCACCAAAGGTTCACCAATGATATTGAAGTTTTCATCAGTGCGAACGCCAGCAAACTGGCTTGGGCGGTCTTTGGCTGGACTTGTTCCCCAAGTCTCGTAATCGAAAAAGAAAAAAGTGGGCTGATTGTCTTGGTGCATTCTGCTTACCGTTTACGGAACCGATAGGAGTATTAGACCATTCAACGCCTTGACTCGCAACGAAAGATGCAATGTGACGTTGTGAAAATGAAAAAGCCGAAGTGTCACTTTCGGCTTGAAGTTTTTTATTTGGTTAATGCTTGGACAATCGCTGATTTTTATTAGCCAAAATCAAGGGTGAGCAACAAACGAGCTTGATTCGATTGGATACTAGGCGAGCGATGAACCAGTCCTTTGTTTTCATTTCCGATCCAACGCTCACCTTTCAGCAGTGCAACGTCACCAACAGAAAGGTGCCTGATGTCTGATTCTGCTCTGTATAAGCCGGATTCTGCATCCGAAAGCCCATGACTACCGCGACCGAGCTTTGAGCGATCAAGTACGTCATTAGCAATCCATTGAGTCGCAATGCCTTGGTAGGTAGTGACTAGGCGGCAGGGGACTTGATCAACGTGAAAACGGGGACACATCGCGCTATTGAGTGTCGCTAGGCGCAGTCCTGCGTCTTCTAACTCAAACAAATAGCAAAACATGTCGACTAACTCCACGATATTTCTCAACAATACATCCGGCGCCTGCCCATCGGTTGCGTATTGCAGTACTTCATAAGCATTTTCAGGAGATACATTCAGTGATTTATTGAAGTTAGGGTGGGAGGTGATGAACCGATTCGCGGCATCGGCAAGCGGTTGATCGAATTGTCGCCGCCAGATTGCGATATTGATGTCTTCTTGATAGATGTTCGCTAACACAGTTGGCTCTTCGCCTGAACTGAAACACGGCGTTCGAAGTGTGCATTCAAGAGCCTCAGTTGAAGTGGACTCGATTAAAGTTGAACTCATGACATTACCTCCGATGTTATCTGTGTTCATTTTGATATTTGTGAAATGTTATATCATAACAATGCTGCTCAATAAATCAGTTTAGACAGTTAGCGAGTAGGGAGTAAGGCATTAATTGTAGAAGATAGGAAGGGGATGACTCTTCACTTTGGTGCGCTTAAATACAAAAAAGCCGATGGAGAAACCATCGGCTCAAACTGAGAGTTATTTTTTGAGAACAGCTACGCTTTTTGTTCTTCTAACTGTCCATTGTCGTTGGTGGATTTCAACAATCGGCTGGTAATGGTACCTGCAGTCATTGCACCAGAGACATTAAGTGCAGTTCGCGCCATATCAATTAGTGGCTCGATAGAGATCAGTAGCGCTGCGATTGTCACAGGCAAGCCCATCGCAGGCAGTACAATCAGGGCAGCAAAGGTTGCGCCGCCGCCGACACCAGCAATACCAAATGAGCTAATCGTGATGATGGCAATCAGTGACAAAATGAAGTTGATGTCTAGAGGATCAATCCCCATTGTTGGCGCTACCATTACCGCCAGCATTGCTGGGTAGATACCTGCACAGCCGTTCTGACCGATAGTGGCACCGAAAGACGCTGACAAGTTCGCAATCGCTGGTGGTACGTTTAGCTTGGTGATTTGTGCTTCAACGTTAAGTGGAATCGTTGCCGCTGAACTGCGTGATGTGAATGCAAATGTCAGTACTGGCCAAATCTTTTTAAAGTACTCAGTAGGGCTAACGCCGACAAAAGAAACAAGTAGACCATGAACAAGGAACATCAGTGCAATTGCTACGTAAGACGCAACAATAAAGCCAAGCAAATTAAAAATGTCGGCAGCACTTGATGTTGCGACCACTTTCGCCATAAGGGCAGCAATACCATAAGGCGTTAATGCCATGATCATCTTAACCAGGCGCATAACCACGGATTGTGCCGCTTCCACAAAAGTACGAATTGGAGATTCCAACTCTTCTTTTTCTGCCATCACTTTACGTGCAGCGATACCGACTAAAACACCAAAGATAACCACAGCAATGATCGATGTAGAACGAGCCCCTGTAAGATCGGCAAACGGGTTAGTTGGAATAAAGCTTACTAACATCTGAGGGATCGTTAGGTCGCTTACTGATTCTACTCGACTCTCTAATACGGCAATACGAGCCGTTTCACGTGCACCTTCAGTTAATCCAGCGGCAGACAAACCAAATGTAGTCGTAACAAGAATACCGATCATGGCAGCAATGGCTGTTGTTACCAGCAAAACAGAAATCGTTAGACCAGAGATCTTACCCAGCGAACCGCCTTTCTCTAGCTTTACAACGGCGGAAATCATGGAAATCAATACCAAAGGCATAATCACCATTTTAAGCAGACCAACATAACCGCTGCCGACTATGCCGACCCATTCAAGTGTTTGTCCAATGACATCGCTGCCTTCGCCATGAATAAGTTGCAGTCCAAGACCGAAAAGAGAGCCCGTAACCAAGCCAATTAAAACCAAACGCGAGAGTGTGTTTTGTTTTTGTTGTTGGTTAAAAAGGAACATTAATATGGCGATAAACACCGCCAGAGAAGCAACCACTGCGAAATTCATAATCTTACCTTAGTAATCGGCATAAGAAGTGCTGATTAAATTTTATACGGAGCTATATACTGGTTGGGTAAGATACCGAGTGGGATATAACTTTAAAAATGATTAACAGGTATTAGATAGATCTAAAATGAATATAAAAATGCGACTCGACTCTCGTTGATGACTGATTTAGCGTAATATTTAGGCGAAATTTTTCAATCATAGTGCCTAATGAGATCAAGCATATCCTTTCTATGCAAATAAATGACTTTTTCTTCTTGATAGCTGAAAACTTGATAAATCATCGCTTTGGCTACGTCTTGAGCATGAACGGGTACAAAGTTCGCCAATTTACCAAGCATAAGCGGACGAATTACCTTAGAAAGTGTCTGAACAACCTTTTCATCCGTACGAGGATTTTCTCGCTGTCCGACCAGAGGTCCGGGCCTTGCGAACACCACTTCTTCAAAGCCCATCCTCTCGATATTTTTTTCCATATGTCCTTTGCAAGCTAGATAATGGGATGAAGAAGACGCTTTTGCGCCTAGACTCGAAACCACAGCGATGCGTTTTACACCGATCATCTTCATTTGTTGAGCAACTTTACATACCAATTCGACGTCGATTTTTCGCAGAGCATCTTTGCTGCCAGCTTGTTTTAATGTGGTGCCGAGACAAATAAAACCGACGCGTGGAATCGGTTGCTGATCGTCCCAATCGTGGATTGTGAGCGCCGCGTCTAACAATGGGACAATTTTGTTATTTGGATCCTCGATACCAGTGATCGTTCGGCGGGAGAGAGAATATAGCGTTTCGATGCTAGGCTGTGAGACAAGTTTAGCCATGACTTCTTTCCCTACAAGACCTGTACCACCTGCAATAATCACACATGCATTTGAATCGTTGCCCATTGTATCCTTCCTGTTTAAGAACAAGTGCTTAGGCTATTGTAGCGCATTTCTTCCACGAAGCTGCAGTCAGGTAGCTAATGTATGACATTTAATCAATCGAACTCAGTGAACCTAGCATCTCGAGGTTACTTAGGTATAGAAAGCTAAGCAAATAAAATACCCGCAAATAAAAAGACCCGCGGGACGAACGGGTCTTTTTTCCTAGGAGAATGATAAGGGTATGGATTGCCGCGATGGGCGTTGTTTGTTGGGCTTGCCTTTCTTAGCAGGGCGACGACTTTGATTGGCAAACATGATCTCTCACTCTTTATTGTCGGGGACAAGATCTAAATAGCATCACTCGTGCCAACATTGGAATGTTGTGGGTAAATCGGAACTAATCTAACAACCCTATAAGGAACAAAAAATCATTTTAAATCGACGAATGGAAATTAAAATTATTTATTATTCAGTTATATAGACCTGTCTCGATAGGTGGGTTGATTCTCGGTCTTACCTCTTAAAAGAAAGGTTATCTTGTTTACATATGTGGCTTCATTGCTCGACTTTGTTTTTCTTCTATCGCTAAATGAGCAGGTTGAAATAATATTTTTATCAATATGACTGTCGAATTGACAAAAAGCGCTGTCAAAAAGAGAAAATCAGATGAAATTGCACGGGAGAGGGGTACACTTGTTCTCTCAATTTGTCGGGAGTCTCATTTCTCTCGCGGTTTTCTAAGACCAAGGACGTCGTATGAACATAGATCTCAGTACGCTTGCGCCAACGCAGGTGTACCATTTGATGACTCAAACTGTCATTCCTCGCCCAATCGCTTGGGTGCTCACAGACTCAGGTGAGCAAAACTTCAACTTAGCGCCATTTTCCTACTTTACTGCGGTTTCTAGCCGTCCACCTTTATTGATGATTTCTGTGGGAAAAAAGCCCAATGGGGACATCAAGGACACCACGCGAAATGCATTAGAAACCGGTAAGTTGGTTATCCATATTGCACCCAGCGATCTCGCGGATAAAGTCACTTTATCTTCTGCCACATTAGAACATGGGGAATCTGAACTGGAGACGACTCAACTTGAGACGGTTGATTTCCAAGGTTTCGAATTACCACGCTTAGAGGGCGCGCCAATTGCATTCGGCTGTAAGTTGCATGAAGTGATAGAGGTGGGAGAGACACCGCAAAGTTTAATCTTTGCAGAGATTGAACACATTTATGTCGATGAGCGGGTCATATCCATGGAAGGTGACCGTTTAAAAGTTGATGCCTTAGCTGTAGACCCATTAGCTCGATTAGGTGGTAATGAATACGCCACGTTAGAAAAAACTTTTTCTGTCGCTCGTCCAAAATAAAGAATAAGGAATCATCATCATGGATCGCTCTTTTGCCTCAGAAATTCAAGCTCGCATTGATAACAAAACCAAACCATTAGGCGCTCTTGGTTTGCTCGAAAAAGTGGCGCTAGAACTGGCGTTAATTCAAAGCCAAGATAAGCTTCAATCGGTTGAAACAATAGAAATTCGCAAACCAACCATGTTGGTATTCGCTGGTGATCATGGTATCGCGGAAGAAGGGGTGAGCATTGCACCAAGCGCCGTGACTCAACAAATGGTGGCGAATTTCCTCGCTGGTGGCGCCGCCATTAATTGTTTCTGCGATCTCAACCAAATTGACTTTAAGGTCATTGATTGTGGCATGTTGTCACCGATCGATACCTTAGTTCCTGACTTTAAAAACCATCCCAACTTGATTGAGAAACGTCTGGGAAATGGCACGGCAAACTTTGCTAAACAAACGGCGATGTCACTAGAACAAGTCGCGTTAGGTTTGGAATATGGTGCCCAAGTCGCGCAACAGGCGATTCTTAATGGCTCGAACTTATTGATGTTTGGTGAAATGGGGATTGGCAATACCAGTTCTGCATCGGCATTGTTAACTGCGCTGAGTCCATTGGAAGTCGACCATTGCGTTGGTTATGGCACGGGCATTACTCAAGAGCAACTCAACCGCAAGATCAAGCTAGTTGCACAAGGTGTGAATCGCTGTCGTGACCTTGATACCAAAGGCGCGTTGGCTCAAGTCGGTGGGTTCGAAATCGTGCAAATGGTTGGCGCATTCTTAGAAGCGAAACGCCACAAAACGCCTGTTTTAGTCGACGGATTTATCGTCTCTGTAGCCGCTTACGTCGCGACTTTATTGAATGAAGAGACGCGAGATTACATGCTGTTCGCCCATACCTCAGAAGAGAATGGGCACAAGTTTGTGCTGGAATGTTTGCAAGCGGAGCCTCTCTTGGATCTTGGTTTGCGTTTAGGTGAAGGTACCGGAGCGGCGCTTGCTTTGCCACTGGTAAAAGCGGCGGCTCAGTTTTACAACAACATGGCGAGCTTTGAGAGTGCGGGAGTGACGGTTTAGTGTCCGCTTCTGATAATACACTCCATTCAGAGACTCGTTCTTTGCGCTACCAGAGTGAGCTTTTCTTGCTCGCAGTAAGTTTTTTTAGCCGTATACCAGTGCCTTCTGATTTACCTTACAGTGAAACGCGCATGAACCAAGCGGGGCGATATTTTGCTTTGCTCGGTGTGTTGCTCGGGCTACTGTGCGCAGCTGTATTTTCACTGGCAAGTTTATTGTTCCCAAACTCAGTTGCCATCGTGTTGACCATGGCATTTAGCCTGCTGCTTACCGGTGCGTTCCATGAGGACGGTTTAACGGATATGGCGGATGGTATTGGTGGTGGCATGACGTTAGAGCGCCGCTTAACCATAATGAAAGACAGCCGCATCGGGACGTACGGCGCGGCAACGCTAATGATGGCGCTGTTGGCGAAGTTTGTATTTTGGAGCGAGTTAGCCAATGAACCTCAATTTTGGCTGATGATCGTTGTGGCGTACACCGTGAGTCGAGCGCTGGCTGCCACTCTCATATATGACATGCCTTACGTTAGTGACACGGATACCTCGAAAAGTAAACCGTTAGCGAATAAGCAATCGAGCTTAGAAGTCGCGATACTGCTCTTAACTGGTGGGGTTGTAGCGTTGTTACTGGGCGTGACTCAGGCAGCTGTGATTGTATTGGTATTGGCACTGTTTCGTGTCGGCTTTAAACGCTGGCTGACCAAACGTATCGGCGGATTTACTGGCGACTGCCTTGGTGCTGCGCAGCAGCTTGCAGAGTTGCTTGTTTATCTCACTCTTATCGCATTTAGTCATTCATTATGAAGCAACTTATTCTAGGTGGTGCGCGCTCAGGAAAATCGAGCTTAGCAGAGAGCAGGGCGCAACAATGGGCACAAAATAAAAACGGAACGCTTCACTATGTGGCGACGGCATTGCCTTTTGATGACGAGATGAGGCAACGCATTGCTCACCATAAACAGCAGCGAGGGGCTGGGTGGATTGAACATGAATGTCCGCTTAACTTGCCTGAGCTCATTTGTGGGTTTTCGTCTCAAGATGTCGTGTTAGTTGACTGTCTCACGCTTTGGCTCAACAACTGGATCTTTGAACTCGGTGATGACTGCTGTAATGAGCGGTTAGAGGAGCAAATTGAGTTGTTGGTGAATGTGGCGGCGCAATCTGACGCGACGCTGATTTTTGTCTCTAACGAAGTCGGTATGGGCATTGTGCCGCTCGGCGCCGTCAGTCGTTATTTTGTTGATAATGCGGGACGGATGAATCAAAAACTGGCGACCGTGTGTGAGCGAGTCACGTTTGTCGCTGCGGGTTTGCCACTTGAGCTCAAACCACAGGAAGGGAAGAGATGAAAACGCTGAATATCTATTTACTGCGGCACGGAAAAGTGAACGCAGCCCCAGGTTTACACGGACAAGCCGATTTAAAAGTCGTTGAAGCAGAGCAACGCAAAATTGCTCAAGCGTGGCAACAAACGGGTCGAGAAGTAGAAGGGATCATTAGCTCTCCCTTGTCACGTTGTCACGATCTTGCTGAGATACTCGCTGAGCAGCAACTTTTGCCTTTAAGTGTGGAACCACAACTTCAAGAATTGGATTTTGGTGATTTCGACGGCATCCCATTTGACATGCTTTCTGAGCACTGGAATAAGCTCGATGCATTTTGGAAAGCACCGGCACAACACACCTTACCGAATGCTGAGAGCTTGGAGGATTTCTCTCATCGTGTAACTTGTGCTTGGTCTCAAATCATCAACGATATCAATGACAACTTGCTAATTGTCACGCATGGTGGCGTAATTAGAATGATTCTTGCCCATGTATTGGGTGTAGATTGGCGCAATCCGCGATGGTATTCGACATTAGCGATAGGAAATGCGTCAGTAACACATATAACAATTACCATCGATGATCAGATTTACGCCTCAGTTCGTTCGATAGGCGTACCACTATTTGAAAATTAGTCACGGAAGTAGCCAACGCTTGGATCTCTACCGAGTTTAAGAGAGAAAAGAGCTGGCTCGATTACATCAAAAGGAACCATAAATGACCGCTCCTAGCTGGGATTTATCCATCGTTTATAACGATCTCGCTGACCCACGAATTCAAGATGACATTGCCCTTGTAGAGCAATGCATTGACCTACTCAATAAACAGTCTACCGATTGTAACTCTGTTGAAGTGATGCAAAACGCAATCTTAACCAGTGAGGCGGCAAGCCGTTTGGCTGGCACTATTGCGAACTTCGCTAACTGTTACGCGTCAGTGGATGCGACAAATGCAGAGGCGAAAGCACTGCTGGGTCGTATGACGCGTATTTTCTCTGAGCTTTCTCAAGCTTACAGTGCTTTTGAGCTTAAATTGACTCACGCTGATGAAGAGTTCATTACTCGCGTTTTGGATCATGAAAATCCAGACATCAATGGTCAGGCGTTTTCAATCCTGAACTCTCGCAAACTGGCTGACACACGTTTAAGCACCGAAGAAGAAAAGCTATTAGCGGCAATGAGTGTGGATGGAAAATCTGCGTGGGGTAAGTTATACAACAACCTCACGGGCTCTTTGAAAGTGAAGCTTGACTACGCTGATGGTGAAAGTGAAGAGCTTGGCTTCTCGCAAGCAGCAAGCATTCTTTATGGCTCTGAATTTGATCGCCAAGAAGCTGCATGGCGTGGTGTTCAAAAGGCGATGGCGACACACCAAGAGTCTTTTGCCTCTATCCTTAACGCGCTTTCAGGTTGGCGTTTAACAGAGAACAAAAAGCGTTCTACCAAGCGGGATGTTCATTTCCTTGACCCAAGTTTGCATGGCAGCCGAATCAAAGCGGAAACGTTGGATGCCATGATGAAAGTCGCTAAAGACAGTCGTGAAATTGGTCAAAAAGCCGGTTTGCTAATGGCGAAGGTCCACGGTCTGGATGAGATGAAACCATGGAATCATCTTGCTGCGATGCCTGCTTTGAGTGGCGAAGCGAAAGTTTATCCATTTGATGAAGCAATTGACGTTATTTGTGAAGCGTTCGAAACCGTGAATCCAGACATGTCCGAGTTTGTCCGCATGATGGTACAAAACGGCTGGATTGATGCTGCGCCTAATGCCAATAAACGCCTTGGTGCATACTGTACTAAGCTGCCGGCGACGCGTACGCCGCTCGTGTTTATGACGTGGAGTGGTAGCCGCTCAGATCTGATGACGCTGGCTCATGAGCTTGGTCACGCCTTCCATAACTGGGTGATTCGTGACTTGCCGCTTTGCCAAACGTACTACCCGATGACGTTGGCAGAAACTGCCTCGATTTTCGCTGAAAACATCGTTCGCGATCATCTGATTTCAAAAGCAGAAAGTGTGGATGATAAGCTCGAAATGCTGTGGGAAGAGCTTTCTTCGGCGTTGGCGCTAATGATCAATATTCCAGTTCGTTACGAATTCGAAAAAGCTTTCTACGAGCGTCGCCAAGAGGGCGAACTGACAGCTGATGATTTCTGTGAGCTGATGTCAGAAACGTGGAAAGATTGGTATGGCGATGTGATGAGCGAAGCTGATCCTTATTTCTGGGCGAGCAAGCTGCACTTCTCCATCTCTGGGGTGAGCTTCTACAACTACCCATATCTGTTCGGCTTCTTGTTCAGTAAAGGTATCTACGCTCAACGTGAAGCTAAAGGGGAGCGTTTCTACGACGATTACGTAGATCTATTACGTGACACTGGCAACATGATGGCTGAAGAGGTTGTAGACAAGCATCTTTCAATGGATCTGACGCAACCAGAATTCTGGCAGCAGAGTGTGGAGCTAGTTCGTGACAAAGTAGACGAATTTGAACGTTTACTCGCACAACGTGGTGAATAAACGCTAAAAGTTGATCAAATCATAATGATCTTCTTTAGGGCTGTGGTAAAGTTCACAGCCCTAACACTTTGTAATTGTTTAAAAAATAAACGCCTCAATGCTTGATTTGAGTGCATGGCGCGAAAAGGTATGGGATTTTAAATAAATTTGGTGGCTTCTACTCATAAGTGGGATCGCAACAACAAAAATCCTTTGTACAATTTATTAACATACCCGCCGTGCTATTAAGGAGTAACGCATGACGAAGTCTCTCTTTCGCCAATCGTTTTTAACTGACACGTTAGATGTTCATATTGATGTCGCGCCAGCGGAGCAGGTGCTGTCTAATGGTGTAAAACTTAAACTCTATCAGCGTGGTGTGCTAGAAGTGATTCCTGATGAATACACTCAGGAAACAAAGAACGTCATCATCTCTTGTGGTGTCCACGGGGATGAAACCGCACCGATGGAGCTGGTGGATTCAATTATCAAAGACATCGAATCTGGCTTCCAGAAAGTCGAGGCTCGATGCTTATTCATTATCGCTCATCCAGAATCGACTCTGGCGCACACGCGATTTTTAGAAGAAAACCTTAACCGACTGTTTGATGAGAAAGAGCACGAGCCGACCAAAGAGCTTGCGATTGCTGATACTCTCAAATTGTTAGTGAGAGATTTCTATCAAGATACGGCAGCTGAAACACGCTGGCACTTGGATTTGCACTGTGCGATCCGTGATTCAAAGCACTACACCTTTGCTGTGAGTCCGAAAACGCGTCATCCTGTACGTAGCAAAGCCTTGATTGATTTTCTCGACAGTGCACATATTGAAGCGGTGCTGCTTTCTAACTCGCCAACCAGTACATTCAGTTGGTTCAGTGCAGAGAACTACGGCGCTCAGGCTTTGACGATGGAGCTTGGTCGTGTGGCTCGCATTGGTGAAAACGACTTAGACAAACTGACTGCGTTCGATTTGTCACTGCGTAACCTAATTGCAGAGGCGAAAGCGGAGCACTTGTCTAAACCATGTATCAAGTACCGTGTCAGTCGTACGATTGTGCGCTTGCACGAAGATTTCGATTTCATGTTTGATGACAACGTTGAGAACTTTACCTCATTCGTTCACGGCGAAGTGTTTGGTCACGATGGTGACAAACCGTTGATGGCGAAGAACGATAACGAAGCCGTTGTTTTCCCAAATCGCCACGTCGCGATTGGTCAACGCGCAGCATTAATGGTGTGTGAAGTGAAAACGCGCTACGAAGATGGCGAGTTAGTCTACGATTAATGCCATATCGCTTTCATTTCGGTGACTAAAGCGTAAGAACACATTTGCAATTTACCGAGGCTTAACTGTAAGGTTAAGCCTCGTTTGTATTTATCGGCTACTATGGATTTTCAACAACTTATCCTGAACAAGGAACGACGCTGGCAACGCAATCTTTTGATCATGTCAGTGATTCTCGTGCTGCTCTCTGCTATCCACTTGATGGTCGGAGAGGTATTCCTTTCTCCTTTTCAGTCTCTCTCTGCATTTGAACAAAAACTCTTGTTGGATCTACGTCTGCCACGTTTGGTTTCTGCCGCCATTATCGGGGCAGCATTGGCGGTCTCTGGTGCTACCTTACAAGTTCTGCTTGGCAACGTATTAGCCGAACCCGGCGTTCTCGGGATCTCCGGTGGCGCGAGCTTGGCAATGGTGCTCGTCATGTTTGCCTTGCCGGTTTTACCTTCTCCGATGATCTTTATGTTGGCTGCCATTGCCGGTTCGATGCTGTTTACCGTCATATTGGTTGGTATCGCAAGGGCAATGCATCTCACTACTGCAAGGCTGCTGCTCGTCGGCGTTGCACTGGGTATTTTGTCGAGCGCCATTGTGACGTGGGCATTCTACTTTAGCGATGACTTGAGCCTACGTCAGTTAATGTATTGGCTAATGGGCAGCATTGGTGGGGCAAGTTGGTATCAGCACACCGTTACTTTGGTCATGCTACCTGTATTGATTTGGCTCTGTTGCAAGGGCAAACCGCTTGATAAGTTGATGCTTGGGGAAATCCATGCCACTCAACTAGGTATTGATGTTCATCAGATGCGCTGGAAACTCATTTTAGCAATTTCCATTCTCGTTGGTGGTTCCGTTGCATTGGGTGGGGTCATTAGCTTTGTGGGCTTAGTCGTACCGCATCTGCTTCGATTGGCGTTTGGTACAGAAAACCGCTATCTGTTGCCTCTGTCGGCAATATCTGGCGCAGCCTTATTGGTGTTTGCGGATATCGGCGCGCGTTTGTTACTTGATTCCGCTGAGCTGCCGCTTGGAGTGATGACCACTTCTATCGGCGCACCTATCTTCATTTGGATGCTGGTGAAAAGTCATGATGCACGTTAAGCACATCGCAGTGGGAAGTCGACTGCTACCGTTGTCCTTTGAATGTAAGCCGGGTGAGGTTGTCCATGTCGTGGGTCCAAACGGCTCCGGGAAAAGCACATTACTTGGTGCGATATCTGGCACCTTAACTCAGCGTGAAGGCGTGAGTGGGGAAGTGTTAGTCGACAATCAAGACTTGTTAGCAATGCCACTTTCAGAACAAGCGCATATTCGTGGGTATCTGTGTCAGCAATCAAGGCCCGCATTCAATGTTGATGTCTTTCAATACTTAGCACTTTCATTGCCAACTGGTGCCAATATCAGCGACGCGAAAGTACGAGATGCCGTTAATATTGTTATTGAGCTAGTACAATTGCAAGACAAGCTTCATCGAAGTATTAAGACATTATCCGGCGGTGAATGGCAACGTGTCCGTTTAGCCGGAGTGTGTTTGCAAGTGTGGCGCACAATTAACCCTTACTCTCGGCTATTGATTTTGGATGAACCCGCAGCGCCGCTGGATATTGCCCAAGAAGGACTGCTATATCAGCTCATTAATGCCGTCGCTGCGCAGGGGATTGGGGTGTTGGTCGCAAACCACGACCTAAACCGAACGCTTAAACACGCTGATAAAGTCTTGCTGCTCAATAACGGCGTATTGCATTCTTTAGGTCATGCAGATGAAGTACTCACGGAAGAGGGCTTGGCAGAAGTTTTCCAAACTCAAGTTCGTAAAGTCGTATTGGAAGATAGACCCTATTTGATTTTTGATTAACTTGAATTCGCAGCTAAAAACCGCCGTGTTGACATCAAACAGAGCACGCTAAAAAGTGTCAATCTGGTTGTAAGACTGTGATGTTCAATGCCAATACTAAGCTGCAATTAGCCGTTTTCTCTAACACTCTTTTCGTGCAAGTGATTATTTTAGCAGTTGCAGTGATATTTCGAGCGATTCCATTTTTATACGCTTCTAAGCCATTTCTTATTTGAAGGCTGATCTCAATTGCCTATAAAGTTGATAGTGAAACATAAAGATGAGAGACATCAAAACAAAGGTACTTTCAAACCATATTCATTTAATGGTCATGTGAACTATAACTCAATGGACGAACCCAATTTAGAATCAGCCCGTTTAACGGAAAAGACTGAAGACCTACGAAAACGAAACCAAATACCTTTTAAATTTGATGGTGAACCAGTTGGGGAGCTGGCAGGTCGCTTCGAACACTGGCTCCCAGGCAAGAAATTTGAGGTCATGGCTGCGGTCAACAACTTCGCTATGTCATTGAATGCCCGGGGGAAGGTAATCGCAGACATGACAGAGCTGGTTTGTGTGACTGATAATTTACCACTAGCAAACTTTGACTATTGGGAGAGGCTTATTCGCTCACAGTTTTCAAAAGTGGTATCAGACACGAAACACGCTTCACAAATGTGCACTTGGTTGGATTTAATTAGTGCTGATGGACGCAAACGAGAGAATACGCTCAGAACGTTGTGTGGTGGTGCGCCTAATGCATTTTTTCTTTGTATGGCGCTACGCAGACTTAATGATTGGGCACCTCAAGTTCGCCAAGCCGCCAAAGAGCAATTAGCGAAGATAGCAAAGCACAGTGATCCTCAAGACGTTGCAAATGCGACAAGCGTAGTCCTTGTTCATTGGAACTCTTGGGGACGAATCGATGAGACGGAAAAGCAAGTATTGCTGAATATAATAAGCAGACCCCAGGTAGCAAACGCTATTGTCGCCAAATTGATGAACTCTTGCTGCGGTCCCATGCCCTCGTTATTTTCTCAGTTAAGTCGGACCAACATTTTAGATACGCATCTAACTAACATCGCGAAGAGTGCTATTCAACCTTGTATAAGAGCCAAGGCTTTTCGTGCTCTTTTCGAAAAACGGCTTACATGGATTCATGGGCGAGAGTGGGTTTGGACAGATATTCGTTACTGTGAAGGGCAGTTCAAGCCCATCGTCTACGAACGGCAGATTAGTGTATCCCTTTCATCTGCCGAGTTATTAAACCGCTCAGCACGCGACGCTTCTCCTATTGTTCGCAGAGTTGCAGCTGAGTTCCTTATTCGAGAGTTAGAGTCTCTTGGTAGTAAGGCAAAGAGATACGCACAGGGATTTTCAGCAGATAAATCAAACTCTGTCTCCGAGCGAGGTAGGTTTGCACTGAAGATGTTAAGCAAGACATAAAAGTGCTGTTCTCAGAAAACAAGTTATACAAAAACTAGATGGTAATAATGTAAGGGGGTGCATATTAATGTCAGCTTAGCCACAGTGATTAAAAGTAGGTTATTACTCTTTGCTTTTCTTCTTTATCCAACGGTATCACCAGCTAAAAGCTCAGAGATACATCTTTTACTTAACTGGATGATAGATAACCATCAAACGATCGAAACCACGCTTAAAGATAGTAACCCATCTACATTAGTACCAACCATCTTCACTTTAACTGAAATCTGGAAACGTCGTGATGGAGCGCTTTCTGGGGAGGTGTCCCCATTAATTCTGAAGGCATTAATTGCGGACCCTTACACCACCTTATTGTTACTTTCGAAACAGCCTCTATCATTCGACAATTGGCTTGATGAGTTGGAAGGAATGGCATTTACCGCCTATGACACTAACGACAAAGCGGGACTTGAAACGTTAAGAGTCGATGTAATGCAGTCGCTCAGGTCGATTTCTGAAGCTAACGAAGGAAAGTTAACTTTGATGGCATCCCAACTTATCAATAGATTAAGTCACATTGAAATACGGGATATTCACTAAATCATGTAGGACACAGCTCTTGTTGCGCCTTTACGAATATACAAGGAGGAAGAGTGATAAGACTCATTGCTTTACTAAGTTTAGGGTTGGCATTTTCAGTGCAAGCGGAGAGAGGGCTCTCACCCAAAGTCGAACAACCGTTGCTTCAATTTGAACAAGCAAATTGTTTATATCAGTATTTTTCATACAAAAATTATGATTTAAAAGATATAAGAAGCATCTCGGCAGGTATTGTACAGATGAGCCATATTCCCGCAGATAAATTCGTTGAAGTTAATGAATTAGTTCGTAACTATGAGCCCCAGATTCAGTATAAGAAAGAGACGTCGCCTCTACTTGTGAAGTGTTTTACTTTAGAAAGCGACCCTGCTTTTTTGAAAAAACTGAGCCGCGTTTCGGAGCGTGATTAAGATAAGAGACCTTTTCTTATTTTAGAGTTTTGGTTAAAACGGAAGAAAAGCTGGATCAAGATAAACAGGCAAGCACAATAACGAAACCTAAAAGAGGTTTATGCGAGCTTTGAAATGGCATAGAACAAAAAGAAAATTTACTTGCCTTGACTTGGAGAAAGGAATGAAAAAATACGTGATTGTGGCTCTAACGAGTTTGTCGTCTATGGCATTTGCTCAAGAAGAAGCGATTGATTGTAATAACGCGGTCAGTACCCTCGAGATTAATCAGTGTGCAGCCATTGAGTTAGAGGCTGCTCAAAAGCAACTAAATAAGTATTTGGAAACGAGTTTCGAACATAATTCTTATGATCCTGAGCTGATTAAAGCGATTCAAGTTGCACAAAAAGATTGGCAAGCGTACGTGACGTCGCATTGTGATTCGGTATATACGCAGTGGCGTGAAGGGACAATTCGTGGCGTGATGGCTATTTCCTGCGAAACTCAATTAACTCAACAAAGAACTCACGAAATTTGGCAAAACTTCTTAACCTACATGGATAGTACGCCACCGGTTTTACCCGAACCAAATGTTGAGTAGTGTTACTTAAACGCGGATAGATTCATTTTTTAAAACGCGTCAACGTACTTAACCTCAACACGGCTTCTATCACGCTAAACGGTATAGCGGATGAGAGATACTGTTTAGCCCACTCAGGCAGTAAATGGGAAGTGTTTTATGCCAAAGAGGGCAAATGTGATTCAGAACCTGATCGTAGGGCATTTTGCGGGTAAATTTAGCTGTAAGTTTCTTCTCTTGTTGGAGAGCTAGCACTTCTTTTGAGGACCGATAGTATGTTCCAAAGTCTCCTTCTAACTGAGATCCTTAAATCTGAGCTGAAAAACAACAATTTAATTGTTGAAACAACGAGTTGGCCGCCAAAATGCAATAAGCTCATTGTATTGCAATATCGGTTTTCCAAATCATATACTTTGGTCAATTATCGAGAATTGGAAGATGGGCATTATTGGTTCGCAGAGTACATTGATGGTGACGAATGTTTGGCATGTCGCTTTGATGTTCTTTAGCATCATTCTTTTGAATCATGTATTTCAAGCTTATGGCATTTAATAGAGAAGGAGTTCATTTGACGATTCCTACCTTGTACATTTTTTCTGGTCTTCCTGCGTCTGGTAAGTCGACGTTAGCAAAGCTATTAGCCGCAAGAGTTGGCGCGATGTATGTACGCGTCGATACTATAGAGCAAGGTCTACGTGATTTGTGTCATTTCAAGGTTGAAGGTGAGGGTTATCGGCTAAGTTACCGGATCATCCGAGATAACCTTGAACTTGGGTTGAGTTGTATCGCTGACTCTTGTAACCCCATAGAGCTTACACGGCATGAATGGCAGCAAGTGGCAACAAGCATGTCTGCTCACTTTGTTAACATAGAGATAAGTTGCTCGGATGAGAATGAGCATAAACAACGTGTTGATTCTCGTAAGAATGAAGTTGAGAACCTGCAGCTACCGAATTGGCAACAAGTAAAAGCTCGTCACTACGAGGCTTGGAAGACGGAAGTCGTCAAGATTGATACGGCAACAGACAGTATCGAAACGTCGTTTGCCAAATTGGTCGAAAAGCTTGGTATTTGAATTTAGCATTCCTTTTATGATGGAGATTCGCCATGCACAAGCGAGATAATGGTCTCGATGCCCAGGGCTTTATCCGCAATGACTGTTCACCAGAAAATATTCAAATAGAGTTCCAACCAGTTGTTGAGGTCGTTGTTGGTGAGCTGATAACGCAACTTCCAAAACAAATAGATGGTATCTACTTGTACGGCAGCGTTCCCAGAGGCACAGCAATGCTGGGGCACTCAGATCTCGATGTTTCCGTAATACTGACCGCACCGGTGAGTCAAAATGAACTGGGCATATTCAACAAACTGTCTTCAAGCATCCCCAAAGCTTATCCGCAAATAAGCAAACTTGATATTGACCCAGGTGAGCGTCATCGTGTTCTAGACCCAAAAGAAAAATACCATTGGCAATTTTGGCTCAAACACTGTTGCTGCTGCATTTGGGGAAATGATTTATCAAAAGAGCTTGTGTCACATAAACCCAGCTTTGAAATCGCTGAAGCTCTCAATAGTGACCTCGCGGTTTTTTTGGAGCAAATGAGTGGTCGTTTTGCGCAAATGAGTGACAAAGCGGTAGCAAAAGTGATTGGTAAGAAGTTGATAAGAGCTGCCTACTATTTTGTCGCTGAGAAGGACGGCAGTTGGTACATCAACTTGCCTGAATGTGTCGAAGTAGCGAGAAAATACTACCCAAATCAACATCAAGATATTGATCTTGCTTACCAATGTGCAATAGGCAACATAGCGTCCAAAATAGATGCCATCGCACTTTATCAGCGGTTAAGTCAACACATCAATGCTAGGGCTTTACAAAGTTGATTGTTTATCAAGAACGCTCAGAATAAAAAACGCCCACAATATCGAGTATTGTGGGCGCTGAATTTTATCTGTAGTGCCTAATCGGCGACTTACTGTGTAAGTGGCTTAAGGTCTGCAGGGCGGTAGTAAACCGATTTTAGAACCTTACCTTTACGTACCGTTTTGCCTTCAGATACAAAATCTTCTGCGCATTTCGCAATGATGTATTCGCCTTTTTGAACCGCCATCAGCTTGATGCCTTGTTCAGCGTAGAACGCTTCTGTTTCTGCATATTCTTGCTCGTTACGGCACACTTTGCTCATGTTGCTTGAGTGCACTTCGTCCCAGCAAGGGATAAAGTCGATACCACGGTTCACCGCTACGTTAAGCAGTAGATCGATCAGGTAGCTGATCGCTAGGTTATCTTCAACTTTGCTGTCACCAAGGTGTACTAGACGACCCATTAGAACGTAAACGCTGTCAATGATTGCGTCTGCTTGCTCGGTTTTGCAATCCGCTTCCGCTAGTTCAGTAAGCTCTTCGATCGCAAGAGAAGTGTGTAGTGTATCTGCTTGTGCGTCTAGGCTTGCAACATCCGCCACTGGTAGGTCGAAAGTGCTACGGAACTCGGTGATGTCACGGTATAGGTGATCAAAAATCTCTTGGGTTAGCTTTGACAGTTGCATTCTAATGTCCATTGAATCGATTGAAGTTGCAATCATATCAAACCGAACTTTAATCCCCAAGCGATCCCATTCTAACTGGTTAGAATTCTGTCTCTTGGGGAGTGAGTCTTAGCGAAATAGGTAAGGGAAGAGCTTCTTACGTTCTTCCTCTGAAAGCGCTGAAACACGTGCAATATTGGTATCTGGAATGGACTCTGGATCAGGGTAGTGCTTAAGTACCTTTTCCATGCTCTCCTCACGGATCAAATGAAACACTGGGTATGGAGAGCGATTCGTCAGGTTTTCATCATCTTCTGGTTCTGCACCGCCAAAGCAGTAATCAGGATGGAAGGTGGCAACTTGGAAAATGCCTTCCCAATCTTGCTGTTTGATCAAACCTTCAACCCAATCAATGAAGAAGTTGTAATCCCAGAAATCTTGCAGCATGTTTGGAACCACAACCAAGGTTGTCTCCAGTTTTTCTGGCTCGGTATTACTGAGTTCGATCAGTTGCAGCAAAATGTCTTCAAGTAGAGCTTCTTCTTGCGAGGCTTCACTAACGAAGATTTTGATTTGTTTATTGCGCTGTGGCTTAGCGGCGAATGGGCAGAGATTTAACCCGATCACGACATCATTGAGCCATTGATCGACTTGCTCTGTGATCGCATTGATATCGGTGTTTGGTGATTCTTGTGTTGAGCGCGTTGGCATACGACTTTCTTGCTTTTATGAATGTGGCGCAAGCATAGCAGACCAACGCCACAACATAAAATCAATAGGGCTTAACGCCTTGCTAAGCAGTTATATCTGCGTTATCGCCAGCGTCAATTCGCTCTGTAATGTGTTTTAAGAATGCGATAGCAGCGAACATGGCAATGTACAGTGTGCTACCGCCAATTAGTACACTCGACCAACCGCCGTTTTGCCAGCAATAGAGCAATAGGAATCCACCTAAACTGCCGCCAATATAGTAATGCACGAGATACAATGCGGTCGCCGTCGCTTTTGCTTGTGTTGCGTTTTGTCCAACCCAACCGTAGGCTAGCGTGTGAGTGAAGAACGCACCGAAGCTGATCAATAACAAACCTGCCAACATTGCAGGTATGCTTTCAATTACTGCGATCCACATGCCAGCCATACTGACGATAGAGCCTAAAAACATGCCAAGTATCGGTGAAAAGCGTTTACTCCAATGTCCGGCACAACGGGAAGAAAATGTACCACCCAAATAGCAAACAAAGATGAGAGAAGCTAACCCGACAGGCACATTATGTGGTGCACTGACCAAGCGGAATCCCATTACCGAATAAAGATTAACGAACAAGGCAAAGTTCAAACCGCCAATTAGCATAGCGAACCACACACGTTGATTTTTGAAGTGTCCGATAATAGCTCGATTGTGATGCCTTAAACTGCTCGAAGAAGGGGTGAAGTTTTTCTGTTTTGGCAGCAAGTAATGCACGCTGACCACACCGATAAGGGTGAATAGCATCATGACTTCGATGGCGACATCGATGCTGAAGTTGTCTGCCAACAATCCTCCGCTGATACGCCCTGCGATCCCTCCCAATGAATTGGCTGCGATATAAGTACCGATCGCCATTGAAAATGCGTGTTTATCTAGCTCTTCCGCCATATAAGCAACGGCAACAGCAGCAAACGCGGCAAGCGCAACACCGATCAAAGCGCGACAAACCACTAAGAACAAAAACGAATCGCCAAGCAGCATTAATGCAGAAATTGCAGGGATCGAAAACAGACCAAACATCATTACAGGTTTGCGCCCAATCGATTCAGAGAGCACAGCCATCGGGACCAAGCTAAAGGAGAGAGCCAGTGTGGTGGCGGCGAATAGCCAGTTGACCTGCGTTTCCGAGATCTGAAAGTGCGCCGCAAAGCTTGGCAGCATCGGCTGAAGGAGATATAGGTTCGAGAAAACTAAAAACGAGCCGAGTGCCAGAGATAGCGTAATGCGTTTGTATTCCGGAGTACCGAAACTGACCATGAGTCCTGCCTAATGCGAGCGAGCAAATATAAAGAAACTGTGATCAATCTATCAGTTAGTTGTGGATTGAAAAAATATATTAAAAATATGGTTGGTATATATTTTTGATCTAATGGAATCGAAACAACTCAAACACTTTTTGGCGGTCGCGGAACACGGCAACATTACTCATGCAGCTAAGGCTTTGCACATTGCTCAGCCAGCGTTAAGTATTTCAATTAAGAAGTTCGAACAGTCTCTTGGCGTGACGCTGTTTCGCCGAGAAGAAAAGAAAATCAGCTTAACCAAAGAAGGGGAAACCCTGTTGGTTCACGCTAAGCGAGTAATTCAGCAGTTACACGATGCGCAGTTAGCAATTGATGAACTCAAAGGTTTAGCCAAAGGGGAAGTGCGCCTTGGTACGCCTTCAATGATGGGCAGCTATTTTTTCCCTCGAATTGTCATGGCGTTTAAGAGCCAGTATCCAGATTTAAAGCTGACGCTGGTGGAGGCGGGTACTCAGTCTATCCGCCGAATGTTACTTAATGGACAGCTCGATATTGGCGTGATCAGTTGTGACGATGTACCAGAAGACTTAGAAACTGACCATTTGTTTACTAGCCAAATGGTCGCCGTTGTGGCTCCGGAACATGACTTAGCTCAGCGCAGTGCCATCACATTTGATCAGTTTTTCGAGCATGATTTGGTGATGTTCCAGCATGGCTACTTCCACCGAGAATTCTTAGACCACGTTAGTGAAGAGCATGGCTTTACGATGAAGTCCTCATTCGAAACCAACTTGCTGCCGCTCATTCTGAGTATCGTTAAACAAGAATTTGCTATTACCGCTCTCCTAGAACTGGTGACACAACATGAACAGGGTGTGGTGGGTATTCCATTTGAACCGAGCGTTAAGCTCGACCTTGCACTCGCGTGGCGAAAACAAGGCTATCTATCCATTGCCGACCGTACTTTTATTGACTTTGTGAAGCGGTATGTTTGATTTGCATCCAATTAAAACCAAACTGTTCAATGGAAAGCCTCCCTTTAATTGGGAGGCTTTTCCTTTTATGCAGTTATCTCTTTCTCATTAAGTGGTATCAATACCCCAAGAGCCACCATGGCAGCGCCCCCGATTACGGTGAACAATACTCGCTGCGAAAAGATCAATTCTGCCATTTCCGGATTAAAAGGACCTACTGAGACAGTAAGAATAAGCAGCATGATACAAGCCGTGGCAATGGTGTAGTTGTGTTCGAGATACACAAGGATGCCGTAAAGCGAAGCGATGACCAAAACCCACATGGTTATTGTCATTGCTATGTCGGAGTTGAAAGAGCCCAATAGCAACCCCACAGGCAAATAAACTAATGCGCCAAGCATGGTTCCGTTCAAACGTTGCCAAGCTTTCGGTGCTAAATCTTTGCTGAACGGGCTGTGGATCATCATAAATAGGTAAGCACCTAAAACGGCTCCTGTGCCACCCCATATACCTAACGACAGCACCAAGCCAATCCCTAGCGCCTTGCGGCTGGAGTACTTGAGATCAACACGACTAATTTTATGTGTGGTGCTCATCGAGCCATTCTGGGTGTTGGCGTTTTTCCAAACCAGCGTACTAGCAATGATCGCCACAGTGATGCCAAGCACAACCGATACTGAACGTTGAAGCATAAGTTCTGTGGCTGGGATATCTACCGGCATCATCATCGATAACAACATAAACGTCAGCGGCAGAATGTACTTTGGTACTCCTTGGTGGTGTTTATCGCGCTCTGTTATGACGAGTAAGAAGGCAAACAGCGCACTAGTAAAAGGCGCATAAGTGATAGGCACCATGGAAAGTGGTACCGCAGTTAATGTCATGACCAAAGGATGAAGGCTACCTAGCAGGGTGTCTTTTGTCGTACTGAATTTGAGATTGTATAGGTAGTGGATGATTCCCACTTCCACCGCCACAAAAGCTTCTCCGACATCATAAAAATACGCACTGATGATAAGCAGCACGATAGAAAGCAAAAACATGCGGTTGCCTAGCACAAGGTAAGGCTTTGGCGGGATGAATTTTTGAGCGAGTGAATCGAGCATGGCGTATTTCCCATCCTTCAGTGAATAACAATATGGAAGGTATGAGATTACCAATTTGATGAAATATTCATTGCCAGTTTGCGACAATAGTGATGAAAGCTTGAGCAGCATAAAGTGCCCAAGCTTAATGCGACTACGCGATCTTCTTGTCGCGAGATTCGAAGAAATAGGTCACAAATACCATGTAGGCAACGACCAACACTAACTGCCATATCCGAACGTAAAACTTATCGTCTAGCGCACCGCTGCTCATGGAGGTACCCATTAACACCATAAAGCCCGTAAATGCAGTGGCGTAGACTGGGGCTTTGGCGGGCTCGGTGTAAATCTTGGTCCCAAGTAACGTAATAACCACCAACATCACTAGCATGTAGATGTACATATTTGGCACCAGAGAAATGGTAACGAAAGCGGCGAAAGCGAGTAGTCCTCCTAACACATTACTGATAACAAAAAACAATGATGTTTTGCCCGCTTTGTCGCTGGTTGCCATCAGAGAAAGCAGCATGACAAACGCAACGGTGAGTAATATTTGTGACAGTTGGAAATAGAAATAAAAACAAACCAAGGGAAACGACATCATCCAAGCTCGAATCGCAGCATTCCAACGAACTTCTTGAGTTAGAGGGGAGGGAGGGAAGCCAGCAAATTCAGTCGCATCCTCTTCTGGGAAGTAAACATGCGACACCCCGTAAAGCGCTACGGCGACGATACCAGAAAACGCAAAACCGATGCCCACGTCTAATGCGGCTTGTTTGTCTATAATGGTAACCGATGGAATCAAAATCAGGGCAATCATCAAGAAAGTGGCAAACATTACCCATTTTGGATCGGTAAATAGGTAATAGCTCCACAACATGCCCAACGACAGTACAGCCAGAAAACCTATTTTGTACTCTGGCAAGCCGCTCGATACCAAAAAGCCAATGACCGCGGTGGAGATCAACGCATAGCCAAGTTGTTTGACATGCAGGATATGAAACTGGGGTTTATCGACGATGAATTTTGCCGTCAAAAGAGGCGTACAAAATGCCAAAGGCCAGTTAAACCATAACGCGATAAAAGTAGCCAAACCTACGGTGACAACATAGCGCAGTATTCGACGTTCTTGTGCTTGAGTCAGACTATCTAACATAAGAGAACACGCTCACTAGATTGATCCAAACCTTACCCAGAAAGTTAAATAGAGCGTTGCTCTCTGTGTAGATCACCACATCTGCTTGTCCACCGATGCGCATGAAGTCAGCGGCATGTTTATCATCGAGCTTAATGGTCACGGGCATACGTTGTGTATCGCGAAGCCAACCATTTTGATTTTTCACGGTGGCTAAGGTGCCTGGCTGATTATTCGCGCCCCATGCAACCCCTAAATCTACTGAAGATACTGTGCCAGAGAAGGTTTGTCCGGGAGCATAATCGAGTGCAATTTCAACTTTATCTCCGGCGTTAATGTTGCCCATGCTGTTTTCGCGGAAGAAGGCTTCAAGCCATAAACCGTCGCTTTCAACAAACGTCATCAAGGGAGAACCTGCCGTGGCATAAGCACCTTGCGACAAATTAAAATTGGTCACAGCGCCATCAGAAGGTGCTCGCATTGTCGTGCGTGATAAGTTCAGTTGCGCTTGTTGCAGTTCTAGTAAAGCCGATTGGATCTGAGCGTTCTCTTCACCTGCCGCTCCCACCTGAGCTTTTGCTTTTTCTAGGTTCGCTTTGGCGTTAACGACATCGGCATTCGCTTTATCAATGGCTGCGCGAGTAGTGTCTGCATCTGATTTTGAAACCACGCCTTTTTCTGCCATGGCTAAAACTCGTTGCCCTTGGCGTTTAGCATTTTCTTGTGCCACGAGCGCGGTGGTCAATTGAGCTTGTGCTGACATCACACCTGCCATTTGCGAGCCAACATTCTGTCCTGCGATCTTGAGCTTTGCTTCTGCTTGCTTGACCGCAATCTGGTGATCGGTGGTATTGATTTGCAGTAGCACATCGCCTTTTTTGACTTCGGTATTTGGTTTAATGCTGATGCTGTCAACTTGACCAGAGACTTGAGGGATCAATGAGACGACATTGCCTTCAACACGGACATTATCGGTTGTCGGAATGATGCGATCTGCCACTATCGCTGTACCAATGGACACCATAGTGAGTGCCAATAATGCATTGGTTGTGCGCTTGACCTTATTAACCGGTTGCTGCGTCTGGCTTACTTGGTTTTCTGCTGCTGTCTCTGACATATAAACACTCACTAATGATGAAGAAAGATGGTCAGAGTTCTCCATCGACGCAAGCTAGGCGCGAATTAAACTGAGACCAGTTCGTTTGAGCGTTAAAATACAATGTGTAAGGAAGTAAAAATTGCCATTATGCGACATTCGGAAATTTTGCAGAGTAGTGGTTTGAATAAGAGCGACAGACAAAGAAATAGGGCGGGCAGATAGAAAAAGAGCCTCTCTTTGGAGAAGCTCTTTAGGGTAGAGATAACGTGACTAAGTGATCAAACAAATTGATTAATATGTCACTTAGTTGCTGTACATTTTTTCAAAGTTCTTTGGATTCCAGCCAATCATGACTCGATCGCCAATCTTCAGTACAGGTACAGAACGAGCCCCCAGTGCATCGAGCTCTTTGCGTCCGCGTTGCATTTTTGCATTGCACAAGCGGTAGTTAATATTTTTCGAATCAAGATAACGTTGAGCATCTTTGCAGTGCGGGCATTTGTCTTTGACGTAAAGAACGACACGTTTCATTCAATTTCTCTCCATTATCGTCGGGAGGCGAAGTTTAGCGAGGTTTCGCAACAAAGGAAAGCTTGTGGAACTACACCGCATTACAAATGCCTGCTATCTATCAAAGTAAGAGTAGCCACAACATCGAATTGATTTCAAAAATAAGGTACGCACGCTGGTATAATTTAATGGTATAAAGTACACTAAAATAATTACAGAACGCTATTCATTTACAAACCAATAAAAAGGAAAGTTAGACAGGCAGGAAGCCGATATAACGACGGAGAAAAACATGAGAAATAAAGGCTTCACTTTAATTGAGATGGTTGTGGTTATTGTACTACTCGGTATTTTGGCGGTTACCGCAGCTCCGAGATTTTTAAATCTTCAAGATGATGCGCGAGATGCAACTCTGGAAGGTTACGCAGGTGCGTTGCTTGCTAGTATTGGGATTATTGCAGGCAAACATAAAATTGAGGGTGAACCCGATACCTTGATTGTTGACGGTACAGAACTATCATTCTTTACCACAGAAGATGGCAACACTCAGTCGTTTGAATACCCAACAGCGACAGATGTCGAGCAATGTATGGATATCTGGAACACTGCGGTTAATGGCATTAGAGCGAAAGGGGCTGATGCCAAAAAAGGTGAATTGAAGACGACTTTTGATCGTAATGAAGCCACTTGCTCTTATGCAGATTTACAACACGGCGCTGTGACATATAAATCCGGTACAGGGGATGTCCGCGTAGATAGCTAATAGCGACCTTCTAGGTTGGGTAGGGGCTTGAGATGCTCCTATCCAACAAGTAACTCCTTTTTAAACTCTCCTCAATATGACTGCAAAAGCTGCGTAGGTACTGTGAACAATCAGATTGGTTATAACCTAAGATGAAACTCTTGCTCATCTCAGGTATATTTAGCGCCTTTCTTTTGTCATAGCAGACTTAATACGCATGCATCCGTCACTTCGATATATTCAAGGTTATCCGCAGAACATTGTCGAGCAAGTCAGTTCACTCGTCGACAGTGGTAAACTGGTACCTTGGTTCGAAAAACGCTACCCAGATAGACACCAAATCAAAAGCGAAAAGGCACTCTACGAATACGCAATAGCGATCAAAAACCGCTATATGAAGAAAGCCGCGCCAATTAGCAAAGTGGTCTACGATAAGAAAATTCACGCTGTAAACAATGCGCTTGGTTTGCATAGCGTGATAAGTCGTAACCATGGTGGCAAGCTGAAATCGAAAAATGAGATTCGCATTGCGAACGTGTTTAAAGATGCACCTGAAGCGTTACTACGCATGCTGGTGGTACATGAGCTGGCACACACGCGTGAGAAAAACCACGACAAAGCCTTTTACCAACTGTGCTGTTATATGGAACCTGAGTATCATCAACTCGAATTTGATGCTCGTCTGTTTATGATTTACCTCGATTTAAAAGCGAATTCGAATGAAGACCAATAATCACAACGCGAAACAAGCTCAGCCAAAAACGGCGAAGTCTAAGCCGAGCAAAGAAGTCACCAAGATCAAACCAAAGCGTGTGAAAAATAAACCAACAGCAAAAGCTGCGAGTGCGGCAAAAAGCACTGGTCTGAAAACTAACGCCGCGAACAAAAGCAGCGATGTGGAAGTGATCAAAACTGCCAAAAGTGGATTGCATGAACGTAATGCACATCGAGGTCGCTACGATTTCAAAAAGCTAATCACAGCAGAGCCTCAGCTCAAATCATTTGTGATAATGAATCCGAAAGGGGAAGACTCAATCAACTTCTCTGATCCAAAAGCCGTCAAGATGCTCAATAAAGCATTGCTGGCGGCGCATTATGATATTGAATACTGGGATATTCCTGATACTTACTTATGTCCGCCCATTCCTGGGCGTGCGGATTACGTTCATCGCGTAGCAGAGTTGCTTGATAGTGAAGTAAAAGGCAAATATGCACACCATAAGGTGCGAGCACTTGATGTGGGTGTAGGGGCAAACTGTATTTACCCAATCGTAGGTGTGACTCAATATGGATGGCATTACACTGGTAGCGATGTTGACGCAACATCGATTGAATCAGCACGAGCAATCACAGAGCGTAATGCCTCGTTAAACGGTAAGATCGAACTGGTACAACAAACCAGTGAGTCCAATATTTACCGTGGTATTATCCAACCAAACGATCGCTACGATATTACGACTTGTAACCCACCATTCCACCGTTCAGCTGAAGAAGCCGCGATGGGCAGTCAGCGTAAGCTAGATAATTTAAAAGCGAATCAGCGTAAGAAGGGTGTGAAGGTTCAAGCTAATCAAGCGAAAACGCCTCAAGTAAAAGCCAATAAACCCGCGCTTAACTTTGGTGGGCAAAATGCTGAGCTATGGTGTGAAGGTGGTGAAGCTGCTTTCATCCGTAAGATGGCGAACGAAAGCCAAGCATTCAGTGCACAAGTGCTCTGGTTTACCACGTTAATCTCAAAGAAAGACAATGTTCGTCCGATGCGCAAACAACTTGAAAAGTTGGGTGTAAAAGCGATCCGAATCGTGGAAATGAGCCAAGGACAAAAAGTCAGCCGTTTTATCGCTTGGTCCTACATGGACAAATCGCAGCGTAAAGCGTGGATTGAATTAAAGTAGTTATCCAGCAAAGCTGTTCAAATAATTAAAAAATAGCACCACTTTGTTGGTGCTATTTTTTAACAAGAAATTCATTAATTTAATAATTATAACAAGTTTATTTTCTCTTTATGTCAAATTATATGGTAGGGCTATCAAGTTAAAATAACATGGGGTACTATCCAGTAAAGAAATAATATTTATATATGCCCAGCGATGTCCGATAACGAACTGATCATCTTCCCTTGGAATCACAATTTTGAGACAGGGATGAAAAAGATTGATGAACAACATTACCATCTATTTTTATTGGTGAATAAATTAGCTAATACGTTGATTTATGATGACCAGATTGAAGTAGACGGCGTATTTAGTGAGTTAAAAGACTATGCTCAATATCACTTTTCATATGAAGAAAGTGTATGGAATGAATACTTTTCTGATGATATTTGGAATGATGAGCATAAGAAGAGCCATGCCTCTTTTGTTGATGAAGTCATAAAAATCCAAGCGGAGTCGAAAGATCTCAACTGGCAAGAATCTATTGAGCATATCCTACAGTTCTTAGTGCGTTGGCTCGTGTTCCATATTATTGGTGACGATAAAAAAATGAGCGTGGCAGTAAGAGAGTTAGAGTCGAGTGACTCTTTAGAGGCGGCGAAAGTGAATGCTGTCGACACTTTGCAAGGTATCAATGGCTTGGTCGCCGATACTGTACTTAAAATGTATTTTGAGGTATCAAGTCAATCTATTGAATTAGTGAGAGAAAAGCATCGTCGCTTTGTTGCTGAGAAAGAATTGAGATGTCTCAATAAAAAGCTGCAAGAACTCGCTATTACTGATGAATTATCGGGTCTGTACAATCGCCGATACTTCAATATCATGACGCCAGATATTCTTAATAAAGCACAAGACACTAACCAACTCGTCAGCTTTGTATCCATTGATTTAGATTACTTTAAACAACTAAATGATCAGTTTGGTCATCTAAAAGGGGATGAAGCGATCACCAAAGTAGGCGCATTGTTGTCTGCTCACTTTAATGACCTCGATGACATCGTGTTTAGAATTGGTGGGGAAGAGTTTCTAGTTGTGATTGTAGGGTCTGAACATAAAACCTCAATCAACCGCGCAGAGGCGTTTAGAAAAGCTACAGCCGAGCTTTCTATTATTTGTGAAACCAGTGCTCAAAGTCACATATTAACCAGTTCAATTGGTGTGTTCACTCAGTGTCCAGAACCGAATTTGGATATTCGTTATTACTTAGATAAAGCAGACCAGTGTTTATATAAAGCAAAACTCAATGGTCGAAATATTGTCATCGCAGACGAGATATAAACGATATTAACTGCGGTGAATTAAAAGTAGCTAGTTGTCGATTTTAAATTCGATAATTAATATTAAATTGAAAATCAATATAAAATCGATTGAAGTTCAATAATAATCATATTAATTTTTTTTATTGGTGAGTTGTGCGACATATTTTAATAGGTCGCCGTCAATGTCAGGCAGTCCGTCAGAGAAGAAAATTTGTGCTCCAGGAGTACAACGCATTAATACGTTGGTGAGTTCACCATCATCATTAGAAGTATTGATCGCATTGAGCTTAACCAGCTTGTTGTAAACTTCTTCTTCTAGTTGTTGGCGTTGTGCGTTGGTCAAACGAATACGACCGACACAAATCCCCGGATTTACCTCGTGAGATAAGGATTCTTTTTGGAAGCGTTCACGGAATAATGAGTCGAGTTCAGAGCCTTCTTCCATCAAAAAGCGTCGCCCAGAACGGTAGAACAGCCCATCACCAAAATCTTCAACATAACCTAGCATTTCCGCGATCCGCAGATAAAAACGCAGACTGGTTTCTGATAACTGATAGGTTTTCGCAATGTCTTGCGGGTCAAGGTTACGAGACGTCACCATATAGATAAAGTCGAGAAGGTAGGGGTGTTCAAGAAATAACGCGCTTTGCTCTTCTGTCAGCATTTGTTCGTTCTCATGCTGAAGCTGATTGGCGAGGTTGGCTAGCTCAATAAGATCGGTGTTTAAATAGTTGAGATAGACAAGGATTTTATCCAAGCCCAAAGAAGGATTATGCAGGTGGCGCTTGATGCTCGACAACGGAATACCGCTTTTCTCTGACAAAGAGCTGTAGCACAGCCCCTCATCTTTGATCTTTTGTCGCAGCGCCGCTAATAGAAATCTAGGTCCGACATTCATTTCTTAACACCACCTTAACTGCTGAGCTTATTTTGATGTGTTCTGTTGTTCCAACAACAAGTTACGAATAGCGGTGCCAGCTTCCAAAATGTGTTTTTTCAGCAAATACTTAGCGCCGTCCACATCGCGATTTTGACACATTTCGAACAAGGTCAAATGCTCTTGCTCTGCCTTTTGAATGCCCGTCGTGAACAGCAGTTGCATGCGAATGTAGCGGTCGCACTTAGTGTTGAGGCTGTAAATCACATCCATGGTTTCTGGCATATTTGCGGGTGCATACAAAGCTTTATGGAATTCGTAGTTGTAGTTGCTCCATTCTTCTACTTCATCGCCGCTGTTGACTACCGCTTCAAAACGTTCACGGACTTCACGTGCGCGTTCGAGATCCTCGTCAGTCATGTTCTGAATCGCACGCTCTAAAATGTGGCATTCCACTACGGCGCGCAGCTCGAACAACTCGTCGATTTTATCTGGAGAGAGCTCGGTTACTGTTGCCCCTTTATGAGGCTCAAAGCTCACTAATCCTTGTGCTTCCAATTGCACTAACGCTTCACGAACGGGAATGCGGCTAACATTAAACTCTTTTGCCAACGCGTCCTGACGTAAAGGTTGACCAGTTTTTAACTCACCCTTGAGGATCTGAGTTCGAATCGCTTCCTCAACCAGTTGAGTGCGGGTCTTAAAAACAGGTTTTTGTGACATTGAAGTCTCCCGTCAAAAATAAATATTGTATCCAATTTCTTTAGTTTATTGTTTTTCTGGATTAAGCCAACTGCAAGCGAAGGTTTTGAGATGTGGCGTGAAATAAAAGGCACCAACTGGTGCCTTTTTGAGCCAATGACTTAACTGTGAGCTGCTTTGCCATCTACTGCGCGCGCGATCTCCAATGGATTTTCTGCTTTTAACGAATCGGGCAGTAAGCTTTCTGGTAACGCTTGATAAGCCACCGGACGTAGCCAGCGGTGAATGGCTTCTGCACCAACAGAAGTCGAAGCCGAATGGGTCGATGCGGGATATGGACCGCCATGCACCATGGCATAACCAACTTCTACGCCTGTCGGCCAGCCATTAAATACCAATCGTCCGGCAATCTCTTCCAAACGAGGGATGAGCTGCGATACTTGTGGGTAATCTTCTTCCGTTGCATGAATTGTCGCGGTTAGCGATCCTGCCAGCGTTTCACTGAGCGAAAGCATATCAGCCACATCTTCACAAACGACGATCAACGATTGTGGACCAAAAATCTCTTCTTCCCACGCAGGATGTTTGCGCCAATTTTCACTGTTCGTGACAAAGAGAGCCGATGCAACATAAGGGGACTCCGCTTGAGAAAAAGTGACGTCAATTCCGTCGTCAGAACCTCGGCTGACGACCTGTGATTGGTAACTATCACGGATTCCGGGAGTAAGTAGAGTAGAAGGAGATTGTTGTCGAATGAGGGATTGCGCGGTTTCAATAAACGCTTGTGTTTCCGGTGTATTCAGCGCGAACACTACGCCAGGTTTAGTACAAAATTGCCCACATCCCATGGTCATTGAAGCAACAAATTGCTCCGCTAAGTCGGCTTTGGCTCTCATTGCGGAAGGGAAAATAAATGTCGGGTTAATGGCACCAAGCTCGCCATAAAACGGGATTGGCTCAGGTCGTTGCTGCGCTAGGTTGAACAGGGCACGTCCACCGCCAACCGATCCAGTAAAGCCCACCGCTTTTATTTCAGGATGGCTGACTAGAGCTTGTCCTAAAGCACGCTGATTTCCTTGCAGCAAGGTGAAAATCGCTTGTGGTAACTGCTCTTGTTTCAGCGCTTGCTCGATACACTCTGCAACGATTTGGCTTGTACCTGGGTGCGCCGTATGACCTTTTACAATCACCGGGCAACCTGCCGCGAGAGCAGAAGCAGTATCTCCACCAGCAGCAGAGAAAGCCAACGGAAAGTTGGATGCACCAAATACCGCGACAGGACCAAGTGCAATTTGCTGGCAACGAATATCTGGCTTAGGTAGCGGGGCTCGAGTTGGGTCTGGCGTATCAAGAATGACTTTGTGATAACTGCCAGAATTGACTACGTCAGCGAATAAGCGAAGTTGATTAGCTGTACGAGCGATTTCTCCTGTCAGACGTGCTTCGGGAAGCGCCGTTTCTAAATGTGCTCGGGCGATAATGTCATCGCTTCTTGCTTCTAATTCACTGGCAATCGTGCGAAGCAGGCTAGCGCGCTTGCTGTTACTTAAGCTGCGAAAATCGCGCGAGACTTTTGCTGCTGTAGTAGCGGCTTGATTGACCTCAACTTCCGTATGAACAGGAAAAGCTAAAGGGAGCGCCTCACCGGTAAAGGCGTTGGTCGCGTAAAAAACGTTGTCGGTTTGCGGGTTCATTGTGATTCCTTACTGTCCTTATTTCACTTCAAATCCATACGCGTATGGGTCTTCGTCATCCACCCAGATGGTGTTGTGTCCATACACTTGCGCCCAGCCTTCGATGCTAGGCAGAATGGCTGCTCGCCCGTTCACTTCAGTGACGCCTTCAATACGTCCGTTAAACAGGCTGCCGATAATACTTTCGTGGACAAAGTCCTCGCCTTGTTGAAGTTTGCCTTTGGCATGCCACTGCGCCATACGGGCACTGGTGCCTGTGCCGCAAGGGGAGCGGTCAAGGGCTTTGTCGCCATAAAACACCGCGTTGCGAGCGGTTGCGTTTTCATTAGTAGGGCTACCTGTCCAAAGCACGTGAGAGACGCCACACACGGTTGGATCGTCTGGATGCACACATTCCACCGCTTTTGAAACGGCTTCACGAACTCGGGGGGAGAGCATCAAAATTTCATCAGGCGAGTAGTGCTCAAGACCGGCATAGTTGGTTTGTGGGTCGACAATCACGTAGTAGTTGCCTCCATAAGAAACATCGACAGTGATTTCTCCGAGTCCTTCTACTTCAACGGTGACATCTTGATGAGCAAGGTAAGCAGGAACGTTAAAGATTTTAACTGACGTGACCTTGTCACCTTTTGTTTGGTAATGCACTTCGATTTGTCCAGCAGGGACGTCAAGGATCAAACGACCTTCTTCTTTCGGTGTGATCAGCCGATTCTCAATTGCCGTGGTGACGGTACCTATCGTGCCGTGCCCGCACATAGGTAAGCAGCCGCTGGTTTCGATAAACAAAATCGAGGCATCAGCATTGTCACTACAAGGCGGTAAAACGACAGAACCTGACATCATGGAGTGACCACGAGGTTCAAACATCAATGCCTGACGAATCCAATCATAGTGTTCCAAGAAATATTGGCGCTTCTCACTCATGGTATTGCCCCTAAGCGGAGGAACACCGCCTGCCACTAATCGGACAGGGTTGCCACAGGTGTGGGCATCGATACAGAAAAAGGTTCCTTGTCTCATTTTTCGCTCCTTGCTGAAAAAATGGGTTGAATCGAACGGGCTTAATGTTATCGTGATGTAAAATATATTGTATACAATCTGCTTTTTCAAATGTGACTTGGAGCATATTCATGTTGGTCAAGGAAGAAACTGGAAATCAAAATATAGCGATAGTAGGCGCGGGGATCATCGGCTTGGCAATTGGCTTAAAATTGCAACAACAAGGGCATCAGGTGACGTTATTCGACCCGAATGGCGTGGGAAATGGTTGCTCGAAAGGGAACGCAGGACATATCGCCACTGAGCAAGTTTTTCCACTCGCAACACCGGGTCTTATTCCTCAATTACCTAAGATGCTATTGAACCCCAAAAGTCCGGTTTCTATCCGATGGCAAGATCTCCCTTCCACCATGGGTTGGATGCTTCGGTTCTTATCAAAAGCCAAACCATCGTCGACAGAGCCTTCGACCAACGCCATCAAAAGTCTCAATTCAAGAGCAGTGAAAAGCTGGCAACAGTTACTCGATTCCATCGAGAAAAAAGACCTGATCAAAATGGATGGCTCGTTATTGACCTTTGAAAGCGAGCGGTTGTTCGAACGTTATCAAAGTACGCTAGAAGAGCTGGAAAAACACGGCGTGAAGTATCAAGTGTGGACGCAGAAAACCATCCGTGAACAACTTCCCAAGATCAGTCGACAAATTCGCTATGGTGTATTTTTCCCTGAGACGGGACATACGTTAGACCCTTATTCCATCTGCGTTGAGCTCTATGATGCATTTGAGAAGCAGGGTGGAACCATTGTTAACAAAACGATTGATGCTCTAAGTAAATCGGGGCAAGTGTCGGTGGAATCAAGTCAATATTCATTCGACCGTATTATTGTTGCTGCTGGGGTACATTCCAAGCCATTAGTAAAGCAATTAACGGGTATCGCTGTGCCCATTCAAGCCGAGCGAGGGTATCACTTAATGATGGATGATAAACGGCAAGCGCTGCCGTTTCCGATCAGCTCTGCCGACCGAAAATTTATCATGACGCCGATGGCGAGTGGGCTGCGTTTAGCGGGAACAGTGGAGTATGCGCATGTAGAATCTCCCCCGAATATGAAGCGTGCCGAGATGCTGTATCAGCAAGGCGATGCAATGTTCGAAAGTGGATTAAACCCTCTCAAACAACAAGAAAAGTGGATGGGAAACCGACCTTCAACAGTGGATTCGTTACCTGTGATTGACCAGATTTGTGAAGGAAAAGTGCTGCTGGCATTTGGACATCAGCACCTTGGATTAACCCAAGCTGCAATTACCGCCGATCTCATTTTGGAGCTTGTTGAAGGTAAAAGCCCATCGGTTGATCTTTCACCATTTACGCTCAAGCGATTCGCTTAAAAAATTTTAAGATTAAATATTGTATAAAATATATTTAATGCTAATGTTAACGAAAATTTAACAATAAGGTGTCCAGCAGCCGTATCCGGATACCTCCAGAAAACGACCAAAGGAGTAAAACATGTCACGAATGACGAAAGCACCACTGGCGATGTTGATTTCAGGAATGCTGTTGGGGACCTCTGCACACGCAGAAGAGAAATTAACGATTGTGTCTTGGGGCGGTGCGTTTACCAAGAGTCAAGTTGAGGCGTACCACAAACCTTTTATCAAAAAGACGGGCGTTGAGATTGTCTCAGAAGACTTCAGTGGTGGTTTAGCCGAAATCAAAGCGCAAGTAGAAGCTAATAATGTGCGCTGGGATCTGGTATCGCTAGACAAGCCAGACATTGTACGCGGCTGTGCAGAAGGGCTGTTAGAGCCTGTTAATCCGAGTATTTTGCCGTCGGGTGCAGATGGCACGCCAGCAGAGCAAGATTTCATTGAAGGGGCGATTCACGAATGCGCAATCAACTCGATTGTGGTCTCGACGGTACTAGCCGTCAATGAAGAGGCATTTAAAAGTAAAGCCGCACCAAGCAAGTTGACCGACCTTTTTGATTTGAAAACCTTTCCTGGTCGACGTGCGCTACAAAAGCAGCCTCAAGGTAACTTAGAGTGGGCACTGTTGGCGGATGGTGTGAAGCCTGAAGAGGTTTATGCTTTGCTGGAGACCGAACAAGGGCGCGAGCGAGCATTTGCCAAGCTCGATACCATCAAATCACAAGTGTTGTGGTGGACCACAGGTGCTCAGCCACCACAAATGCTCGCCGACAAAGAAGTGGTAATAGCCTCGGCGTTTAACGGTCGTATCCATAATGCCAGACAAGATGAAGGTCAGCCATTTCGCATCATTTGGGATCACCAAATGGGATACATGAACGGCTGGGCGATTCCAAAGGGCAGTGCGCACACCAAGTTAGCGCTCGATTTCATCGCCTTTTCATCGGGAACCAAGCCTTTAGCTGACCAAGCAAAATACGTTGCCTATGGTCCAACACGCAAGTCGTCATCGGCGCAAGTAAGTCCTGAGATTTTGGCAAACCTGCCTACCGCACCGCAGAACTTTAAAACAGCCTTTTTGATTGATGACGAGTGGTGGTCGGATTATGCCGATGAACTCAATGAAGAGTTTAACACTTGGCTGCTTAATTAGGCGTTAACTAAGCGCTAACTCAGTTGAGTCTTACCTCTGAAGGGGCGGGCTTGATAACTAAAATTTCCGCCTCTGATGTTCCCCTTTAGTTGCTTTGGAGAAACCATGAACGTTATCGATGCGCAGCAAGTTGCCAAGTGTTTGAGCATGAAGTCATTGATTGAAACCATGCGAGAAACTTATGCCCAGCCTGCAGCTATTCCCCAACGAAGAGTGATGCCTTTGGAAGAAGGTAAGTATGAAGCATTTGCTTTGCTACCCGCATGGAACCAAGACTTAATCGCGGTTAAAGCTTTTACCTATTTCCCACAGAACCCAGCACATGGCAAAGATACGCTGGCTTCCAAAATCTTGGTGTTTAAAAGAGAAGACGGTCAACCTGTCGCATTGGTCGATGGAAAAGTGCTGACCTTCTGGCGTACAGCAGCGGCGTCTGCATTAGCCGCGGATTACCTAGCGCGTGAAAACGCTTCTCGGTTGCTGATATGCGGAACTGGCAATTTGGCACCATATTTTGCGTGGGCGTACGCCGCAGTTCGACCGCTTAAACAGGTTTATGTTTGGGGACGCAGCTTGGACAAAGCGATGGCGACTGTCGATCGCGTTGTCTCTTCGCCAGAGTATCAATCCTTGCCAATCGAACGTCAGTTTGCGGTGTCGGTGGTTGAGAGCGTCGATGAGACTCTTGAACACGTTGATATCATTAGTTGTATTACCGCTTCTGCTACACCACTGTTTGATGGTGCAAAGGTTCTACCCGGCACGCATATCGACTTAGTGGGCAATCATGATTCGGATAAACGAGAGTGTGACTCGACAGTAGTGCAACGCGCGCAGGTGTATGTCGATAGCCGTATCAATGTATTAGCGGAAGCAGGGGATTTACTGATCCCAATCCAAGAGGGCGTGTTTAACGCCGAACAGATTAAAGGAGAGTTGCCACAGCTTTGCGCCAAAGAAGTGAGAGCGCGTCAGAGTGATGAGGCGATCACCTTATACAAATCGGTGGGCAGTGCCTTAGCCGATTTAGCCGCTGTACAAGCGGTATTGAAAGAAAGCGGCATCAGCCTAGTTTGAGCATTTTTGCTCGCCTTTTAAATTGCATACAATATACATATAGGGAAGAAAGTTCATGAAAGTAGAATGGAAAGGTGTCTATCCAGCTGTCAGTACTCAGTTTCGTCACGATCAGTCAATTGATTTAGATGCAACGCAAACCGTTATCGATAACCAAATTAAAGATGGCGTCAACGGCATTATCTGTTTGGGTACGGTAGGAGAAAACTGCGCCTTGTATCCAGAAGAAAAACGTCAGGTATTGCAGGCAGCACAAGAAGTGGTCAATGGTCGTGTACCTTTGATTGCAGGTACGGCAGAGTCCATCACCACTGCGGCGGTTGACTATATGCAAGACGCACAAAAAATCGGTATTGATGGCTGTATGGTGATGCCTGCAATGGTGTACCGCACGTCAGAAAGCGAGACCTTTGATTACTACCGCACCTTGGCGCAAGCGACGCCAGAAATGCCAATCATGATTTACAACAACCCAGTTTCTTACGGGGTGGATGTCAATCTCGACATCATGGCGAAGTTGGCTGAATTTGAAAGCATTGTGGCGGTGAAAGAGTCCACCACGGATACGCGCCGCATTACAGAACTCTACAACCAATTTGACGATCGCTTTACCGTGTTCAGCGGCGTAGATGACATTGCGCTTGAATCACTGATGCTAGGTGCAACAGGCTGGATCTCTGGCTTAACTAACGCATTCCCTGAAGAGTCGGTGGCGATTTATAAGTTGGCAAGTCAAGGTCGTTACGCAGAAGCGTTAGAGATTTACCGCTGGTTCCTACCATTGCTGCGTTTAGACACCATCCCAACTTTGGTTCAGTGCATCAAGCTAGCAGAGCAAGTGTGTGGACGCGGCTCTGAGCAAGTTCGTGCCCCTCGTCAAATCTTACAAGGCGCAGAGCGTGAGCAGGTGATTCAATTGGTCGAGCATGCGCTTGCTACTCGTCTAGACCTGAGCAAATACAATCTATAACCAAGCTGCTTAGCAGGGCGTTAACTGACGCTCTGCTTATTCTTGATGTTCAAAAAAGTGAGAGGAGGGAAGCCATGAATTCGGCGAACAAGGACTATGTCAGCTTTCAACACGTTAAGAAAACCTACGATGGCACCAACTTGGTTGTAAAAGATTTTAACTTAGATATTGCCCCCGGTGAGTTTGTCACCATGCTTGGACCTTCCGGGTCGGGGAAAACCACGTGTTTAATGATGCTGGCAGGGTTTGAAACTGCCACTGGCGGCGAAATTTACATTGATGGCGTGCCAGTGAATAACCTTGCTCCGCATAAGCGAGACATCGGCATGGTATTTCAAAACTACGCGCTCTTTCCCCATATGACCATTGCTGAAAACCTTGCCTTTCCGTTAAAGGTACGCAAGCTCGACAGTGGAACCATCGAGAGTAAAGTGCAAAGCGCATTAGACATGGTGGAACTAGGGCACGTTGCCAGTCGTTACCCTAAACAGTTATCTGGCGGTCAGCAACAGCGCGTTGCACTCGCCAGAGCCTTAGTGTTCGAGCCAAAACTTGTGTTGATGGATGAGCCGTTGGGTGCGTTGGATAAGCAGCTTCGTGAGCAAATGCAGATGGAAATAAAGCATCTTCACGAAAAGCTTGGCATCACCATTTTGTACGTGACGCACGATCAAGATGAAGCGCTCACGATGTCTGATCGCATTGCGGTCTTTAATCATGGTGAAGTGCAGCAATTAGCGCCGCCAACTGAGTTGTACGAATCGCCAAGCAATGCGTTTGTGGCGCAGTTTATTGGCGAGAACAATCAACTTACCGGTATTGTAAACACGTTAGATGATACTTGTTGCCAAGTGCAGGTAGGGAAAGCGGCATTCAATGCGAAACCGGTAAGAGTCACAGAGCGAGGGCAGCGCACCACGCTTTCGATTCGACCGGAAAAAATCATCCTTCAGTCTGATGGCGAGCAGTGTGATAACCAAGTTTCCGGTATTTTACGTGAGCTGATTTACCATGGTGACCATTATCGCTTAGTGGTTGACGTTGAGACGGTGGGTAAACTCGTCGTCAAAGTACCAAATGACAATCGCACCCATCTCTCACTTACTCCCGGCGCACAATGCCGTATCGGCTGGCAAAGTGAAGATTGTCACGCCCTTGATTGCTCACAGCCTCAATCTCAACTGCAAACGGAATGTAATGAGGAGGCAGCATGAGTCGAGAGCTAACCTCGTTGGACTCGGTATTGGAAATCGAGCGCCAAGTTCATGAGCAAGAACACGATCTCAAAGCTCAGCTGCAAAAAGCAGAACGGAGAAAAACCACTCGCTCGATCATGCTTACTGTGCCCTTGGTGTGTTTCATTTTGCTCACCTTTGCGTTTCCCATCTTAGAAATGCTGTATCGCAGTGTCGACAATCGAGCCATACCACAAGCATTACCAGACACTATTCAAGCGCTAGAAAGTTGGGACTATCGAGGTCAGCCGCACCCAGAAGTGATCACTGCGTTTTCTCATGAGCTATTGGGTTTGTATCAAAGTAAAACGCTGCCAAAAATCGCCAATCGCATGAATATTGCAGTTTCCGGAATGCGCAGCTTAATGATGAAAACCGGAAGAAAGCTATCTCGTCTTGAGTCATTGCCAACATCGATTACAGAGTTGTCTAAGCTAGATAAGCGCTGGGCAGAAACTAAGTATTGGGCGGCGTTTAAGAACCTCAGTGGTGCCATTACATTGAGCCACTATTTAGCGGCATTAGACATGCAAGTGAATGAGTTTGGTGAAATTGAAGCGCAACCAGAAAAACGCCAGATCTACGTCGACCTTTTCTTTAAAACCTTTTGGATGTCGGTCTTAATCACGCTCATTTGCTTGGTAATGGCATACCCCGTAGCGTACTTGTTATCAAACTTACCAGACAAGCGCGCAAACCTTTTGTTGATCGTTGTTCTTTTGCCATTTTGGACTTCGCTACTTGTCCGGACTACGTCTTGGATTGTGTTGTTGCAAAACCAAGGTGTGATTAACGACTTACTGATTTGGTCTGGCTTGACGTCGGAACGGATTCAAATGATCCACAATACGTTTGGCACCGTGGTATCGATGGTTCACATTCTTTTGCCGTTTATGATTTTACCGCTCTACAGCGTGATGAAGGGCATTAGTCCGACTTACTTCCGCGCGGCTCGTTCACTCGGTGCCACGCCTTTGGTGGCGTTTACCAAAGTTTATATGCCGTTGACATTACCCGGTATTGGTGCTGGCGCGTTGCTGACCTTCATTCTTTCCATCGGTTTTTACATCACACCGGCATTGGTTGGCGGACGAAGCGGACAGATGATTTCCAACATGATTGCTTATCACATGCAAACCTCGTTGAACTGGGGCATGGCGGGGGCTTTAGGCGGTCTATTGTTGTTTGTGGTGTTAGCGCTGTTTTATGTGTTCAACCGCGTCGTGGGCATTAATAATATCAAGGTAGGAGGGTAATCATGGGTTTGCCGAATTATGCATCCAAAGGCGAGAGAATTGCCTACGCTGGGTATTTGGTTTTTTGCGGCTTGGTGCTGTTTTTCCTTATCGCACCGATTCTAACCATCATTCCTCTATCGTTTAATGCCACACCTTATTTTACCTTTACTGAGGGCATGCTGAATCTCGATCCCGAGGCATATTCAGTGCGTTGGTATCAAGAGATGTTCACTAACGAGCAGTGGTTGTTAGCGCTCAAAAACAGTACCTTTATCGCTTTGATGGCGACTTTGATTGCCACAACGCTTGGCACATTAGCGGCACTAGGGTTAGCCAGCAGTAATTTGCCGTTTCGCAATGCCATTATGGCGCTACTGATCTCGCCAATGATTGTTCCGGTGATCATCTCGGCGGCAGCAATGTATTTCTTTTATACGCGCTTAGGACTGTCCCAAACATACATCGGCATCATTTTGGCTCACGCTGCACTTGGTACACCGTTTGTGGTGATCACGGTAACGGCAACACTGAGTGGTTTTGACCACAGCTTAGTTAAAGCCGCTGCTAGCCTTGGAGCTAATCCAGTATATACCTTCAGACATGTAACGTTTCCTCTAATACGTCCGGGTATGATCTCCGGTGGCTTGTTTGCTTTCGGCACTTCGTTTGATGAAGTGGTGGTCGCGTTGTTCTTAACGGGGGCGGAGCAAAAAACCGTACCAAGGCAAATGTGGTCGGGCATTCGCGAGCAAATCAGCCCGACCATACTCGCCGTCGCGACACTGTTGATTTTTATGTCGGTGTGCCTGCTCGTTACGCTAGAAATACTACGCAGACGAAACGTGCGTATCCGTGGCATTCAAGAATAAATCTGGTTAAAGCAACAAGCCATTTTGCGGTTACCCTGAGCTTTCTCTGCAAAGAATTACTCACTTTTTTGACCGAATGCGCCTACTTGTGGGCGCTTTTTTCGTTGAATCCTGACGCTTTGCTCAGTTATGAGAGCTCGTACTTTCAAACCGGACTTTTGTCCTGAAACTTTGTCCTGCTTCCTCATTATGATTGCGCCATCAGAACGAACGAGGAAAACATTATGACTGCTCATATCGCAGGTTCTGCAGAGGATTTTGCTTCAACTGTTATCATGCCGGGCGATCCGCTACGCGCGAAATACATCGCTGAAACCTACCTAGATGACGCCAAACTGGTTACGGACATTCGTAACATGCTGGGTTACACCGGTTATTACAAAGGTCAGCGCATTTCAGTTATGGGGCACGGCATGGGCATTCCATCAATGGTGCTTTACGGTCACGAACTGATTAATGACTTTGGTGTGAAACGCATCATCCGAATCGGCAGCATCGGCGCGACACAAAAAGACGTTCACATGCGTGACGTTATCTTAGCCCAAGCGGCAGGCACAGATTCACCGACGAATGCTAAGCGCAGCAGTGGCTACCATATGGCAACGTCTGCAACGTTTGAATTGCTGCACAACGCTTACATGTCTGCGAAAGAGAAGGGCATTGATGTCAAAGTGGGTAACATCTTCACAGGCGATCTTTACTACGATCCGGATGAAGACATGATCCCAGCCCTAGAGCGCTTTGGCGTGCTTGGTGTGGATATGGAAGTGGCGGGTTTGTATGGCTTGGCACACCAATTCGGCATTGAATCGCTGGCGATTTTGACCGTATCTGATCACTGCATTACTGGCGAAGAAACCACAGCAGAAGAGCGTCAGCTTTCTTTCAACAACATGATTGAAATTGCGCTAGAAACTGCGATTAAAGCTTAACCCTACAATTAAGTTTTCTTTGAGAGCTGGCTCGCTGGCTCTCTCTAATACTAAGAACATCTATCTCATGAGCCCTTGGAGTGAATTATGAAAAATAAAATAACACTCACCGCAATTAGCTTTCTCGCCAACTTCATCATGGCGGGTTTTGCGACCCAATTTGGTATGTTGGTTGAACCGCTTGCCAACACCTTTGATGCGAACGTTAACGAAGTCGCATCGATTTTCTCGCTATTAAACGGCGGCGCACTTGCCGGTACTATCGCGGCTTTCTTTTTGATTGAAAAAGTCGGCATCAAACGCATGACCGTATTGTGTTACGGTGCGATTGCCGCTGCGGCACTGAGTCTATATGTCGCGCCTTCTCTGTTTATCGTAATGCTTGGCATGACTGTGATTGGTTTCTGTGGCGGTGTCGGTCTTTGTATCGCGGGTACTATCGTTGTATCGGTATGGAAAGACAAAATTCAAAGCACCATGCTGGTGGTACAAGACGCGACCTTTAACATTGCTGGCGTCGTCTTCCCATTGATCACCACTTACGCGCTGACGAACGCAATGAACTGGAGCATCAGTTACCTAAGTGTGGGCGTTGTGGCGTTGGCAACCATGTTTGTTGCCTTACTAACCAACTTTAACCAATGTGGTGGCGAAAGCGGCTCTGAACAAGAAGCAAAATCTGAATGGAACTTCGGCATCATCAGCGGTGGCGTAGGTTTGTTCCTAGGTATGCTTGCGTTATACACCTTCCTAACTTGGGCACCAATGTTCGTGAAAGAGAAGTTTGATATCCCATTTGAGCAAGCGGGTAACATCATCACTCAATACTGGTCTGCGGCTCTGGTTGGCGCGTTGGTTTCTACTGTGATTGTTTCGCGCATGAAGATTCAAACTTTTCTACTGACGATTATCTCTGTTGCTATGGTGATCACCAGCGTTATCGTTACTACGGATAAACTAGAATGGTTGTCATACCTGACTTACGGTTACGGCTTTGCTTGTGCAGCGCTTTACAATGCTTTCATCGCTTACGGTGTATCGTTTGTGCGCAACGCAACCAGTAAGAACGTGTCTTACATCTTAATCAGCGGCAGTGCGGGCGCGATGTTCAGCCCAGCTATCAGTTCAGTAATGGAAAGCGTGGTTGGTCTGCAAACCGTGATGTACGCCATCCCAGTTATCTACGCAGTAGTCGTCGCAATGCTGGTGATTTCAATGAAGTTTAAGACAGTAGAGCAAACGCAAACCGCTTAAATGAAATTAAGTAAGAGAACAAAAAGGTCTGCACAGTGCAGACCTTTTCTCGTTTATAAGTGAAGAACTCAGCTATTCTTCAACAAAATTACGCAGTCCTTCTAAGTCGAGAATACGTAACCCTTTCTTTTCTTTAGCAATGAACCCTTTGCTTTCAAGTTCTTTCACTGCGCGGCGATACACACGATCTGAGGTGGCAAATCGCTCCGCTTCCAAATAGTTCTTTTGGAACCCATCCACTGGCAGGTCATTTAGATACTGATGATAAATGTCGTACGCCACGTTATAGGTAATTGGGTAAAGTAACCGGCGAGAAAGAATTTCCACCGTATCTTGGTAATCAATCGCGATGGCGCTAGCAAAGTAAAGCGACAGTCGAGGCTGTTCTAACAAGCATTTTTGCAGCTTTTGCGCGTCAATAATCGCAACTTCAACCGGTTCTACAGGAACAATGTCCATTTGGCAGCGGTAGCCAGTAAAGAACTCCATCTCACCAAAGACCTGTTGTTCACACTCAAGCGTGCCAAGCAGAAACGTTTTGCCGTTTCTTGCTGTAACGCCCATGGAGATACGACCGGAATCTACCAGATATAGGTTTTCGACATGCTCACCTTGGGTGAGGAGCTTTTCGTTTTCATCAAAAATTCGGCGCGTACAGATGCAATCTCGGATCGTTTTTTCGATGAGATGCTTATCTTCACTCCATTGCGCCTCAAAGCGTCCTTTACCTAGGGTTTGTAATTGCATCGACGTACCTTAAATGACAATTCCTGCGAGCTCAAAACGTGCCATTAATGGCTTGCTCTCTTGCTGATACCAACTTGCTGGCATGTTGGGTTTAAGCTGGGTTTTTTCTTGTTTGCTGATCACAACATAGCGCAAAAATGTGTCGAGTGTGCTCATCATTATTTCAAAGCTCATGTCGCCATCTTTACTGATGGTTTTTAATAGTCCAACGACCGTATCTTCCGGTATCAATGGTTCGATAACCGCATGTTTGCGCTCGGTAATTGTCTTAGAACAAGGTAGTGAAGCACGTGCAGTTTCCCAGCACACTTTATTGGTTTTACTCACGAGGTTGTGCTTATAGCAGTAATAGCTAAACAAAAAGCGTGACAGGTTCTGCCAGCGCTCAGCTTGGACTTCTAACCAAAGGTGTTGCAGCTCGATATCAGCGTCAGTCATGGGAATGCGTCAGAAAAGGAAAAGAGGGCGTAGTGTAACTGCGTTTAAGGTATTCGAAAAGTCACATGCATGTCGCCCTCTTTACGTTATTGCGTGATATTGCTTGGTCTCTTAACCCTGTCTTAACCAAGCCGCTGCTAGTTTCCGTTTTCACACTGCTCCGTCCTTGGGAGCGAATTCAAGTTAAGTGACGAAAACGTGTCATCTGATTGTGAGAAAGAAACATGTACAGAAAGTCTTTGGTTGCGGTGATGATTGCCGCCGCTCTTATAACTACAGGGTGCAATCCATCTTCCGCTTCTGAAGAAGCTAGTCAAGAAGGTCCGGCAGCATTTGCTCAGGTTGTAAAACTCTCTACTGTTGTTGCCAAATCCACGACTACGGCGTTGTATGAGCAAGTGCAAGGGCGCGTAAATCCCATCAAAATTGCGCAAATACGCCCTCAAGTCGAGGGGATCATCGAAGCAAGGTTATTCACCCAAGGGGACTTTGTGAAGAAAGGCACACCCTTATATCAAATCGATGCTGACTCCTACCAAATTGAAGTCGAAACCCAGCGTGCTAACGTGGTTGAAGCTGAAAACGCTTATAAAAAAGCACAAGCGCAATATGAGCGATTGAAAAAGCTCAGTGAGACTGATTTTGCAAGTCAGCAGAACTTAGATGATGCGCGTTTTAGTGTTGGTACAGCGAAAGGGCAATGGATGAGCCGCAAAGCGCAGCTTAATAAAGCCAAACTCGATTTAGAGCGTACCGTCGTAACCGCTCCAATTGACGGTGTGATAGGTGAAGAGCTGATCACTGAAGGTGCATTGGTCAAGCCGAGTGACTCGTCGCCGCTAGCGGTGATTCGTAAGGTTGATCAAGTGTATCTCGATGTTCAAGTGCCGGCGTCTATGGCTTCTCGCTTAACCGATGACATCCATCAATCTGATCGCAGCTTAAAAGTGATATCGCCCAGCGGTCACATCCTCTCCGGTAAGGTGGTCTATTCCGCTGTGTATGTGGATGAAGAAACCAGCAACGTGACATTACGTGCCGTCGTAGATAACACATCACGCGGATTATTGGTTGGGCAATTTGTACGAGCACAGATCCCCGTTGGCGAAGTTGAGGCTTTTGCTATCCCCAATTTAGCCGTGAAACACAAATCGACGGGCGAGGCTTACTTGTTGGTGGTGAAAAATGGGCAATTGGAAGAACGGCTTGTAACGACCGATGGTAATACTGGCGGCATGACCTTAGTGACCAGTGGTGTCAATGAAGGAGAGCAAGTGGTGGTCGTTGGTGGTGAGAACGCTTTTCCCGGTACCAGTATCGAAACAATGGAATGGCACGACAATACTAAGCAGTTGAATGGGTAATCACTATGTCGCACTTTTTTATTCGCCGCCCCATCTTTGCGTGGGTGATCGGCATCCTTATTACGCTTTTGGGTTTAGTGTCGATTACGCAGCTCGCAGTGGAGCGATTTCCGTCGGTGAGTCAGCCTCAGGTTGACGTCTTTTTTAGCTACCAAGGAGCCTCGCCGGAAACCATCAATGACACCGTTATTTCGATCATCGAACGTGAGTTGTTTGGTACTGATGGCATTGAGTCGTTTACATCCAGCTCAGATTCGACTGGTAATGGGCAGATCAGCGTGAAGTTTGCCTACGGGACTGACCCTGAACTGGCGCAAATTGCGGTGCAGAACAAAATAAAAACCGTTGAGCCTCGTTTACCTCAAGACGTAAGACAAAGTGGTTTGAATGTTGAGTCGAGTTCAAGCTCCGATCTGATGTATTTAAGCGTGTACTCCAAATCAGGCAAGATGACAGAAGGGGCATTGAGTGACTTTTTAGCGCGCAATGTGACCGATGAAATCAAGCGTATACCTGGGGTTGGTAAAGTGACGGTTTACTCTGCCGAGCACGCGATGCGTATATGGGTCGATCCACAAAAGCTAGTTTCTTATGACCTTACCATGTCTGACGTGACGGGCGCCATCAGCGCGCAAAACGTACAAATCGCTTCGGGGCAAGTAGGACAAGAGCCTGCAAAAGTAGGGCAGAAAACCGTAACGCCGTTGACCGCGTCGGGACAGCTCAAAAACGTCAAAGAGTTTGAGAACATCATTTTGCGCTCTTCGACTGATGGTAAACAACTGCGACTTAAAGATGTGGCGCGCGTTGAATTGGGGCAAGAAAGCTATAACTTTGGCAGTCGCATCAATAGCAAATCGTCGGCAAGTATCGGGATTAAGATGATGTCAGGCGCGAATGCGGTGGCGACGTCGAACCGCATTCATGCGCGGATGAAGGAGCTCAAGAAAACCTTTCCTGAAGACATCGACTACATGGCGTCGGGTGATGCAGCACCATTTGCGAAAATCTCCATTCAGAAAGTGGTTAAGACGTTGGTTGAAGCGATGATCTTGGTGTTTATCGTGATGTACCTATTTTTGCAGCGATTTACTTACACCTTTATCCCCGCCATTGTCGCACCGATAGCCTTGTGCGGTGCGTTCGTGATCATGAAGTTGATGGGCTTTTCGATTAATGTTTTCACTATGTTCGGGATTGTTCTATCGATCGGTATCATTGTGGATGATGCGATCATTGTGGTGGAAAACGTCGAACGCTTGATGGCAAAAGAAGGACTATCGCCTTTAGAAGCGACTAAAAAAGCGATGAAAGAAATCTCCGGTGCCGTAATTGGGGTAACGGCGGTCATGGTGGCGGTGTTTGTGCCAATCTCTTTCGCTTCGGGGACATCTGGGCAAATCTATCAGCAGTTTGCGCTGTCGATCGCTGTTGCGATTTTGTTCTCTGCATTTTTGGCGCTAACCCTGACGCCAGCGCTGTGTGCGACCATGTTAAAACCCATTAAGGAAGATGCGCACAAGCGTACGGGTTTATTGGGTTGGTTTAACCGCGCGATTGAATCCTCCACCCAGCGTTATGGCTCGTTGGTGGCGAAGACAACCAATAAAACGATGCGCATGATGGGGATTTACCTCGTGTTATCGGTGGGTGCGGTGTACATGTTCCAGCAACTCAACAGCACTTTCTTCCCAGAAGAAGATCAAGGTTACTTCTTTTCGTCGATCCAACTGCCAGCCGATGCGAGCCGAGAAAGAACCTTAGAAGTGGTTTCGATTGCTGAAAAGTTCCTATTAGCTCAGCCAGAGGTGCGCGCTTCCAACGTAGTCTTAGGCTTTAGTTTTGCGGGTTCCGGCTCCGGCTCTGCACTCATGATTACAGACTTAGTCGAGTGGGATAAGCGTGAGCGTTCGAGTGCGGACATTGCCAATGCATTTAACGCGTACATGAGTGAGCACTCTAATGACGGTGTGGTGTTTGCGGCTTTACCTCCTGCAATCCAAGGGTTGGGCGCAACTAATGGTGTTAGCTTTCAACTGCAAGACCGAGCAAATAGAAGTGCAGCCGATTTTGAGCAACTGAAACAGAAGTTCAACCAAGCATTGACGGCTCGACCAGAAGTGACAGGGCTGTTTTATAACGCGACTCCTTATACGGTAGGGCTGGCGTTAGATATTGACCGTGAAAAGGCAATGACGTTGGGTGTTTCGTTCTCTGACATTAGCGAAACTCTGAGCACCGCTATGGGGTCAAACTACGTCAATGATTTTCCAAACCATGGGCGGATGCAGAAGGTGATTGTGCAGGCGGACCAGAAATACCGCATGAACATCGAAGATGTTTTGGGCATTGCGGTGAAAAACAGCAGTGGAAAATTGGTCTACTTATCTGAGCTGATCAAAGCCGATTGGCAGTCCATGCCGCAACAGCTAACTCGATATAATGGTATGCAAGCGGCGGACACTTCTGCGATGGCGGCTCAGGGCTACAGCTCCGGACAGGTAATGAACGCAGTGTTAGAAGTCGCTAGCCAAGTCGATGACAGCGTGAGTATTGAATGGACCAACTTGTCTAAACAAGAACGCCAGGCAGAATCTGAAGTGGAGATCTTGTTGCTGTTCTCTTTGCTAGTGGTGTTTTTAGTGCTTGCCGCGTTATATGAGAGCTGGACCATACCGATTGCGGTTGTCTTGGTCGCACCGCTTGGGCTATTGGGCTCTGCGTGGGCGGTATCATTAAGTGGGCTGCAAAATGATATGTTCTTTAAAGTGGGGTTAATTGCTCTGATCGGTTTATCGGCTAAAAACGCGATATTGATTGTTGAGTTTGCCAACCAACAACGCAAGCTGGGATTATCGGTTGCTGAAGCGGCAATTCTAGCGGCGAAATTGAGATTACGACCAATCTTGATGACCTCTCTGGCATTTACCTTTGGTATTGTGCCACTGATGTTCGCAAGTGGGGCAAGCTCAGAGATACAGAACTCACTTGGTACAGGCGTATTTGGTGGCATGGTATCAGGGACGTTATTAGCCTTGTTGTTTGTGCCGACCTTCTTTGTGTTTGTGAACAAGCTAACCAAAACTAAGCGTTAAGTTGCGTCAATGGTTAGCCAAGTAGGAGCGATGCCACAGTAAGCTCTTGTCTAACAAGGCATTACTACGCTAGGCGATTCAAAAATAATAGGGGCGAGTGAATTCGCCCCTTTTTGCGTTCAGTTAGGGTCGTCTTAACCCAACCTTAACCTGACCCTTTTTAGTATCCACTCTCGAAAAAAGCGAAAATAATAACGAGCATGGAGAGTGGTAGCGTGACGGTTCTTATCGGTAGTCGATTTGTTTACTCTTTTCTTGATGGCACCATTGTGGATACCGAGCAAGAAGAAGAGACAAAAGTGCTTGGCAAAAACAGCAATCAGTTACTTGGTATGATGATTGAACACCCAAACCAAACTCTATCGAGGCAAATTCTGTTTGATAGAATTTGGACGGATAATGACGTTAAAGTCACTGAAGCGAGTTTGACCCAAGCCATTGCAACGCTAAGAAGGACCTTGTGCGACAATCGTCAAAAGTCTGAGTATATTCTTACTGTGCCTAAGTGCGGTTACCGTTTCATCGCTTCTGTCGAGTGTTTGCCTCCAGACAAGCTCATTGTTGAAGAGAGCCTTAAACAGCAAACACAAATCGAGATGCCTTCTTTGCATCGTGAAGAGACCACTTATGCGGTCGAGTTTTATCAAAATACCAAAAGTTGGTTAAGTAAAATTAGGGACGCTTTTGCGATATGGTAAAACACAGTCCAAAGCGTTCATTCCACCAACTAAACAACATTTAAGGGGATTTCATGTCATCCAATCACTTACAGCTTCTCATCGTAGAGGATGATCACGACCTTGCGAGCGCTGTGATTGACTATCTCGCCTTGGAAGACATCCATTGCGACCATGTGGCGAACGGCGTGGCATGCTTGCAGATGATTGAAAAAACCGACTATGACGTGATCATTTTGGATATCAATTTGCCAAGAATGAACGGCTTAGATGTATGTGAAAAACTGCGAGAACAAGGGTTGGAAACGCCAATCATCATGCTCACAGCATTAGACTCGCTGAGCGACAAACTTGCGGGATTTTCGCGCGGGGCAGATGACTACCTTATCAAACCTTTTGCGATGGAAGAGTTGATTGCCCGAACTATTGCCTTATCTAAACGACGTAGTGCGCAAAACACCAAGTTAACCATTGCCGATCTGACCATCGATGTACAAAAGAAGACTGTGAATCGAGCAGGGCAGTCCGTTTTACTGTCTCCGATTTCTTTTAAGATATTAGAAGTGCTGATGCGTGAGAGCCCTAATCCTGTCACTCGTGAGCAGTTGATGTACAAAATTTGGGGTGAAGAACAGCCCGACAGCAACAGCCTTAAAGTTCACATGTTTAACCTGCGTCAGCGCGTCGACCAAGGGCACCAGAAAAAGCTCATCAAGACCGTGGTGAAGCAAGGCTTTGTTATCTCAGAAGGAGATGTGTCGTGAAGATCAGACCCAGTATCCGTTTATACAGTTTCTTTGCAGTATTACTCACAGGCATTACGACCATTGTGGTGTTGTCCATTTTAACGATGCACTATTTTTTCTCCGGCATGGACATCGCACTAAGAGACTCGATGTTCTCTCACGCGATCTCTATAGAGACCCAGCCAGGAGAACCAGTAAAAATCAGCGACTTTACCATTGCTTCACGTTGGCGCGATCTGCCCCAAGATGTGCGTGAGAATATTCCTCGTGATAGCTTGGAAACGAATACACTTACCAACTATTTTGTTGATGGTTCGATCTTCTCGCCACCCAAAATGGCATTGTTTGCGATGAAAGTGCAGCATAATGGCATGCTGAAATATGTCTCAGTGTCTTTCTACGACAGCACTGAGCAGTTCCCCGTTGATGATGAATTTCCTCACTTCTTCATTATTTTTTCTACCGCGTTGGTGGCGATATTGCTGTTCTATTTGGTTTTGATCATCATCTTTCGCAAGGTCACAACACCTGTTGAACAGTTAAAGAATTGGGCAAAGAACATGACGACGGATCAGCTTAGTCAGCCTATTCCAGATTTTCACTACAGCGAGCTCAACGTGCTGGCGAATATCGTTAAATCAAGCATGGAGTCAGTGCAGCAAAGTGTTGAGCGTGAGAAGAAATTTCTTGCCTACGCGAGTCATGAGCTGAGAACACCTATTGCGGTCACCAAAACCAATACCGAACTGCTAAAGAAGATGTGTGAAAAGCAAGTTGAGGTGGAAAAACAACAGGAGGTGCTCAGACGGATATCGCGTGCAAATGCGACGATGACCGACTTAACAGAAGCAATACTGTGGCTCAACCGAGGTAACGCGCCTCAAATCCCTGCCAAAGAAGTGGTGTTGGGAGATTTATTAGCCCAAATCATTGATGAATTGTCCTATTTGCTGCAAGGCAAGCAAGTAACCGTCGATATTATTACTGATCGACAACAAGTGTTATTGGTTGAACCGTTAGCGCGAATGGTTTGCACCAATCTGGTTCGCAACGCTTTCCAACACACGGCAGATGGTTTTGTGCAAGTAAAGCAAGAGGGCAGCTCGGTGGTGATATTCAATCAAAGTGCAACTCAAGATGCAGAAGAGAACAATCTCGGTTTTGGCTTAGGGCTTGAATTGACTGAACGAATCATCAAGCAGAACAATTGGCTGTATAAAAACAGAGCCATTGATAATGGTCATGATGTCTTTATTGATTTTCTTCCAAGTTAAGTTCGACGCTTTTTGATAATACAACCCCTCGATTTACCGAGGGGCTGTTTTAAGCAAAGCACAAACGTGGAAGCTTAACGAGAAATGATCTTGATTGAACTGATCTTATCTTCAAAGCCATCGGCATTGTATGAGCCATGATCGCGGGTGTAGTAATCACCTCGGAAGTTTTTATCGACATAAAAACGGACACGCCATCCGCGAGGGATAGAAAACGAGCTCATTTTGTCATCGAATTTGTACATACTGAGGTCGGAAATGTCATGGCTAAGCATCAGTGATGGACCTGTTTGGTGTCGATACTGATAAATCACGGCTGACGCATTATCATTCACATCACTATCACTACTGCCACGAAGAGAGGAGCCTTCGCATTTCGCATCAGACGTTTTACAAAAGATACTGCCTTCCCCATATTGCTTTTCACAACTGCTTCGTACGTTTTGTCTTGCCTCTGCTTCAGTTCGACCTGCTTGAGAAAATGTATCCATAAAAGGTTTTAGAGAGCAAACGTAAACAAAATCACCGCCATAGCTAAGCGACGGTAAAAACAGCAATGTTCCTAACATAAATCTCTTAACCAAAGTCATATTGATAATCCTAATTTAAGTCGATCAAATAATCGCAGAATGAATACCACAACTTTGTTTTTAGGTAATGAGAACGGAGCGTTATGGCTTGAAAATTCACCTTAAAATTACACAAGCGTATGTTGTTGCTCATTATTTCGGCGATTTATTGACAAGTGCATTTCTGAGAGGGAAGAAAGGCAGCCAGAAAGCTCAACGAAAGTGAAACCATTTATGGTAAGTCACGTCGTTAAGTGATCCTGGTGAAAAAGCGCAATAGGTGAGAAATCCTTATCAAGCAAGTGAATTTTATAAAGTTCGTCTTCTGGCAGATTGAGTACTAGAAACTGAGACCAAAGCGTTTGATTGTTAATGAATTGTTTCTTTTAAAGCTCAAGGCGCTTTATATGAGAGTGCTCTTTGTCGTGAGAAGAGTAAATGGTGATGCCTAAGTGGTAACGGCATTTAAGGAACTCATCATATAGAAGAATAAAGATGGAACTAAAAAATCTCACCGTCGCGATAGCGACCTTCTTTGCTAGTACGAATGCGCTTGCTTTAAGTGAGCCATCGCAGCAAGTCACAGAAATATATCAACATCACGCTCATCAAAACGGTAATGATAGAGCGTTGCCAGATTATGCACCAACTAAGCTGCTTCCCCCACAACCGAAACCGACCCTTCGTACCCTTTCTACTCGGTCTGCGGAGCAGGCAGTAAACGTGTGTGATGTAGAAGCTTTCACTTCGAACAGTAGCAATGATGTGCTCAACGCAATCAAAACCCAAGGAGCAAGTTGTGTTAATGCGCTTTTCTCAGCCGAGAGTCGAATACAAGAAGCGGCGTTCGAATCTGGGCACATGTACAACATTGCAAAGCACACGACCAATTTAGCGAAAGCCTACGCTGGGGGCGGCAGTGATGAGCTTGAAGCTTTGTTCCTGTATTTGCGAGCAGGTTATTACGCTGAGTTTTACAACAGCAAGGTCTCGTTTCTTTCTTGGGTGACCCCTGCAGTAAAAGAAGCCGTCGATGCCTTCGTTAACAATGCGAACTTCTATGAGAACAGTGACCCACATGGCAAGGTGCTCAGCGAAGTCATTATCACTATGGACAGTGCAGGGCTCCAGCATGCCTATCTACCACAGGTTACGCAGTGGCTCACTCGCTGGGACAGTCAATACGCTCAGAACTGGTACATGCGTAATGCAGTGAATGGCGTATTTACCATTTTGTTTGGTGGTCAGTGGAATGAGCAATTTGTGCAAACCATCGGTAATCAGACTGAGCTTGTTAAAGCACTAGGGGATTTTGCACTGCGCTCGTCAGCTATCGGTTCTAGTGATGAGTTTATGGCAGCGAATGCTGGTCGTGAGTTAGGACGATTAACCAAATATTCCGGTACTGCTTCCAGTACAGTGAAAAGCAAACTGACCGAGATCTTTGCTCAATACGAGATGTACGGTAGAGGCGATGCCATATGGCTTGGTGCTGCCGATACGGTCTCTTATTACGCGGATTGTAGTGACTATGGAATTTGTAACTTTGAGTCCCAGTTGAAAGGTTTGGTGCTTTCTCAATCGTACACATGTAGTCCTACCATTCGTATTTTGTCGCAGAACATGACGCAAGAGCAGCACGTCGCGGCTTGTTCGAAGATGGGGTACGAAGAAGGGTATTTCCACACTTCACTTGAGACAGGAAGACAACCTGTTGCGGATGACTACAACACGCAATTGCAGGTCAATATCTTTGATTCAAGCGATGACTACGGCAAATACGCTGGACCGATTTTTAACATCAGTACCAACAATGGAGGAATGTACCTTGAGGGCGATCCAGCAACGCCGGGGAACATCCCTAATTTTGTTGCTTATGAAGCGCCTTACGCCAACCCAGATCACTTTGTGTGGAACCTAGAGCACGAGTACGTTCATTACCTTGATGGACGATTTGACCTTTATGGTGGCTTCGGTCATCCAACTGAAAGAATCGTGTGGTGGAGTGAGGGCATTGCCGAATATGTGTCGAAGGAGAACGATAACCAAGCTGCGATAGATACTATTAAAGATGGGTCAACGTTTACGCTCAGCGAGATCTTTGAGACCAGTTATGATGGTTTTGATGTCGATAGAATTTATCGCTGGGGTTACTTGGCGGTTCGATTCATGTTTGAGCGACATAAAGACGACGTAAATCAAATGCTGATAGAAACTCGTCAGGGTAATTGGGCAAATTACAAAGCAACCATCAATCAGTGGGCAATCTTATACCAGAGCGAGTTTGAACAGTGGCAACAAGCTCTTGTTTCTGGTGATGCTCCTAATGCAGTCATAACCGCAAACAGTGAGGGTAAAGTCGGTGAAAGCATTACATTTAGCAGTGAAAACAGCACGGATGCAAACGGGAAGATCGTCAGCGTCTTGTGGGATTTCGGTGATGGCACGACCAGCACACAAACCCAGCCGTCGCACCAATATGGCAGTGAAGGGCAGTACACGATCAGCTTAACCGTGACTGATAATGATGGGCTAACCGCAAGCACGACACACAGTCTTACTATTACGGCGCAGGGCGGTTCTGATGCGCTACCACAAGATTGTGCAGTGCAAAGTAAAATCAGTGGTGGACGCTTAACTGCGGGACAAGCGGCGTGTTTGGCGACGCAACAAACCATTTGGTTGAGTATCCCAGCGGTCAATGAGCACACCAGTATGGCAATCACCACGGCAAATGGGGTAGGCGACCTGAAAATTGAGTACAGCAATGATGGTTGGCCAAACGGTTCAAATCACCATGCGTGGTCAGACAATGCGGGTAATGCCGAGTGTATTACCTTGTCCAATCAGCGCAATTACTGGGGGTACGTTAAAGTCTCTGGTGAGTTTGAAAATGCCGCGATTGTAGTGGACTTTGATACCTCAGGTTGTCGTCAGTAAACATTGTTTCTGTTAATTAAGATCAACTGGTCCTAGTAACAACAGAAAATGAAACGCCCAGCACGAGTTTACATTGTGCTGGGCGTTTTTATTCATATTGAATATCGGTTAAGGCTTAGAAGTGCCCCAAGTACTGCCAATCAGCGTTGTTTGGGTTCGCCTCCGTTGGCCAAGGGAAGTACCAGTACTTGCCGTCAATGAGGCGGTAGTAATGGTAACCACCACGGAAGTGGTACACGTAAATATCGTTTATCGTTCCCGTGTTGTTGTTCTCGCCCCAAACTCCCATGCGATCTTGCTTGTACCAATTTAAGATTTCGGCTTCAAACTTAGCTAGGTCACTGTTGAGCTCAGCAATGTACTGTTCAATATCCGTATCGCTACCAATGAAGCGCCAATCAGCGTCAGAGGTGTTTTGAACTGGCAACGCGTTGTTCACTCCCGGACGTTTTTGCATAAAGTAACGGCGCTCACCACTTTCATCGGTATCAATGAAAATAGCGTTCTCAGATTGTCCCCATGCCGTTGAACTCGCTTGTTCCCACGTTAGCAACTGCGGTTGATTGAAGTAGTTGGCAATGCGCTGTGCATTGTCGATGTTACTACGATCGACTTTCAGTGGGTTAAAACCAAACTGGACATGGTTTTCCGCTGAGCCTAGGTACTTCCAGCCTTCATTGTCTGCTTGGTTGGTTGGGAAATCCGCCGCAGAGATATCACGCATTAGGAAGTAATCGCGAGTGCCGGTGACTGGGTTAGGGTACACGTAAAGTGCACCAGCGCGGCGTTCTGCGCTTGTCTCACCATTGTTCAGCACACCCGCTCCGTAGTTGTCTGCTACGAACTTGTCGAAGTCAGCCACAAAGCCAAAGTCGATGCGGTTTAACGCTGCGTTGTCGGCAAACATGACTTGTTCATCAACGTATTGTTTGTAACCGTGCTCTTGACCAACAAAGATAGGACCAACAAGCTTATCGATCGCTGGGTTTTGATCAGGGATCAAGCTATCTAGTACTTGTTCACCATTCACGTCAGTACAACTTAAGGTGACACGAGTCGGTAGTGGCAGTTGCTCTAGGTTAAAGTGAAACTTATTGCTTTGTGAGTCGTTTAATCGGCTACTTGCAACCGCAATGTTTTGTACTGAACCATCCTGGCGCTCCACCGTAACCGCACAGCTACGTTGAGAGACCATACTCGGTTGATGCATTCCACCTTGATGTCGTGCGTAACGCCAATCTGCACCGTTGTTGTGTTTCACGCCACTAAACTGTTGGCAGTGGGAAGAGGTAAAGTAGCCCGCACCATCATGGCTCGTGCCGGATTTATCAAGCACGCAAAGTGGCACTTCGCCAATTTCGGCGTTTGGCGTGTAAGTCACTGCACCTTCACCGTATTTAGACAACAACGAGTAGTCATGATCTTGAGAAATCATGTGCTCACGCTGACCATTGATGTTCCAGTACATGTCTTCGCTGCTTTCACAACGCACCATATCTGCACTGACTGTACCAACGAAGTTTGCACTTTCGCCGTTGCTTGCCGTGTAGGTGAACTGACAAATACGAGCTTGCTGATTGTTGACCTTCATCGTCTGCCACAAATCTTGTTGAATTTGCTCGTCAGACAAAGAAGACACCGCTTGCCAGCCTTCCGGATGATAAGTTACATCTGGTGCAGAAGGCAGCTCAAACACGTTGCCGTAGTTGGAGTAAATCAGCGGGTAAACTTGGCTTGCAAGTTCGTTACGCGGATCGTAAATGCCTAACATGGTGACAACAGGCACGCCTGCTGCAGTAGGTACTGGCGTGTCGGTTTGTGTTTCTTCGTAACTTTGGCTTTCTTGATTCCAACGAACATAACCCGTTGAGCTGTTTAAATCGACGTTAAAGCCGTTATTGAGCCATGTTTGTACACGGCGAGACTGAGAAGGGTGCTCTAACGTGTAATGACTAATAGTGCCCAATAGCGCGGCTTCGCCACCGGCTTGAGCGTCACGCATAAAGCGGAATTCACCCGCAAATGGTGGTACCACTTCACCACCCACATCGTTAGTCGTGGCTTCACCTGTCCAGTGTAAGTTACCGATAAAGCGGCGATGCAGAGCATCCCAACCCCAACCAGATTCTAAATCGTGCGTAGAAGCATACCAAGGGTAGTGACCCAGGCCGTAGTTATGACCCAGCTCGTGCGACCATTCGTTACCTGTTGTTGCCGTTAACGTCACGATGCCACCGCCGCCACTGCCGCCATGATCAATAATGCCATTGGTGTACACGCCGCGGTTGGTGTGCGCGGTAATGTGATTGAAGCGTTTATTGTAAGCTTGCGAATAGCCAGCACTATCGGTAATGCCGATATTCGCGTTATTCACACCTGTAGATACCAGTGCTTTACCAATGGCTTCACGCATGTCACCGCCGTGCCAACCTCCTTCACCGTCTGAGCTTGTGGTGTAAACCTTACCGTTTGGCAGCGTCACTTTCGGGAAATAAGCGGCAGTGTAATCCGCCATCACCAGTTTAGATGCTGGGATTTTCTGGAAGTAATCGGCGCTGAGTTTTGCCATGTTTTTGATCATGGTGTTGCCATCACGCGGCGCCGTGAGCATACCCATGTCGATGTTTTGAATGATAAGCTCCGGCGCGCCGCCAAAGACAAGTTCATTAGCAGCTAAATCGCCTTGTCGATCGGTGTTATCGGTTAAGCGCAGTGACAAGCCTGGCTTCATCCAATCCCATTGCAGCGGCAGTGACCACGCGTGATGGGAGAATACCACTTTAGAACGTCCATTATCTGGCTGATCAGAAGCCGCAAGCGCGCTTGGTGGCAGCATTGGAAGGCGAGTGATTACTGTGCCTTCAAAGCTCAGTTCTACCCAAACTTGTTGAACGTTTTTGTCTTCTGGCGTGAATAAAAGCAGAGCTTCACGGTCGATCACCAAGTCAGGGAACAGGTTAACATCGTTTTGATTCGGGGCGGTGGTCGTATGGGTTTGAGCAAAATGGATAGAACCAGTCAAATCGCCATTCAAGTGATTTACTAGCGGCAATTCGTCTGCGTAACCAAGGCGTGCTGCACTTGTCGTGAACTCAATCTTTTGTGGCTCGATACAATCAATCGCATTGCACGAAGAAAGCTCCGCCGTGTACCGAGTGTCTGGTTTCAGGTTGCCAATGAACAAGCCAGATTGAACGTTGTCATAACGCACGGGCTCTGAACCTGATTCGGTCAACGTCAAAACCACGTTGTCATTCGCGTTTTGCGTAGCCCATTTTAGCTGAACACCTTGATCTGAAACGCTGGCTACGTTCAATGCATTGATGTTTGGCGCAGATAGGTCACCACAGTCAGAAGTCTCGATGTTTTGAATCATATCTGACTGCCAAATGTATTCGCCATTGGGACCCTTAGAGCCTCGGGCAGCAGGGATATATTCTACGTAGCAACCTGTGTCGTCTGGGTTCATCACACCAAACTCTTTGTGGATCAGGTAGAAACCACCGTTATACCAAATAAATTCCCATTCCGGACCGACGAAGTCCACTACGTTGCGATAAGCTTGGTCTTGCTCTCCAAACATAAAAGGAAACTTAGGGTAGTTATCGAAGTTAACCCAGTATTCATGTCCTTGGAAATTTAGATAGGTTTTGCCATCACGTTGATAGGTGTCTTGACCTTTGTCTGCTAACTGCTTGAGCATTTCAATGCGTTCAAAGGTTTGATTTCCGATTTCGACCAAGGTTAGGTCGTGGTTCGCGTTTGCGAAAGCGGCTGTACTTCCTAGGAGTGAAGAGATCAGCCAAGCGAGCGTATTTTTCTTCATATGAGACTCTACTTTTGCCAATGGAATAGACATTAAACATGCCGCCAGAAGCTCGGCACTTAGGGGAGTTGCATCATCCATTTCAATATGAACGGATGATAAATTTGATTATCTGATGGGATTTGAGTTTTAAATAGGTGGGATAAATCGGACTTGTGACTCTGCTTCCAGCTTTGATTTGATCACGAAATCGAATTGATATCTTATGTCCAAATTCGTATTTATCTATCTATACAAAATAGGGTTCTTTATATAGTAAATTAATAAAATGCCTTTATTTTATAATAAGTTAGACTTTAAATGAAAAAAGCCAGCCCGAGGACTGGCAATCAAACTAAGTTATTTGAAATTAACAAGAGTTTGAAATGAAAATGAAATTGGAGATGAATAAAACGCTATTTTTCAACCATCTGGGTTGCACCTTGTAACCAAGTTTTGTCATGCGCATCTAATGATGGGCTGAGCGCTTTGTAAACCTGCGTGTGATAGTGATTTAACCAATCCACTTCGTCTTGGCTAAGTAAGGTGACATCGAGCATGCTGGTGGCAATTGGGGCGAGGGTAATGGTCTCAAAACCGTAAAACGTGCCAAATTCATTCTGATCGACTTCCACGACTTTCATGATGTTCTCGATACGAACGCCGTATTCACCTTCGCGATACACGCCCGGTTCGTTGGTGATCACCATGCCTGGTTTCAGTTCCACTTCGCGATGGCTTTGCGAAAAGTTTTGTGGACCCTCATGAACATTTAAGCAAATACCAACGCCATGTCCCGTGCCGCATTTATAATCGATACCATGCTGCCACAACACTCCGCGAGCCATGATGTCGAGATTGGCACCCGTAGAGCCTTTCATAAATCGAGTCTGAGTCAGTCGGATGACCGCTTTGAGCACTAAGGTGTAATCTTTGCGCTGTTTAATGGTCGGTGACCCGAAATGGAAAGTACGGGTGATGTCCGTAGTGCCGCCAAGGTACTGACCGCCAGAGTCGACAAGAAAGAAATTGCTCTCGTTGATGACGGCATTGCTTTCTTCATCAGCGGCGTAGTGCATTTTGGCACCATGGGCAGCAAAGCCTGCGATGGTGCGAAAACTGTCGCTTACATAATGACGAGTTTGACGGCGATAACTTTTTAACTGCGCCTCTGCAGACAATTCAGTAACAAGCCCACTTGGGACTTGGTCTTCTAGCCAACTCATGAACCGCACTACTGCCACACCATCGTCCTTCAATGACTGCTCGAGATTGGCTAGCTCGGTCGGGTTTTTGCTGGCTTTCATGTCGGTGACCGGGCAAGCCATTGGCTTTAGTGAAACGTTTTGCTCAATTGCACTGACCAATAAACTGTCGGTGTAGCTTGGGTTAAACGCGAGAGATAGCCCTTCACATTGCTGATTCAAATATTGGCTCACGTAGTCGTAATGACGAACGCTGACACCTTGCTTGTTGAGTTGCTTTTCTATCTCAGCTGGTAACTTCGCTTTGTCGATAAATGCGGTAGCGCGCGTTTGTTCCACCACAAGATACGCTTCAGATACTGGGCAGTAAGGAGTATCTGCGCCGCGAATATTTAGCGTCCACATTACATCGTCTAACGTGGACACCAACAAACCGTTAACGTGGTTGTCGCCAAGCCAAGAACGAAGGTCAGCCAGCTTTTGCTTGGTCTCTATGCCTGCAAAGGCGACAGGGTGCTCAAAGATCTTTTCAGTTGGTCTGCTAGGGCGGTCATGCCAGATTGGTGTCAGTAAGTCGAGGTCGAGGATAATCTGGATGTTTTTAGGCTCAAGCGCTTGTTTGAGTTCTTGGTAAAATGCATAGCTGATAGAGCGCCCATCTACCGCGATGGTACTGTTGGCTTCTAACGTGCTGGCTAACCATTTGGGAATACTTGGCGTCTCTGGTTGACGCGCTTTAAATAGGTTGAGTCCAGTCCCATGAAGTTGTTCTTCAGCTTGAATGTAGTAACGACCGTCGGTCCATAATCCACCGCCTTGAGTGGTAATGACAACGTTGCCCGCCGAGCCGGTAAAACCAGAAATCCATGTTCGACCAGCCCAATGATCCGCAGAGTATTCACTATTGTGAGGATCGTTATTCGTTACGATATAAGCTGCAACGTTATAAGTTGCCATCGCATCTCGCAGCGATGAAAGGCGTTGATTTACCGAGTTTGTTGTATTCATGAAAGACTTCCTGAAATCATGTTTGAACAATAGATATGATGTTGCTCAGAGCCAATTTTTGCAGGGCTTTGCTGCCCGCAGAGTTGCGTCGCTTCTGGACATCGGGTTCGAAAGACGCAACCGCTCGGAGGGCTGAGCGGGGAAGGGAGATCGCCGGGCAGCAATTGGATCTCGCGGTTGCGTGCTAATTGAGGATTAGCGATTGGCACAGCAGAAAGTAGCGCTTTGGTATAAGGGTGCTGCGCATCATCAAATACTTGGTCGTAACGTCCGATTTCCATCGGCTTACCCAGATACATCACCATTACGCGATCACTAATATGACGTACCACGCTGAGGTCGTGAGCAATCATTACCAGCGTCAGTCCCATCTCTTGTTTGAGGTCATCGAGTAGATTGATCACTTGCGCCTGAATGGACACATCAAGTGCGCTCACGGGTTCATCACACACCACCAAGTCTGGATTAAGAATCAACGCTCGTGCGATGCCGACACGTTGACACTGCCCACCGGAAAACTCATGCGGATAGCGGTTACGTTGGCTTGCGAGCAGTCCTACTTTGTCCATCATTGCGATGACTCGCTTTTCAACTTCGGCGCGTTTAAGCCCTGGTTCGTGCGTTAGTAGTGGTTCGGCAATGCATTCTGAAATGGTTAAGCGCGGATTTAAGCTGGCTGATGGGTCTTGAAATATCATCTGGAATTCGCGACGACGAAGGGCGAGTGCGTTTTTGCCAAAGCCACGCATATCTTCACCTTTCCACGTCAGGGTGCCGTATGTCGGTTCAACCAACCGAAGTAGGGCGCGCGCCAATGTGGACTTACCACAGCCGGATTCGCCGACAATGCCAAGGGTTTCACCTCGGTACACATCTAAGTCAATGCCATTCACCGCTTTGACGATCTTTCTTCGACTAGGAATGATATGGCGCGATACTGGAAAGTGGACTTTCAGGTCGCGGGCAGACAATAACACTTCTTGTTGGGTCATAACGTTTCCTTAAGCCGATTGATGAATAAGAGAAATACTGCCTTGCGCTTTGACATGACAGGCGATGGATTGGCGTCCGTTAAGGGGAGCGAACCGAGGCGTCTGTGTTTGGCAACGTGGCTCACGATAGTCACAGCGATCTCTAAACGGGCAGCCTTTGTGATTGATCAGAGCGCTCGGCGGGTTACCGGCAATGGTTGGCAAACGAGGCATATCTTCGGTAATCGATGGGATCGCCTTTAGAAGCCCTTGGGTATACGGGTGAGCTGGCTGGGCGAACAAGGTGTCCGTATCGGCTTGTTCCATTTTTTGTCCGCCATACATGACTAAAACTCGGTCGCACATTTCAGCGACTACGCCCATATCGTGAGTGATGAGCAAGATGGCGGTGTTGAACTCTTGTTGTAACTCACGCAATAGCGTCAGGATTTGAGCTTGTACTGTCACGTCGAGTGCTGTTGTGGGCTCATCGGCAATAAGTAGTTCCGGTTTACACAGCAATGCCATAGCAATCATCACACGTTGGCGCATACCGCCAGAAAGCTCGTGTGGATATTGGTTCATGCGCGTTTCCGGAGAAGGAATCCGCACTGCATCTAGCATCTGAATGGATTCTGCTATGGCTTGTTTTCGGCTCATTCCTTTGTGCACCATCAGCACTTCACTGAGCTGTTTGCCAATCTTCATAAATGGATTAAGAGAGGTCATCGGATCTTGAAAGATCATGCCGATTTTCTCTGCGCGAATGCGGTTGAGCTGCTTCTTCGACATCGCGAGTAAGTTCTCGCCATGAAAACGTGCTTCGCCCGAGACGTTCCCGTTATCAGCTGTTAGCCCCATTAGCGCAAACACCGATTGGCTTTTGCCTGAGCCGGACTCGCCAACGATACCTAGCGTTTCTCCCGCTTGAATCGTGTAGGAGAGATTGCTGACCGCTTGCACTTGTCCGTCTGGCGTATCGAAGCGCACGTTCATGTTTTCAATTGATAGCATGGGAAGTCCTTATCGATCTTTCGGGTCAAGGGCGTCGCGTAAGCCGTCGCCGATGAAGTTAAAACAAAACAGGGTTGCGACCAAAAACAACGATGGGAAAAGTAGCATCCACAATGCCACGTCGATGGTTTTTGCGCCTTCTGAAATCAAGATTCCCCAACTGGTGTCTGGCGGTTGAACGCCTAAGCCTAAGAAACTCAAAAAGGATTCAAACATGATGAATCCGGGCACCATTAAGGAGGAGTAGACCATCACGATCCCAAGCACGTTTGGCAGCACATGACGGCGCACAATGGTGAATTTAGATACGCCGATGGAATGTGCTGCTTCAATAAATTCGCGCTTTTTGATACCGAAGGTTACGCCCCTTACCACTCGGGCAATACCCAGCCATGAGACCATGCCAATCACGATAAAGATCAGATAGATGTTGTTGCCAAATAAGGTCACGAACAGGATGACCATGAACATAAATGGCACTGAGTCGAGCACTTCGATGATACGCATCATTACGCTGTCTACCACACCACCAAGATAGCCGGAAATACTGCCCCAGATGGTACCAATCACAACAGCAACCAAGGCACCAACAAAGCCAACCAAAATCGACAGGCGACCACCTTGCATCGTGCGGGCAAACAAGTCTTGTCCTAGGTCGTCGGTACCAAAATAGTGCCCGCTGTTCAAAGAGGGTTTCCCCAACTCGTACGGGTCAGCAAGGATATTCCAATCAATCTCATCATGTCCAAAGGCAGCAAGTGAAGGACCAAAGGTGATACACAAGATGATGAACGCCAGCACGTAAACGGAGGTCATTGCCGCGCGATTTCTGCGAAAGCGAGTCCATGCGTCTTGCCACAGACTGCGACCCTCTACAGCTTCGATATTATCAACAACTCGGTCTTTTAAGGATTGAGTATCCAGCTTTTTAATCGATAACATGCTCTGCTCCTAAACTCGGATACGCGGGTCGATAACGGTGTAGAGCAAGTCGACCACAAGATTGAAAAAGATCGTCAGTGAAGCAACGATGAGAGTAATACCCATGACTAAGCCGTAATCGCGATTCAGTGCGCCGGAGACAAAGTGTTGCCCCATACCGCCAGTACCAAAAAAGATATCGATGATGACCGAACCTGTGACAACCGAGACGAAAGCTGGACCCAGCATGGCGACGACGGGGATCAATGACGGTCGCAGTGCATGGTGGAACAAGATGTATGCGGTCGATAACCCTTTGGCTTTTGCAGTACGAATATAAGGTTGATTAAGTGTTTCAATCATGGCGCCGCGCATAACACGAGCAATACTGGCGATAGAGCCAATCGCAAGGCTTAGCACTGGTAGTACGAGAAAAGCGAGTTGTCCTCCTTCCCAACCACCGGCAGGCAGCCAACCTAAATGAATCGCAAATATCGTCACCAATATTGGCGCGAGGACGAAAGCAGGCACAACAACACCCGTCATGGAAAGGGTCATCAACCCGTAATCTAAGCGGCTATTGCGTTTTAACGCAGCAATGGTGCCGAGCAACATACCAAGTGGTACGGAGATACAAAAAGACAGAACGCCAAGTAGGGCAGAGACCGGCCAAGATTGAGCGACCAACTGAGTCACCGTAAAGTCTTGATAGACAAAGCTTGGTCCTAAATCGCCTTGAGCGAAGTTGGTAATATAAATCCAGAACTGAACCAAAAATGGTTCGTCGAGGTGAAATTTGGCTTCGATGTTAGCGCGAACTACTTCCGGCATAGGACGCTCCATGTCAAACGGTCCGCCGGGTGCGATATGCATCAACCAAAAAGAGACCAAAGCGATAAACAACAACGTCGGAATCGCGATGGCTAATCGTCTGAGAATGTACCAAATCATGATCCATCATCCTTTGGTCATTCGACGTTACATGTCGTCACGTCGAGAAAGAGAAAAAAATTGGCCTGAGCTCATCACCGAGGGAAGAGAAGTTCGACACGATATGCCATGTACTCGCAATGTCAGTGCGTGTTACCGAGCCGACTCAGGCCGAAAGCATGCCATTAGTGGACTTTCACATAGACATTCTTGCGGTAGTACGAGGACTCGGGGTTAGTACGCTCGTAGCCACCAACATAAGGCTTGATCAAATATTGATCGTTGCCTGGACGGTAAACCGGGATAATCGCCATATCTTCAATCAGCATGCTTTCTGCTTGTAGATACAGCTTTGAGGGATCATTCATGGTTTTAGAACGCGACATCAACTCATCATATTTGGGGTTGTTGTAGCGTGAATCGTTGTACTCGCCATTGGATACGAAGATATCGAGCCATGTTGAAGCTTCGTTGTAGTCTGCAGTCCAGCCGCCACGAGTGATTTCAGTTGGCTCTTTTAATGCGTAGAACACTTTAGGCTCGAGTTGTTTAATGGTGATTTGCGCGCCTAAGCGGCTTTTCCACATGCCTGCCATTGCTGTTGCCATTTTCACGTCTTTAGAGAAGGTAGGAACTGTGAAAGTGAGTTTGAGTGGATTCGCTTTGTTATAACCAGCCTGTGCCAATAAGCGTTTGGCTTTGTCGATACGCTGATTCGTTGTCCATGTCGCGTATTCTGGGATGTGTGATTGAAAGCCATCGGTTTGTGGCGGCACCAAGGTAAACATTGGGATACCTCCGTTTCTTAAAATCGCATCGGTTAAGATCTTGCGATCAATGGCATAGGATAAGGCTTGTCGAACACGCAGGTCTTTAGTTGGACCCTGCTGGGTGTTGAGGTAATAAAACGTCGAGCCAAGTGACGCACTGGTGTCTGCGACTTCTTGTGGCAGCTTGGTGATCAGCTTTTTCTTTTGCGCAGAAGGAATCGACATCACTTGGTCTATTTCCCCTGCTAAATAGCGATTAAGCACAACATTGGCATCACCAATCGGCAGCCATGTGATTTTATCCAACACGACGTTGCTTGCGTCCCAATAATATGGATTTTTCACCATCACCATTTTTTCGTTTACCTTCCACTCAGAAACGGTAAACGCGCCATTAGTAACAATGTGTTTTGGTTGCGTCCAGTTGCTGCCGTATTTTTCAACCGTGGCTTGATGCACCGGAGCAAGAACCGGATGACTAAGCAGCTTGATAAAAAATGGAATTGGCTTTTCAAGCGTCACTTGGAAGGTTTTTTCGTCCAGTGCTTTTACGCCAAGTGTTTGCGGTGTTGCTTCGCCTTTCATAATCGCTTGTGAGTTTTGGATGTTTGGAATCGCGGCAAACCAAGCGTAAGGGGAAGCCGTATTGGGATCGAGTAGGCGCTGCCAGCTGTAGACAAAGTCTTGTGCAGTGACATTGTCACCATTCGACCATTTTGCATCACGAAGCTGAAAGGTGTAGACCGTATTGTTGTCGTTCACCGACCAAGATTTCGCAACGCCGGGAATGGTTTTTCCTTGTTTGTCTTGAATGGTTAACCCTTCGAACAAGTCTCGACCAAGGTTAAATGCGGGCTCAGCTGCTTGCTTCGCTGGATCGATAGACGTCACTTCTGCACCGTTATTAAGCGTGATCTCTTGTGCTTCGGCGAGTGTCACGCCCGATGGGTACGGCACGGCGTAAGTCGGAGCGGCAAACATTGGGCTCATGATAGATGCCAACAAAAGTAGCTTGGGTAGTTTCATCCTTTCCTCACTCGATTCATCCTTGAAGGTGAGTTGAATGTATATTGTATAAATTGTTCAGACAATCGAGTTTTAACATACCTGTAACAGGGTGTTGAAAGCTGAGCTTTTTGGTCTCAAAAAGTGAGCCAATAGAATTTCAATGCGTGAATTTATACCGACTTGGCACAGTCAGATTTTCTGCCAAGAAGGCAGGGTAAAGAGAGAGTGAAGAGAATAAAGCGGATAGAAACGAAAAATCCCCTTCATGCTCGAAGCAAGAAGGGGATCAGTGTTAGCGTTTCACATTCAGCGTAAGTTGCGCTCTATTCTCTAGATTATTTCACTAGGAAGTGCTTAACGAACTCAGTGATTTTCACCATGTCGTCAACGGCGATGAATTCTTCAGTGGTGTGTACTTTCGCCATACCAGTAGAAAGGTTTACCGTTGTTAGACCTTTCTTGTTGAAGTTGTTTGCGTCGCTACCGCCACCAGTGCCTTTTGTGAATGCATCGATGCCCATGTCAGCGAATGCCGCTTTGATTGCTGATACGTGAGCATTGTCTTCTTCGATAACAAATGCGTCGTACGCGCGGCTTGATTCGATTTCAACTTCTGCGCCGTGTTTTTCACATACTGACTCGAAGGTAGAGATCATATGGTTTACTTGTGCTTCTAGCTTCTCACCGTTTAGAGAGCGTGCTTCAGCAACGATTTTTAGTTCTGGCATCACGATGTTTGTCGCTTGACCGCCGTTTACCATACCGATGTTTGCTGTGGTTTCTTCGTCGATACGAAGCAGTTTCATCTGGTTGATTGCATCTGCCGCTACCATGATTGCGCTGATGCCTTCTTCAGGTGCTAGACCCGCGTGTGCAGGGCGGCCTTTGATTGTCGCGACGATTTTTTGCTGACCAGGTGCCGCAGTCACGATGGTGCCGATAGGACCGCCTGTATCCAGTACGATCGCTTCGTTAGACGTTACGTGCGTCATGTCGAAGTACTCAGAGCCGAACAAACCGCCTTCTTCATGCACAGTGAAAGCAAGCTCTAGCGTTTTGTGCTCTAGGTTTTCAGCTTGGATGCAGCGAACCGCTTCCATGATCGCTGCGATGCCTGATTTGTCGTCACCACCAAGGATTGTATTGCCTTTAGAGCGAATGATGCCATCTTCGATGATCGGCTCAATGCCGATACCTGGCGTTACTGTATCCATGTGGCAGCTCATTAGGATAGAGCCTTCTTTCTTACCCTCTAGACGTGCGTACACGTTAAAGCCGTTAGAAATGTGTTCTGGTACAGGTAGCTTGTGAACAGTAAAGCCTAGTTCGCCCAGTTGCTCAGCCAGAGTTTCTGCAATTTGTTTTTCATTCATAGATTCGCTGTCGATGCGAACCAGTTGGCAGAAATGTTCAACTAGACGTTCTTGATTAATTTGTGTCATTTGGATGTCTCTTTCTTTCTTGGTCGAGACCGCAGCGGTATAGAGTGCGAGCCCGAAAGGGAACAGAACACCTCTTATTACACAGCTAATCCGAGTGAAAGCTGTCTTGAATCAAAAAACGCCTCTGCCTGACATTATTCTGACCTGCTAATTACCGGATCTGATGCGGCGGTCACGAAAGTACACAATGAATGTAGAAATATGCGAAAGCGAGTTTACTTAGTCAATCAATGTTTAGACCCACTAAGCCTTCAAATCGCCGCCGCGTCTACAAACCAAGTCATTCTCGCTGAACCAAGCATCTCGAGGTTACTTGGGTATAGTATGAGCTTTTGACGAATTTAATGAGAGATGGAAAGTCTATGATTCAACAGAATTGATGCTGCATTTATGTACAGAGTCGAGCTATTTTTGTAACTGATGAAAAGTTACCAATATATCTGTAGGGTGGATTGTAATTTACTGTCTATTTATTGAAGCAATATCACAAATGTGGATTAATACAGTCTCTGTTTATTCATGTCCTCTCGCACTGCCTTTCTGGATAGACCGAACTCTGCAAAGGGTTCGGTCGCTTTAATTAGAATTCTATTAACGGATTATGCTTGATAACTAAAAAAACAAAAACAAGAAAGCCGGGCAGGGTGCTCGGCTTTTTTGATGGTTCTTTTCTATTTGTCACTGTGAAGAGTCAATAGGGTTAATCCGATCAGCCATTCAATAGTGCGTTGACTGTCTTTGCTTAGCTTAAAAGAGGTAACCGCTTCTACCTGACTTTGGAAGTCACAGAGATAAGGTGTGTGATGTTCACAAACTGTCATCAAGAATGCCAAACGCCAAATCGCCATGAACTCGGCGTCTTCTAAGCGAATTTTCCAACTTTGGATAAAAGCGACTTCGTTGTTAGAGAGGTCGAGTTTATCCATCATCATCTTAAGTAGTCTACCTTGCAGGGCACGCGGGATGTCGGCTTTCTTTGCAAAGTGGTGGCTTATCCCCGTCCTCGATATACCTGTTTGTTCACTCAACGTTGTGTAAGACATTTTCTCGTAACCAAGCGTGATCAACTGCTCTGTTGCCACATCGAGAATGGTGTTGATGGTGATCTGGGTATCTTCGTGTGTTCGGCGTGCCATAACTATTGCCAGTATTGTGATTAAAAAATCATACTAACACTTATCGTCTGCCATTCCATATAAACAAACTAATATTGACGTTGTTTGCATGATAAATGCGCGTTACTGCCCAAAATAATCGCCGCGGTAACAAGTTGTTTACATCTTGCTGCGGTGTGTAAATTGATGTGGGATATGATAATGCATTGATATAGCTCGCTTTCCGTATAATTGTCGTAAACGTTTGCTATAACAAAATTGCGTGTAACATAAATTTTACAATCAATAGCTAAAACTGCGTAAAGTCAGATTTCCATTCGTGTATTCCAATTTTTCTCCTCCTGCGCCAAGTTAGAAATATCGAACGAGAACGCATGTTCAAACACAACAATGACATAAGGAGAAAGTCATGGTGGACACCTACAACCCATTAGGCACGGATGGATTCGAATTTGTGGAATACACAGCGGCGGATAGCGAAGGTATTGAACAACTGAAAGCGCTGTTTGTTTCGTTGGGTTTTGCAGAGATCGCAAAACACCGTTCTAAAGAGGCTTGGCTGTACCGACAAGGTGACATCAGCTTTATCGTTAATGCTCAGCCGCACAGTCAGGCAGAAGGCTTCGCTAAAGTTCATGGCCCTTCAGTTTGTGGCATGGCTTTTCGTGTGAAAGACGCGAACGTAGCACTCAAGCAGGCGCTGGATAACGGCGGTGAAGAGTACAAAACAGAAATCGGTCCTATGGAGCTGAGCATCCCAGCAATTTACGGCATTGGTGAAAGCCTTCTGTACTTCGTGGATCGTTACGGTAAACAGAGCATTTATGATGTCGACTTCCGTTTCTATGACGATGCAGATGAGCGCCTAGCGAAAGCAGATGTTGGTATGTACGAAATCGACCATCTGACTCATAACGTGAAGCAAGGCAACATGGATGTGTGGTCTGGATTCTACGAGCGCATTGGTAACTTCCGCGAGATTCGTTATTTTGACATTGAAGGTAAGCTGACAGGGCTTGTTAGCCGCGCAATGACCGCACCGTGTGGCAAGATCCGCATTCCAATCAATGAGTCTTCTGACGACAAATCCCAGATTGAAGAGTTTATCCGTGAGTACAACGGTGAAGGTATTCAGCACATCGCGATGACCACCGATGACATCTACCAAACCGTTCAAACACTGCGTGATCGTGGCATGGACTTTATGCCGACACCAGATACGTACTACGAGAAAGTCGACGAGCGTGTGAAAGGGCACGGCGAAGACGTAAGCAAACTGCGCGATCTACAAGTTCTTATTGATGGCGCGCCAACCAAAGACGGCATCTTGCTGCAAATCTTCACCCAGACCGTTATTGGTCCAGTGTTCTTTGAAATCATCCAGCGTAAAGGCAACGAGGGCTTTGGCGAAGGTAACTTCAAAGCCTTGTTTGAATCAATTGAAGAAGACCAAATCCGCCGAGGAGTACTAAGCGATGCATAAATGGATCACATTCCCTCATCGGGAGGGAGTGTGCTCCAAGCAAGCACATGCTGATTTCCCGGAAGAGGCAATTTACGAACGTGAAGCAGGTCGAAGTGGGTTCTTCGGTCCTGCGGCACACTTTCATCATCAACACGCACCGACAGGTTGGTCGGAGTGGGAAGGCGATTTACGTCCGCGCGCTTTCGATTTCAACCTAGTCGAAACGGCAAGTCAGGTTTCGCCTTGGGCAGTGCCACATCTGCTACACAACGCCAACTGTAAGATCCGTGTATGGCGTATGGATGAGAAGATGGACTTCTTGGTGCGTAACGCCGATGGCGATGAGCTGCTGTTTATCCATCACGGCACGGCGGATCTTTATTGCGACTATGGTCATCTCAAAGTGAGCGAAGGCGATTACGTAATGATCCCACGCTCGACCAGTTGGCGATTAGAACCAAGTGAACCAATGTTTGTTCTGATGATTGAAAACACAGATGCTGCTTATTCTTTGCCAGAAAAAGGCATGGTGGGTAATCATGCTGTATTCGACCCAGCCGTTCTGGAAACCCCGTCAATCAATGACGAATTCCGCGCGCAATACTCAGAAGAGCAAACCCAAGTTCATGTGAAGCGCCATGACAAAGTCAGTGTGATTACTTACCCATTCAACCCGCTTGATGCGATTGGTTGGCACGGTGACTTGGCTGTCGTGAAAGTGAACTGGCGTGATATTCGACCTTTGATGTCGCATCGCTATCACTTGCCACCTTCTGCCCACACGACATTTGTTGGTGCTGGATTTGTGGTGTGTACGTTTGTGCCTCGTCCAATCGAAAGCGACCCTGGTGCTCTGAAGGTGCCGTTCTATCATAACAATGACGATTATGACGAAGTCTTGTTCTATCACGCAGGGGATTTCTTCAGCCGTGACAACATAGAAGCTGGTATGGTGACTTTCCATCCGGCAGGCTTTACTCATGGTCCTCATCCGAAAGCGTTCAAAGCGGGTCAGGAATATAAGAAGAAGTTTACCGATGAAGTGGCAGTGATGATTGATACACGCCACGCGCTCGAGTTTTCTGACGAGCTCGATAAGGTTGAAAACAAAGAATACGTCTATAGCTGGCAAGAGAAGTAAGGGGCAAGGATGAAATTAGCAACCAAGAAAAATGGCACTCGCGATGGTCTGTTGATGGTCGTGAGCAAAGACCTGACACAATGTGTTCCGGCAACCGAAATTTTCCACGCGATGCATCTCGCGCCCACCATGCAAGTGGCATTGGATAACTGGGATAAAGTCGCTCCACAACTGGAAGAGCTTTATAACGCGTTAAACAATGGTTCTGTTTCAGGAAGTGAAGAGTTTGAATCCCACTATCTAGAGTCACCATTGCCTCGCGCCTATCAATGGGCGGATGGCAGTGCTTACGTCAATCACGTCGAATTAGTCCGCAAAGCGCGTGGTGCGGAAATGCCAGAAAGCTTTTGGACCGATCCTTTGATGTATCAAGGTGGTTCTGACGCATTTATTGGTCCTTGCGACAACATCGAATTTGCCAGCGACGAGTGGGGCATCGACTTCGAAGGTGAAGTTGCCGTGATCACCGGTGACGTGCCGATGGGAGCAAGCATTGCAGAAGCACAAGAATCTATTCGCCTTATCATGCTCGTAAACGATGTATCGTTGCGTGGTTTGATTCCGGCAGAGCTGGCAAAAGGTTTTGGCTTCTTCCAATCAAAACCGTCATCGGCGTTTTCTCCTGTTGCAGTAACGCCAGATGAGCTGGGTGAAGCATGGTATGAGAACAAAGTGCATCTGCCGCTTGTTTCAACCTACAACAATGCCCCATTTGGTTGCCCGAATGCAGGCATAGATATGACGTTTGATTTCGCTGATTTGATTGTTCATGCCAGCAAAACACGTCCACTTTCTGCAGGTGCAATCATTGGCTCGGGTACAGTATCGAACAAGCAGGGCACGGAGCATGGTACCTCTATCGAAGAGGGGGGCGTAGGCTACTCGTGCATTGCAGAAGTGCGCATGATTGAAACCATTCGTGATGGCAAACCGTCGACGAGCTTTATGTCGTTTGGTGATTCTATCAAGCTTGAGATGTTTGACGCAGATGGTAACTCGATCTTTGGTGCGATTGATCAGCAAGTCAGCCAATACCTAAAACACTGAGAGTGAGAGGTAAGGGAAGTATGAGCGATAACATCACCCTCTATGGTTATTGGCGGTCTTCTGCGGCTTATCGAGTTCGTATTTGTTTAAACTTAAAAGCCTTGAGTTACGAGTCTAAATCGGTTCATTTGGTACGTAATGGCGGCGAGCAGCATAGCGCGGAGTACCATGAGTTAAACGCCTCTGAGCTTGTGCCAGTGCTGGTGGATGGTGGTATTCAACTCAACCAATCTCTTGCCATCATTCAGTATCTCGATGAGCAATATCCGCAAGTTCGAGTGGTTCCAGAACCATCGCCGCTTCGTTACCAAGCTTTGGCTATGGCTCAGGATATCGCGATGGAGATCCACCCACTCAATAACTTGCGCGTGTTGCAGTACCTAGAAGGGCAGCTGTCGTGTGATCAAGAGACAAAAGTTGAGTGGATTCATCATTGGGTAAATCAAGGCTTTATGGCATTAGAAGAGAAGCTAAATCAGCATCGACAACAACATGGAAACTGTATCTACAGTGTGACTGACTCTCCCTCTGTTGTTGATATTTGCTTAGTGGCTCAAGTGTACAATGCATTACGTTTTGGGGTGGATATGACTCCTTATCCGGTAATTAGCTCGATTGTAGAAGCATGTAATCAACTGCCAGCGTTTATTGATGCCATGCCAGAAAACCAACCCGACGCGAACAGCTAGTACTTTCTCTATATTTTAACGAATAACAAACGGGCTCTTAATGGAGTCCGTTTTTGTTCTTGTTTGATTAACGTAAATCGTGCTCAAAAGCTTTGCGGCTGTTATTATCACTCCGCAAAATTTACCGGTTTTGTTGCTCTGGTTAGAATTTCCATTTAGGCTTTGAGTAACTAGTTGTTTTGGGCGCACTTTATCTATGACCAACATCTTTATCATTGTTGTTCTTCTTGTTGTTTTCTTCTTTATCATTCAAAAGTACGTGATCAAAAACGATGACACGCGAGACTTCCCATATCGTTCGAAAGGTCCACTATTAAAAGGGCAGGAAGGGGCGTTTTTTAATGCCTTGAGAGCAGCGGTTGGTGATCACGCAGTGGTGTTTGCCAAAGTAAACATGGCAACGCTGATCGCACCAAAAGAAGTCAAAAATAAGAAGCAGTTCTTCATTGCCAGCAACCGAATTTCACGCAGCTACTTTGATTACGTTATCTGCGATCCTAGAACGCTTGAACCTCGTGTAATTATTGAGCTTGATAATGGTCAGCAATTGCATAAAGGCAAAGTCGAGCGCCAAAAACTGTTGATGCACGTGTGTAAATCGGCGAACCTTCCTTTGATTGGTGCATCGGTAAAACACAGTTACCAAGTGGGGCGTTTACGTCGTTTATTGGCAGCACACATTGATCTGATTGAGCCGGACAAAGAAATCCGCTTTTGCAAAAAGTGTGGCAGTCCGATGATCATCAGAACCGCGAGCCAAGGCGAGTTTAAAGGTCGACGCTTCTTTACTTGTAGTCGCCAACCAAACTGTACCTACACAGAAAACTACAATGTGGTGTTTGATACCGAAGACGAATAAGCATTTTGTTCCCTAGATAGTGAAATAGAGAGAGGCTTCAACTGGATTAGTTGAAGCCTTTTTTGTTTTACCGTTGAACAAAGAAGAGCACTTCGCAGCATCCATTCTGGTAGCTCCTATACTTTGATAAAGAAAGAAGAATAGGGAAGCGTTATGCGATATGGATGGATTCTTTCAGCACTACTGCTCACGTTCAGTAGCCATGCACAGCAGTCACTCAAACCACTTGAATGCCAATTAACAGATACACCTCAGGATCACTTCTTGTTTTATCGTGAACAGATGGTTTACCACAGTGAGCAGTTTGCGATTTTTCAAAATTTCAAAGGGCGAGTCAGTACTCAAGTGGATCTCAAAACGGGCAAGTTGATACGTACGACGTTTATTGGTGAACCATTTGAGCCTAAATACCAAATTTTGTTTGGTGATTGTCCAAACGTATCGCAAGTTTTGCAAATTTGGATGCTCAGTGAAGTGCCTTACGACAATTAGGTCAAACAACAAAAGTTAAGTAGATCACACTTTTAACACCGTTCAGGTCGAGCCTTGACGATAAAATCATCTGAAAACGGGTGTTGAGTTTAGATTTTCGCCAAACGATTCAAAGTTAGTGAATTTATGCTTGCACCCCCAATGGGATATAGCTAATATCCTTCTCGTTCTTAAGGAATGGGTCCGTAGCTCAGTTGGTTAGAGTACTACCTTGACATGGTAGGGGTCGGCGATTCGAGTTCGCCCGGACCCACCACTCCTTAAAGCCATGCTAAAACCAAAGTATGCCGAACATAAAATTTGGGTCCGTAGCTCAGTTGGTTAGAGTACTACCTTGACATGGTAGGGGTCGGCGATTCGAGTTCGCCCGGACCCACCAAATTTAAAGAAGCGCCCACCTTTTTAGGTGGGCTTTTCTTTACCTGAAATTTGTCAAATCGCGCTAATTTCCCTCTAAGGCACAGCTCTCCGCTATTCGATGTTCAGGTACGTGATTCATCGAGTGTCCTGACGTACGCAACTTTCACATGCCATCCCGCCTTTTATCCAAACAACAAAACGAGCAATAGAACGATTGAACTTAGGATGAGTAGTATTCGCCAAATTGGCTTGGTTTCAGAAACGTCTGAACCGTTGTGATGACACATGCCCATAAGAAATCCCCTTTCTCATTACCTGATAAAGAAAGGCTAGGGCTTCACCCAAGGTAAAGGTCAAGCGGAGGTGAACGGTTTACCTCCACAATCGCTCAAGCTTATTTTGCGGTAATTAGAATATTCAATAATAAATCTGGAAATTATCAATTATTTCAATGTTATAAGGGTAGTAAACCGTTATTTCTCAAGTTTGAATGGATACAGTTTTTTAATGTTGATTCGCAACGTGTGGCATTTTTGAGTAGTTTTGAATGATATACCCAAGTAACCTCGAGATGCTTGGGTCAGCGAGAATGACTTGGTTTGTAGACGCGGCGACGATTTAAAGATCTAGTCACTCTAAATCAAGAATCGGCAACAAAGTATACAAGCCAAGACCCTTACTATTTGCAAAGAGTGCCCTTTGGGAGCGTGTCTTTGACTCGCTTTTTTAGTCAAACAAATGGCTGCGTCAAACAACTTGGAAAGAGCTGGCTATTCCGCTTCGTTGTTTTCCTTGCACTCGAATCAATGACAACGCTCTGAATCCAGCATCTTGAAGTCACTTGGGTATATGTTCAATATAGAGATCATTATGAAGTTAATTCCCTATAATAAGTTTCAAATCGATACGTTCTTGTCTGCACCTGAAGTTTTAAAGCGAATACAAGAAAACACATCAGAACGAGCTTTTTTCAAGCCTAGTTCCTCTTCAGCATTTTGTGGAAAGGTAGACGAAACGGGCTTCGATCTTGTGGGAAACATTCGTTATAGAAATTCATTTTTACCTGTCATGAAGGGAAAGGTAGAGGCGAATAAAGATGGTACTCGGGTGAGCGTCTCCATGCGGTTAAACTTGTTTGTGATGTGTTTTATGTTGTTCTGGCTTGCCGTTACCGGAGGTGCCGGTATTTACATTCTTCTGAGTGTTGATACTTTTAGCTTACCTTTGCTCATACCACTCGGTATGTTTTTGTTTGGAATCGCGTTGACTTGTGGTGGTTTTTGGTTTGAAGCACTAAGACAAGAACGTAAGCTGAGACAGATTATTTCTACCTGGCAATAGAGGTTTGAAGCGTATCTCGCAGCTAGGCTTGATTGAATGCACTATCAAGCCTAGATATCTCTTATTCTCGGGTTTTCCCGGTGCTATTTTTCAGGGCTTTAGCGAGAAGTTTATTCGACTTCGACTATAAAAACTTTTCCAAATTTTTTGAGTTGTTCGAGTTCCCAAGGTGGCTGTTTAACAAAAACGTTTTTCACTCCAAGTTTCGAATAATCGTTTGGGTTATAGGTCCAACCGGAGTAATCCGAATCGGAAAAACTATCGTAGCGGGGAGATTGACCAAGGGTTGTTATTTCTTGTTTTACTTTGATTTTTTTGAAGAACGAATCTTCTTTTTCCTTAGTTTTGCCAATATACGTTTGCATTTCATGTAAGACTTTTTGAATTTCTTCTTCCCTTTGTCTTTTGGGTAAGCCCTTAAATGAAGCCTCAATATCTGAGGTATCAAACTCCTGACTGCTTAAGCCTCCGTGAAAACCGATAATTGCTTTGTTTGATATATATTTGTTTTTGCCTGCGGTAAATACATAGTTTGCACAAGAGGAAAGGCAATAGTCGTTGACTTCAATATCTATTTTATTTGCAAAAACCCATTCACCTAAGGCCATTCCCAGCTCCACATCACCGCCGTCACTTGAGATCACAAGAGTGGTTGGTTTTACTGCCGCATCAGCATAGATTTCCACAACAGCGTCGTTTGCTTCGGAGGTTAATGTACCGGTGTAGTGAATCGAGTCACCCACAAGTGTAACGTTGGTTGTTTCTGCGCTGTAAACGGGCGCTCCCGGCAGCAATAGAAAAGGGAGAACCATTTTTGTTAACTTAACACACATAAATTTACCTGATTAATGAACCGCATTAATAGACATGTTTATCTGCGTCTGGTTCCTTATGTGTAGGGCTTTTATAAAAATGCTAGCTGTCGAGTTAACAACAAACTTTAGATCATGCTATGTGTGCCACAGCCTTGTGTTAATGCAAATCGATAGTCCGTCGTTGGCGTAAACACCATTGTTAAATCAACCGGAAGAAAGACGACATCTGCTGCTAAAGAGAGCGGGATGTCGATGAAAGTCAAAGGGTAAAAGACATAGTCGACCACCGAGTCGTTTCTAAAAGCGCAAGGTTGGGACGCGACTGCCAGTGTTGTTCCTGAAAACGGCGCTCCATACCCTCCCACAAGGTGAGTATCCAAAGAAGAACAACCCATCATTGAAGTGGTAAGCGTAAGAAGTAATGCAGTTCGTAGTTTCTTAAAGTTATTGTTTTTCATTTTCATTTAAATATTTTATAAACATAAACGTTGAAATTGAATCTATAGCCCAAAAGAATGAATTGCGAGTAGATATTCTTTTTTGTGTTCAATAATATGCGCTACGCAACAAGATTTAGAGTGTTTAGGTACATAGTGGCGTTTAAGAGAGAGGGAAATGAAAGGTTTCGCTCTTAGATTGTCATCGTTCTCCACAGACCTCCCTAGAAATGTGTAATGTGGCAATTTAATCAACGATTGACGTCGCGATACCACTTACGTTCCAACTTAATTTAGGAATAACTATGTTTACTGATTTTTTCATACAGAAAAATAGAAAAGCGGGAGAAAAACATGTTCCTAACTCGTTCCCTAAACATAAGTTAGTCCTCAACTTAGTAGTCGGCGTCTTTCTGGTGGTGTATGGCGCTTATGGCATCTATTCCGGCGAGTTATATGTGTTTTTAGGAAGGCGTACAGAGGTAACGCTACACGGTGATGCCATATACATCGCTTTTGCTGCCTTTATACTTGGCTGTATTTACTGTTTGGTAGAAATCATCGACCATTTCGATAAGCGAGATAACGAAGAAATCTACATACGCATTAGGGCAGGTTGCCAAGCATTTGGACTGTTGATTTTTGGTTTTGCATTGATACAAAACAGCGTTATGGCAGGCGCTTAGGCAACATTACTCGTTGTAGCAGGATGCTTTTCTATCGGTATTAAATACATAGCAAAGTATTGCGGCGTTATGCAGTAATTAAAAAGGGGATTAGATTGGATAAAGCAGTAAGAGTAGGTGTCGCGGCAGTGATTGTGCGCGAAGGACGAGTGCTACTTGGTGAACGTATTGGCTCACACGGGGCTCATACTTGGGCTACACCCGGAGGACACCTTGAATGGGGTGAATCTATTGAAGATTGTGCTAAGCGCGAAACACTCGAAGAAACCGGCTTAGTTGTTGGGTCTTTTAAGAAGTTGAGCTTCACGAATGATGTTTTCGAGAAAGAGGGTAAGCACTATGTCACTTTGTTTGTTGCTGCTTCATGTGAGGTTGGAGAGCCTCAGGTCGCTGAACCGGAGAAGTGTAAGCAATGGAAATGGTTTGACTTAGACAAGCTTCCGGAACCTCTATTTTTGCCTTTAGAGAATTTGCTAAAAGCACAAACCGAACTAGATGTGCTTTTCCAAGCTAGCGCTGAATAGAGAGCCGTAGCGTTGCCCCTTTGGTAAAAGCTGGTTTAGTTTTGAGCTCTAGACCAGCTTTGATACTAATCCCTAAGTCACCTCAAGGTGCAGGGATATAATGACTAGTGGTTAATTTTATCGCGCTATATCCACTCTTGTTCTTCAACCGATACGGTAATATCGCTTTTCAGCTCACCAGTATGCGCCGTTGTGGATGGCTCAATCATCATGAAGTGAGTGTCTGGCTCAGCGACAGGGCAGTGCTCGACACCTTTCGGTACAACAAACATTTCACCCGGCTTTAGTACCACTTCTTGCTCTGGTAATTTCAGCGTCAGTTCACCCTTAAAGACGATAAATAGTTCATCTTCGTTGTCATGTTTATGCCAAACTAATTCGCCAGAGCCTTTTGCGATTTTAACTAGCTGACCGTTCGACTCAGCTAATATTTTGGGTGTCCACTGCTCTGAAAAAAGCCCAAATTTCTCATTAATGTTGATCTTCTTCATTGATGATAACTCCTTGAATTTTTGGGATTGAAACGCTTTTTATCTCCTTCGACGTTATGTCGCTACTGACCGTATGTAAAGAGAAACATTGTTCACACGTAATAGATGACCGTTAAGGTTGATATTTGAAGCGATACAGGGTGTAAGGCGCCTTTGCATTACCGAGACCTTGACTGAATGCTGGGTGCTGATGAAGCTGGTCTTGGGTGACATAAATGTAATCGCCGCTGACTGCCATACTGTCCGGCCAAGATAGCTTTTTGTCTTGAATAAGTGTCTGATATTTCCCTTTGGTTACCAAACCAACACCACTATGTTCGAGATCGGTCGCTAAAATGCCACCCCCTGGCGCATACGCAATGCCATCGCTGGGTCTTTTTGGTCCATATACTTCGATTTTATTCTGCAGCTTACTATCTGTGTTATATGCATTTTCTAGGGCTGAAGTCGGAACTCGATAGATTTTTGTGCCAGTAAATGCGCCAAAGTAGAGCCATTCGTTATTGTCATCAATAGCGATTGGGTTTAACCCAAAACGTAAGTGGTTCGTGGCACCTTGTTCTGTTTTCGATGCCAATAGAGAAGCTTCGATGACTATATCTCTGTCTTCTGGCATAAGCTGGGGCGCATTTTCTAATACACGTGTCGACTGACCCGTTTTTAAATCTACCACGACAATAGCGGGTTTCGTTGCACCAATGAAGTTGCCAAAGGTCATGTCAGCGATGTAGATCTTCGCGTGCTTTTCATCGATGGCAAAATCTTGCAGGAACGAGTTGTCTCTTAGCGCAGATGAGTTAATTGTAATTTGGTTGCTCAACTTATTTTTAGACGTGTCCCACGAGACCAATTGTGCTGGTGAGGTTTCGCTGCCCATATCGAGCATCCAGACCGTACCTTTGCTGTCGGAGTGAACGCCAATAACCGCACTTAAGCCTACATCGCCGACCTCTGGTCCGTCTGACCAGTCCATGGTTGGGAAGGGTCTTTTAGTACCATTCGCCATCACTTCGACGACTCGATATTTGGGATTGTCCAAAGGGTGCATGCTTACGATCAAGCGACCTTCGGGTGTTACGGTGACACCTGCGCCGCGGTAGTCGTTAAATTGTGTCACGGCTTCAAGAGAACCGATTTCCGCAGCGTAAGTTGAATAGGATGCCACCGCTGAAATTGCGGCAGCAGCAGTGAAGAGGCTGGTAGTTAAAAGATGCTTTTTCATTTTATTTCCATTTTGAAATGAACAGTTTGATGTATGGATTTTGGCGACTCGAATGAGATGTTGAGCGTCTCATTCAGTGCGTATTGAAATCCTAGCCTCGGAATAGTCCATTAAAAACAGTTCTGTATTTGATTTATTTTCTAATAATTTTTGATAATCCGTGAGTGCAAAGCTCAAAGCTCAAAGCTCAAAGCTCAAAGCTCCAACGTGACTATTTTATTGAATCTAATTAGCAAGAGATAAGTTGTGGTGATGAAGTGATGTAAAGCGTCTGATTTTGTGAATAATTATTATCTTTTGAAGAGAGATATTGTAGTGAATAGTGGTTGTTAATAAAAAGTTTCACAGCAAACAAGCAGGCACAACAATGTTCATTAATAACAATACTAAAATTACACTTCTTATCAGTACCAGTATCATCGGCTATGCCGTTACTCAACCTGCGTTCGCCGCGAACGTGCCAGACGGAGTAAAGCTGGCTAAAAAGCAGGAGTTTGTTCGAGGTAATGGCACCGAAGTCGCGACCATTGATCCACAAAAGTCCGAGGGCGTTCCAGAATCTAATGTGATTCGCGATTTACTGGAAGGCTTAGTAACGCAAGATGCCGATGGTAAAACCATCCCTGGCGTTGCGGAGTCTTGGGAAACAACGGACAATCGCACCTTCGTTTTTCATTTACGACACAACGCAGAATGGTCTAATGGTGACCCGGTTACTGCGCAAGATTTTGTTTATAGCTTCCGTCGAGTCGTAGACCCAAAAACTGCGTCACCTTACGCTTGGTATCTTTCTTCGACCAAAATGAAAAACGCGCAAGACATCATAGAAGGCAAGAAAGACATCAGTCAGTTAGGTGTCCAAGCGCTTGATGACTATACCCTTAAGGTCGAGCTCGATGCTGAAGTACCATACTTTGTTAAGATGCTCGCTCATACCACCATGATGCCAGTCCATAAAGCAACGGTAGAGAAGTGGGGAGATAAGTGGACCAAGCCGGAACACTTTGTGGGGAATGGTGCATATGTGCCAGACCGATGGGTGGTCAACGAGCGTCTCGTGCTTAAGCGAAATCCAAAGTATTGGGATGATGTACACACCGTCATTAACAAAGTGACTTATCTGCCTATTGAAGATCAGGTGTCAGAAATGAACCGCTTCTTGTCAGGTGAGATTCAAATGACCAACGAAGTGCCAAACGAACACTTCCGTCGACTTCAAAAAGAGTACCCTGAGGACTTGTCGATAAAAGGCAATCTATGTAGCTACTACTATCAGTTCAATACTCAACGTGCACCGTTTGATGATGTTCGAGTACGTAAAGCGCTGTCTTATGCGATTGACCGAGACATTATTACCAAAGCCATCCTCGGGCAGGGACAAAAGCCTGCGTACTTCCTGACGCCAGAAATCACGGCCGGATTTTCCCCTCAGTTGCCTGAATACGGCAAACTCACTCAAAAGCAGCGTAATGAAAAAGCAAAAGCACTGCTTAAAGAGGCGGGCTATGACAAACAACATCCTCTAGATATTAATCTGCTGTACAACACATCAGAAAACCACAAGAAACTCGCCGTTGCCATTTCATCAATGTGGAAGAAAACACTGGGCGTGACAGTTCACTTAGAAAACCAAGAGTGGAAATCTTATTTAGCCAGTCGTGATGAAGGGAGCTTTGATGTTACGCGCGCCGCGTGGTGTGGGGATTACAACGAAGCATCAACCTTCCTGACTTTGATGATCGGCTCTAACGTCAATGGTGGAGTTCACTATAAGAGCAAAGCGTACGATGACATCATAGAAAAAGCGTTGAACTCGACCTCAGAAGAAGAGCGAACCAAGCTTTACTACGCGGCAGAAACTCAGATGGCGAAAGACATGCCATTAGCGCCTATCTATCAGTACGTGACGACTCGTTTAGTTTCTCCACTTCTCGGTGGTTATCCGAAAGGCAACGCTGAGGATAAGATCTACACCAAAGATCTGTACATCAAAGCGAAATAAGCGCTAGATAAGAGTTTGAGTTTCGTGAGATTTGCGAAACTCAAACTCTCTTTTTTGGACGGGGGAAATCGGCAAGGGTGGCTAAGCTGAGAAAACCAGCTTAAGCGCGAACTCGACGAAACATGCTATCTAGAGATAACGCCCCTTGATTGTGCAGAAACAAGAATGGGTACAATGCCATTGCCCAGAAGAAAGGAAATTCCCATCCGCCGCCCGGCAGTGCCCACGTATATCCTGTGAAGAAGTGACCCGAGAAGAGCTCCGCTGCAATTAAATACGCAATTGCCCACAAAACGCCGATGCGTGTAAACAATCCCCAGCCAATCAATAGCGCCACGGAAATTTCCGTTATACCACCTACGTAGATCATTAAGTCAGTGAACCAAGGACCGACCGTATCAAAGCCAGCAACCTGCCCAAAGTAACCTCGCATTCCATTGTGTATCTGGGTTCCTGCAAACAGTTTTTCCGTCCCGTGGGTTAAGAAGTTCAATCCGAGAAATAGGCGTATACAGGTAAGGGCAAATTCGTTTGGGCTTTCTTTGTATATCTCTTTCGCAATGCCGATGAACTGAACAAGCAACGGGATCAACGATAAGGCGGTTAACCACCCAACCAATGAAATGTCATTTTGATCACCGATACGAATGATGATTATGGTTGGAGCAATGGTCATCAAAAATGACAGTCTGTTGCGATTTCTCAGAGCGAAAACAAGGATAGGTGTCAATACGCCAAAGCATAGAAGAGATGTGGTTAGCCACACATCATTGTAGGTATTGAGTTTAAACACGATCGCTGCCAGTGACGCTAAAGACGTTATTTGTAACCCGACCCACGTGTTGTTTTTATTGTTCATTGATAGTTTCTCCATCTCGTGACCAGTAAGAGCAGTCATCCTGTCCTCATCAGGTTTATGAATTTGTAGTGAGTGTCTGAACAATAAAATACGCCTTATTAACTCTCTGATAATTAGGGAATAAGTGAAATCATTCTTTGGCTGAGATGAACAATACACAGACAAAGCGAGTGACAGCTGCAAGACAGCGAGTAATTAAGGTGGAAGAGAGGAGAGGCAGAACGTGAAGCCGATGTTAATAAGTATCCTTCAATTCAACACGTTGTCGACTATTGATAAAAAATGACTTTTATTACTTAATTTCGGTAAACAGGGAATCAATGACAATGCTCTGAACCCTGCATCTTGAAGTCACTTGAGCATATGTCATTCATATATTCAATTAGATTCTGTGCTTAACTATATTTATGTATTATGTGTCAATGGGGTAAATATATTTTCCTGCAATTAATGTTTGAACCTGATCGCATAACTATCTGATATCTATTATCTTGTGAGATCAAACTGTGCTTTTATGAATCAATTGGAGAAGATATAACGAATTGTCTTCTCGTGTCTTTATTTCCTCATGAAAAGACTAAGCAAAAAAGATGTAAAGTGTCTCTTTTTGCTGTTTTTCTGCGGCTTAATCGTAATATAAAACGAGAACAGTTTATGAAGCGTCAGTATATTCTTGTTGGTTTGTCAGTAATATTGTCAGGCTGTGCATCACAACAATTGATGGTTCCAACCGCGAGTAAAGTCATCATTGTTGGTGATACTTTGGTTTATGATGGTGTCATTTCTGGCGGTGATGTTTTAAAAGCAATTCGGTTAGTAAAATCTAGCGATAAGAAGATTAAAAAGCTCAGAATTACCAGTCCTGGAGGCGAGATTGATACCGGTATCGAGTTTGGGTACTTTGTAAAAGAAAATAATCTTGATGTGGAAGTCAGCCGTCTATGTTTTTCAGCATGCGCAAACTATGTCTTAACGGCTGCCAATAGTATTACCATTAAAAAGGATGCTTTGATAGGGTGGCACGGTGGTGCGTTACAATCTGATGAACTGTGGAAACAAACCATTCCAAACGGTTATTGGAATCAATATGAAGGTTACCTCAACCATCTGAGGGTCAAAGAAAAGGCGTACTTTAATTACATCAATGTCGACCCATATATCACGGTTTATGGTCAGATAAGAGACAGAAGTTGCCAAAAAAACAAGCTCACAGAAGGTTGGTACTACTCACTCAACGACCTTAAACAAATGGGAGTGAAGAACGTTGACCTACAAGGCGGAAAGCTAATGAACAGTGTTGAGTACGAAAACTCAGACATCACGTCCTGTTTGATGCCGGACGTTTACATTAACAAAAATGGCTCCTAGCTCTAGCTCTAGCTCCTAGCCGTTAGTCCTTTCGATACCACGTCTCTTAAATCAATATTCATCTAAACATCATCAAGATGAAGGCTTGCCACGGTAAGCCTTCATTTTTGTTGTTGCTAGGATAACGACTAGCCTTCGTATCAGTTAGAAAGATAGTGCTTTTTGTATAATCGCTTTGAAGTGCCAGAGAACTTTATGTGCTCTGTTTTTCTTGTTGCATAATCAAGAATAATATTGGGATGCACACTTACGTGAAAATATTCGGGAATATTGATCGCTCGATAATAAATATCATCCCGATATTTATTTTCTTCTATCAAACCACAATCGATTAGCTTGTTGAGCATGCTAAATGCAGAGAATATATCGATCCTCGTTAGTAATGATATTTCCTTTGCTGTTTTTCCTTGCTCGGGGAAATCAAGCATCCGACACATAATAAGGTCTTGCAGCATTCTTGTTGCAATCGCATTAAGCTCTTCTTTACTTAGTTTTTCCATGGCTATCAGGCACCTTTTGATGAAAAGTTGAACTTGATGTTTTTATGGAAACATATTGTTACATTTGTGTCAATAAGCCATTCTCTATGTTTTATTTACCATAGATATAACACTGATTGGATTTTGCTTTATTTATTTTTATTGAACTAAATTTCACTTGCTATTATTTGAATCTTAGTTTTTGCATATCGACAAATTCATTGTTGATATTATTGTTTTTAGTGGTCTTTTTTGAAATCAACATTTGAATACGCTTTGTTTTTAATGGGGATAGTGATTGCTAATTTAGAGAACATTGGCTGAGTTAAAGAGGTTTTCGTGCGTGTAAAAAGAATAAAAACCATAGAAATTAAATCATGCATTAAATCTGCGCTTTTCTTTGAACGCGCTTAGAAACGCAAACTCGATGATCCGGTGTAATGCTTCTGTCTACTAAACAAATGGTATGAGTATGATAGTAAGTAAGATATCTGATGAGCTAATTACGGAAAAAGCAAAACTAGAGTGGCTAGCGTATTGGCGCCACTTTAGCACCGTTAAGCATCGCCTTTGCTGCGAAGCCAACTGTACCGCAGAGCATGATTATGGTGTTCTGGTTAGAAAAGACGGGGAAGAACGTAAGGTTTTCGTGGTGCCCTTATGCAAGGCGCACAGTGATAATCTTGAACGATTGGAAGTCTCCGACGGCACAGAAATTATCTCCGCGGATCTGACCTTGTGATTTACGTTGTTGCTTCAACGACGTTTAGGGAACGCTTTGAATCGTAGGGTTTCAAAGCGTTCTTCCTAAGCAAGGGGGGAGGTTACATTTTCTTTTGATAAACCCTTTCAGGGCGACCAACTTTACCATGTTGAATCACAGCAAGTAGAAACCCTTTTGCGGCTAAAAACTCAAGATAACGTCTTGCTGTTGTTTTGCTGATGCCGACTTCATTGCCTAGAGACTCCGCCGTGTAAATAATTTCGCCATCATCAAAGGCATTCGTGACTTTATCGAGCGTGAGCTCATCGATCCCCTTGGGTAAGGCTTGCATGTGTGATGATTTGGATTGAAAGTTAAACAGCTCGTCGACGTGGCGTTGATTGATGTTGTCATTTGCTTTTAACGAACTGGTGTACTTCAGATAGCGCTCTAAAGAATCGGTTAAGCGATCATAAGAGATTGGTTTTAGCAGATAGTCGAATACGCCACACCTTACGCCTTCTCTTACTGTTTCCATGTCATTGGCGGCGGTGATAAAAATAACATCTGGTGACTGCTTGGCAGCGGTTATGTCTTTCAATAAATCGATACCTTTGCCGTCAGGCAAGTAGTTATCCAATAAGACCAGTTTTGGCTTCAGTAACTGAATCATCTTTCTGGCTTCAGCGATACTTTTTGCAATTCCGATAGGTCTGAAACGTTGTGTTTGCTGAAGATAGTAAGAATGAAAGTCCGCGATATTGGATTCATCTTCTACTATCAAAACGTCATAAATTTCCATCTTTCAAACTCTCGTTAGGAATAAATAAAGAAAAGATTGTTCCGGTTGGTTCGGCATCGTCGACGAGGATTGCACCGCCAGCGTTATTGACAAGCTGGTGGACCAAATACAAGCCAATACCGTGTCCCGGTTGCGATTTGCTGGTGATCCCTTTATCAAATAGGGATTCTGCGATTTCATCGGGTATTCCAGTGCCATTGTCAGCAACCTCGACCACCAATTCCGTTTCGTTGGCGTCAGAAATTAGTATCGAGATGCATTTGTTGCTGTCAGGGTTTTTCAACGTTGCTTCATAAGCATTGTCGAGTAGGTTACCTATGATGGCGGCTAACTCATCATCAGTAAGTTTGGTTGGTGTACCGCTCAGGTGGCAGTACGGATCAAAATGGAGAGCGAGACCAAGTTCTTTTGCTCGGCTGTATTTGCCTAATAACAGACCCGCAATCACTTTGGAGTTGAACGTACGAGAAATGAAATCAATCAGCTTTTGATGTGTTTCTGTTTCTTGCCTTATAGCACTGAGCGCCTCTTCGTACGCGCCAATTTGAATCAGCCCACTCACTGTAGAAAGCTTATTTGCGTATTCGTGGCTCAATACTCGTAAATTGTCGGTTTGCTGCTGAACTTGGTTAAGTTGCGATGTGAGCGTGCTTAAATCATTGCGCGGTCTGAAGCTGATGACCCAGCCAGAGTGTTGATTTTCTTCCCAAATCTTTACACGAGTCGCGACCAAGGTTTCGCCATTACAGGTAATCACTTGATGCTGTCTCTGTGACTCCTCCGAGTCTTCTCCCATCTTTGCTCCCAAGAAAAAGTCAGCAGGGGTGACGTATTCGTTCACCATTCGACCTTGGAGGTGGGAAAGATTACGCGCAATTCCCAGAATCTTAAGTCCCCTCTGGTTTGCCGACAAGATACGACCTTGTTTGTCGACTGCAATAATGCCCTCGTAAACCGCTTCAAACACCGAGTTTTGCACGCGGAGGGAGAGGGCGATCTCTTCTGGTTCCATGCCATACATCTGGCTTTTTATATGACGGGAGAAGAACCAAGCGCCCAAAGATGAGCAAACTAGAATGATCAATAAGGCAAAGAAAAACGGTGTGGAGTAGAGGAGCAGTAAATTACTAACGGTATCCAGTAAGTAGCCTACTGAAACAACACCAATGATCTCGCCAGTTGAGGAAATAATGGGGGATTTCCCACGTATCGCAAAACCTAAGCTACCTTCTCGTATTGAGTAGTAGTGCAATCCTTGTTGAAGGGCGCGTATGTTGTCTCCACCTTGCATCGGGTAGCCAACTTTTCTGATGTCTGGATGCGCTAAGCGAATGCCCTTACTATCGCCGACGACGATGAAGTTGGCATCGGAAATCCCTTGTAGGCGCTTAATTTGTTTTTGTACCCGCGCTGTATCTCGTAAAGAGACCGCTTCGATCAGTTGAGGGTCGCTGGCAATTTCACGAGCTTGTATGACTGCGCGCGCACTGACCTGGTGGTTTAACGTATCAGAAAGGATGTGGTGGAAATAGCCACCGATAAGGAGTAATTGAAACGAAACAACCACAAAAAGCAGCGCCCATACACGCTGTCTAAAAGAGAGGTTACGACAGAGGTAGTCGTGAAATGTTTGGTCTGGCATGAATGGTAAGCTTCTTATTGATTGAAGGGTAAATTATCAAATGAAACAAGGAAGAGACCTGATCGAGATCTATTGAAGATAGTCAATCGAGCCTCGTTCCTTGTGTAACTGTCTAACCGATCACATATTTGATCATCACGCCTGCTGCAACCGCCGAGCCAATAACGCCGGCTACGTTTGGTCCCATCGCGTGCATCAGTAAGAAATTCTGCGCATTCGCTTCTAGACCCACTTTGTTTGACACCCTTGCTGCCATCGGAACCGCAGAGACACCCGCAGAGCCAATCAGTGGATTCACTTTTTCATTCGCGAAACGGTTCATCAGTTTTGCCATCAATACACCTGCCATTGTGCCAATACAAAACGCGACGATCCCAAGTGCGAGAATACCGATGGTTTGCGGTTGTAAGAATTTATCGGCAACCAACTTGGAACCCACAGAAAGACCCAAAAAGATGGTGACGACGTTGATCAACGCGTTTTGAGCAGTATCCGATAAACGTTCAACTACGCCACATTCTCGCATTAAGTTACCAAAGCAGAACATACCTAGTAGCGGTGTCGCCGAAGGAAGCAACATGGCAATCAGAATCAACAGGAGCAAAGGGAAGCAAATCTTTTCTAACTTGCTTACTTTACGCAATTGCTGCATCGTGATTTGGCGTTCTGATTCTGTGGTCAGCGCACGCATGATTGGCGGCTGAATCAAAGGTACAAGTGCCATATAAGAGTAAGCTGCTACAGCGATAGCACCCAGTAACTCTGGTGCGAGCAAGCTAGATACGTAAATCGCCGTTGGACCATCTGCGCCACCAATGATGCCCACAGCAGCGGCTTGCGCGACACTGAAATCCATCAAACCCATAGAGCTCAAACCCAGAGCGCCGAGCACAGTTGCGAAGATACCAAACTGAGCTGCCGCACCAAGAAGCAAGGTTTTAGGGTTGGCTAACAATGGACCAAAGTCCGTCATTGCGCCTACGCCCATGAATATCACCAAAGGACCAGCGCCAGATGCAATTGCAATGCTGTAAAATAGGTACAGCATGCCATCTGAGTATTGATACTCTTCTGCGAGTAAGTGGATATTGGCAAGTTGAGTTGGTGTCGCCGTTGCAAGTGCCGTTTTTACTTCGGCTGCGGAGTCCGTCGTAATGTTCAACACAGAGCCAAACGCTGATATTACCTCAGGTTTCGCAGCATGGAGCGCGTTTTCTACCGCAGACAAGGCTAAGCCTGCATCAGGTAGGTTAGCAAGAATCCCACCAAAACCGATTGGCACCAACAACAAAGGCTCGAACTGTTTAACAATGGCGAGATAAAGCAGAATCAAGCCAACAATAAGCATGATGGCTTGTCCCCATTCGAGGTGGAACAAACCAAAGTCATTCACTAACGCTAAGACATTTTCCATGTGACTAATGCCTCGTTATGCCAGTTGAAGTAAAGGTTCGCCTACATCTACTGCATCGCCCTCAGACACATCAATGCTGGCGACTTTTCCGGAACGTGGTGCGCGAACTTCTGTTTCCATCTTCATCGCTTCAAGAATCAGCAGCACATCGCCTTCTTCAACTTCATCACCAGGCTTGGTGTGGATCTTCCAAATGTTACCCGCAAGTGGGGCGTTCATTGGCTCGGCATCTTGAGCGGTTGTCACTGGTTTTGATGGCGCGGATTGCGGCTCTGACACGGCTTGAATATCGCCACCTGCGTCAACCTGAACGACATAACTTTGGTTGTTGACGGTAATGGTGTAAACACCGCTTTCTGAGGTAGCATTCATGGTTTGTTTCTCTGGTTTGGTGTTATTTTTTGTTTGTGCTGTTGCTCTTGCTGCTTCATTGCAAGGTGCGGGTTCAAAGGCGTCTGGGTTGTTGCGGTTTTCTAGGAACTTCCAACCCACTTGTGGGAAAAGCGCGATAGTAAGTACATCATCAATGGCGCTGCCGGAGAGCGGAATGTTTTGCGCTTTTGCTTGAGTGGTCACTTCTGTGGTCAGGTGCTCCAGTTCTGGCTCCAACTTATCGGCAGGGCGGCAAGTAATTGGTTCTGAACCTTCCAACACACGCTGTTGCAGTTCCGTGTCGACAGAGGCAGGCGTTTTGCCGTACTCGCCTCTCAAGACCCCCGCGGTTTCTTTGGTAATGGTCTTGTAGCGCTCACCCATAAGGACATTGATGACAGACTGTGTGCCGACGATTTGCGACGTTGGCGTGACAAGCGGCAGATATCCCAGCTCTTTTCTGACTTTCGGGATCTCTTCTAACACGGCATCAAGCTTGTCTGCGGCGTTTTGCTGTTTCAACTGACTTTCCATGTTGGTCAACATTCCACCAGGGACTTGCGCCACGATAATGCGAGAGTCTGAGCCTTTTAACTGACCTTCAAAAGCGGCGTATTTTTTACGTACTTCTCTAAAGTATGCAGCGACAGCTTCCAGCGCTGAAATATCCAAACCTGTGTCGTATTCTGTGTTTTGAAGCGATGCAACCAGAGATTCTGTTGCTGGGTGACCGTAAGTGCCGCTCATGGAAGAAATCGCAGTGTCCACACGATCAACACCAGCTTCAATGGCTTTCATTAACGTCATATCAGCCATGCCAGCGGTCGAGTGGCAATGCAGATGAAGGTCAACATCCACTTGCTGTTTTAATGTTGAAACCAGCTCACTGGCTAAGGTTGGTGTCAGGATGCCCGCCATGTCTTTGATTGCGATCGAATCAACGCCCAGTTCACTCAATTGTTGCGCGATGTCGACCCAGGTTTGTAGGTTATGAACTGGGCTAGTGGTGTAGCAGAGTGTACCTTGAGCGTGTGCGCCTTGTTTTTTCACCGCAGCAATCGCTTGTTGCATGTTCCGTGGGTCGTTCATCGCATCAAATACACGGAATACATCCATGCCGTTTACCACAGAGCGCTCAATGAACTTATCAACGACGTCGTCAGCGTAATGGCGATAACCCAATAGATTTTGACCTCGAAGCAGCATTTGCAACGGAGTTTTTGGCATCGCTTTTTTGAGTTCTCGCAGTCTTTCCCAAGGATCTTCCCCTAGAAAACGAATGCAACTATCAAACGTAGCGCCACCCCAACACTCAAGTGACCAATAGCCGATGTCATCCAACTGTTGGGCGATTGGCAGCATATCGTCGATGCGTAAACGGGTGGCAAATAATGACTGGTGGGCATCACGTAATACAACGTCAGTGATGCCAATGCGTTTAGTAGACTCAGACATTCGAATTCCTCTTATAGCGAGCTTTGTTTGATTTTTTGATGATGAATAGCGGCAGCAATCACAGCGACGAGTTGGTTATCATCGTTTGATGGTTTGGCAGCACCCACTTTCTTTTGCGGAGGGGGAGTTGGTTCGACATGAAAGCGCCCCAAAAAGCGAGACATGGCTTTGACAGCAAAGACCAAGAAAACAAGAAAAGTGAAGACAAAACCCATACCCAGTGTCATGAGGTTTAAGCCTTCGGCAAATAAATTAACTTCCATTAATATCTCCCATTGGACAAAACAAAGAGCAAAGGAAGACTTTGCTCTTTGACAAAATAAGAAGGGGATTAACCGCCCAACATGCCAAACACGACACTTGCGATGACTAGTACAATACCGCCACCAAGACGAGATGAGATTTGCGCGTAAGACAGCAAGCTCATGCGGTTTGACGCAGCAAGAACTTCAAGGTCACCAGAGCCACCACGGTTTGCCATACATAGACCGGCAGTGATTGAAGACTCGATTGGGTAAAAGCCCATTAACCAACCACCGACAGAGGCACCAATTATTGCGCCAGCAACGATCAGTGTTGCGATGATTAAGTTCGTGAAGGTTAGTGCATTCATGATTTCGCCAAGGTCGGTATAAGCGATACCAACGCCCACCATGAGCACCCAAAGCAATTGTTTTGAGAAGAATGAAGACAAGCGTTTTGCGCCTTCTTTCACTTCTTCAGAGCAGATACCACAGGCGTTAACAATCGCAACGATGATGACCATGTAAGCGAAAGTGTGGATTTTTACGTCACCAAAACCTGGCAGTATTTCTTTAGAAAGGGCGGATGAGAAGGTGTAAATACATGCCGCCATCATCAAGCCAATCGCGATTTCACGTGGAGTGATTTTTGGAGCTTCGCTCTCTTCAACATCGAAATTAGACTTACGCAATAGCTCGCCATTACCAGTCAAAGACGGTACTTTTTCACCGATGCTGTTTAGAACGGCTGCTGCGACAATCGCTACGATGTTAGCGATGGTTAAAATTGCAATTGCAACCGAGTAGTACTGTTCTTTAGAGCCACCCGTGACTGACTCATAGATTTCAGAAAGTGGAATCGCACCTGCACCGTTACCACCACCCATGATAGGCAGTACGTAAAGCATCATGATTTTGTCGATAGAAATGCCAAACATCATTCCGCCAAGAATGCCGAGAATTGAAGCACCTGCAACGGCTGCAAGAATGGTCGGAATGTAACCAACTAATGATTTAAGCAGTAGCTTACGGTTAACCGCTAAAATCGAGCCAGTGATCAGAACGGCAATGAACAAGTCGAGGAAATCGGTCTTCTTCATGACTGCAGTAACAGTGTCAATTTCGTTTTGGGTTAGTAAACCTGCATGAACAAACCAAGCTGCGACAAGGAAGATCATGACAGGCGCACCGCCAATGTATTTGTTAAAAATAGGCAGGCGTTTACCCAGTTCGCCAAATAGCGCACCAACAACAAACATAAAACCAAAACCGCCGACAATATTATCAGGGATGGTGTCTGTCATATGTGCAATTAACATGACCGCGAACATAAATGCATATAGCGGTAATGGTAAGCCAAAGATTCGGACTTGAGATAATAAGTCTAATCCCGGGCTTCTTGTTTCAGTTATTGAAAGGGTCTTTTCGTTCATCATTATTATTCCGTGTTGATTTAACATGGCGTAATTTAAATTTGAATGAAAAACCTAACTGTGAGTGTGATCATTTTACTTTGTGGAATATATACACACTTATGAATTTAAAGTTTTTAATTATCCAATCACTTAATTTACAGATGGTTAAGTAATTAAATTCATTAAATTCATAAATGACGTTTAGTAGAAGAAAATAGTCGATACGGATCATCATTTTTCAAATTCAAGTGACGCATGATGGCGGCAACACGAAAGAGGATGATGATCATGTTTGACACCTACGCATTTAGCCGAGTGAACCGAAATCAATACGAGAAGTTTGGTGCTATTACCGAGTTTCTAACTTGTTATGATTTGGATGTTGACGCTGATGTAGAGCGATTTGTGGTGGCGAAGTCTCAAGGTCAAATCATTGCTTGCGGCGGTCTTGCTGGCTCAACACTAAAATCTATTGCGATTGATCCTGCCTTACAAGGTACTGGATTTTCTCTGCGATTAATGACTGAGTTGACCACGATGGCTTATGAAATGGGGCGCTTTGATCTGTTTTTGTTTACCAAGCCTCAGAATATGCAAAGGTTTCGTGAATCTGGCTTTTTCCCCATTTCTTTTGCAGACGATAAATTAGTCTTGATGGAAAATAGTCAGACCAATTTAAGAAACTTTGTACGTTCATTAAGAAAGAAAAAGAAAGACGGTGATAAAATAGGCAGCATTGTGATGAATGCAAACCCGTTTACTTTAGGGCATCAATACTTAATTGAAACGGCGGCGTCACAATGCGATTGGCTACATTTATTTGTCGTCAGCGAAGAGGGTAAAGGTTTTTCTTATCACGATCGTTTGAACATGATTGAAAGTGGCACTAAACATATTCCTAATCTTACGATTCATCATGGTTCAAAATATATAATATCTAAAGCAACGTTTCCTACTTACTTTATTAAAGAGAAGCGATTGATTGATTATTGTCATACCGCTATTGATCTAAATTTATATCGTCAGCATATTGCGCCAGCATTAGGCATTACACACCGATTTGTTGGGACAGAGCCAGACTGTGTTGTGACTCATTATTACAACCAACAAATGAAACACAGATTAACCACCAAGGATCTCAACGGCGCACCAATCAGCGTTATTGAAATAGAGCGTAAGTGTGCGTCTGGCACCACGATTTCAGCTTCAACGGTGCGAAAACTCTTGCAGAAAGGGCAATTGGATCAACTGGTTCACTTTTTACCCTCAACCTCTATCGACTACCTACATAGGCACACGGACGCTTTACCGTGTCTTACCCAAGAAACAGTGGCTGCTTAACAGCCCAATTAATTTTTAACCAAGGTGTTAAAGGTCTTTCAATGAAAATAATAAAACCCGCTTTTGCAGGGACGCTGGAATCCAGTGACTTGCAAGTTCGTATCTCACCCAATCCAGAAGGTGATATCGACATTTCTCTTGATAGCACAGTGAAAAAGCAGTTTGGCAAAGCCATCGAAGCGTTGATTCATGGTGTGCTCAATTCGATGGGCGTGACTTCCGCAACGTTAGAAGTGGAAGACAAAGGCGCACTAGATTGTGTGATTAAGGCTCGCGTTCAGGCTGCAGTCATGCGCGCGGCAGACAGCAGTGACATTCAATGGAGCAAATTATCATGAGTAAGTTACGCCGTAGCATGTTGTTTGTTCCAGGGGCAAACGCCGCCATGTTAAGTAATACCTTCATTTATCAGCCTGATGCAATCATGTTTGATTTGGAAGACTCTGTGGCGCTGAGAGAAAAAGACACCGCCCGCATGTTGGTGTTTAACGCGCTACAACATCCTCTGTATCAAGAGATTGAAACAGTAGTCCGTGTGAACCCACTAGAGTCTGAGTTTGGTTTAAAAGATCTGCATGCCGTTGTGCGTGCGGGCGTCAATGTGGTTCGTCTACCAAAAACAGACAGTGCAGAAGACGTGCAAGAAATGGAGCGCTGCATTGAAGACATCGAACGTGTATGTGGCAGAGAAGTTGGCAGCACCAAAATGATGGCGGCAATCGAAAGTGCGCAAGGTGTGAATAACGCCATCGAAATTGCTCAATCGTCTACGCGTTTAATTGGGATTGCACTGGGTGCTGAAGATTATGTCAGGGACTTAAAAACACAACGTAGCCCAGAAGGGACAGAGTTGCTGTTCGCCCGTTGTTCTATTCTGCAAGCTGCGCGTGCTGCGGGCATTATGGCGTTCGATACCGTTTATTCCGACGCTAATAACGAGCAAGGGTTCCTCAACGAAGCGGAACACATTAAATCGTTAGGTTTCGACGGAAAATCGCTGATTAACCCAAGGCAAATCGAGCTACTTCACAACGTATTTGCACCGACTCAAAAAGAGGTGGATTACGCGATTCAAGTTATCGAGGCAGCAGAAGAAGCGCAAGAGCAAGGGCTTGGTGTGGTTTCACTTAACGGAAAAATGGTCGATGGACCAATTATCGAGCGAGCTCGTTGGACGTTACAAAAAGCGCAATCTGGAATTAAAGAGTAGGGCACGAACATGAAACAAATGGAATCCATCAAACCAGCATTGCTGCCAGAGACGTTGTCACTGTTTTCAGAGGCAAATGCGTTAACGCCTCATCTCAAAGACTCAAACTCTAAAAAGTCGAGAAAGCTAAAGTCAGATCTGCGTTCCGCCATTTTAGATTCTGGGCTTAAAGACGGTATGACGATCTCTTTCCATCACGCGTTTCGAGGTGGCGATAAGGTGGTTAACTTGGTGTTAGATACTATCGCTCAGATGGGATATAAGAATCTGACACTGGCTTCAAGCTCTTTAACGGGTATTCATTCGCCGGTTGTTGAGCACATCAAAAACGGCGTAGTGAGTAAGATTTACACATCAGGTATTCGCGGTGAGCTTGGTGAAGCCATTTCTCATGGTTTGCTCAAAGAACCTGTGCATATTCACTCCCATGGAGGACGTGTGCACTTGATTAAATCAGGCGAGCTAAACATCGATGTGGCGTTCATCGGTGTGCCTTGTTGCGATGAGTTTGGCAATGCAAATGGCATGAACGGCAAATCTCGCTGCGGCTCTTTGGGTTACGCCAAAATCGATGCTCAACACGCGCGTAAAGTGGTCATGCTTACTGAATCTATCGTCGGTTATCCAAATCACCCAACATCAATCACACAAGATTTGGTGGATGCCGTAGTCGAAGTCGAAGAAGTTGGTGATGCGAGCAAAATTGGTGGCGGTGAAACGCGTCTTACCAGTAACCCACGTGAACTGCTTATTGCAAAACGTGCTGCCGATGTGATTATTAATTCTGGTTACTTTAAGCAAGACTTTAGCTTACAAACTGGGTCTGGTGGTGCGTCGCTTGCCGTCACACGTTTTCTAGAAAATAGTATGGAAAAACGAGGCATTACCGCTGAGTTTGGGCTGGGTGGCATTACCTCAACCATGGTCTCTATGCACGAGAAAGGGCTGATCCGAAATCTAATCGACGTGCAGTGTTTTGACTCTGGTGCAGCGGACTCACTTGCTCGAAACCCAAACCATATTGAAATCTCAGCAAATGAATACGCTAACCCATCTTCCAAAGGCGCAGTGGTTGATCGTCTAGACGTGGTCATTCTCAGCGCGCTTGAAATTGATGTGAACTTCAATGTCAACGTTATCACGGGTTCTGATGGCGTGATTCGTGGCGCGTCTGGTGGTCACTGCGACGCAGCGGCAGGCGCAAACCTTGCCGTGATTGTGGCTCCGCTCGTGCGTGGTCGTATTCCAACTGTCGTAGAGCAAGTGCTAAACGTGGTAACGCCGGGTCAATCGATAGATGTGTTGGTGACTGACCATGGTATTGCTGTGAATCCTCGACGCCCAGAAGTAAAAGAGCGTTTGTTGAACGCAGGACTGCCTGTGCTTGATATGGAAGCCTTGGTTGCGAGAGCGCAATCATTAACGGGCAAAGCGGAACCAATTGAATATGACGATCAAGTGGTGGGTTATGTACGTTATCGCGATGGTTCTGTGATTGATGTCATCAGAAAGGTTAAATCTGAATGAGCATTCGTTATGGGCTGAAAGTTGGTCTCGATGATGTCTTGAGCAACAAAGAAGCTCGTGTGAAACGACAAGGTGAGTGGTTAAAACGCCACTCCCTTCCTTTGCTGTCGTTTACCGTCAATATGCCAGGTCCGCAGAAAATGACGGAGTGCACGGAGCGAATCTTCGAACAGGGTGTGCAAGCGATTCAAGCCACTTGTCTCGAAAAAGGCTGGTCAATGGCAGGACGACAATTGCTGCGACAAGTCACAGGTCCAGAGGCAATTTTTGCGGTCCAAGCACCGAATGCCATGGCGCTCAAACGAGCCATGATTGAGATAGAGAATAACCATCGTCTCGGTCGGTTAATGGATTTAGATGTGATTGATGTCGATGGAAAGATCATCTCAAGAAAAGGGCAAGGGATGACGCGAAGAAAATGCCTTATTTGCGAACAAGATGCCGTGATTTGCGCGCGCTCGCGTAAACATGATCTTCAAACCTTGGTTTCTCACATAGAGTCGATGGTGTGTTATGACGAATGTTGCTCTTAAACTGTTGCTCGACCAAAATATCGAGCGTGTTCCAAGCGTTACGCATCGCTCTGCTGTAAAGGTGAATCTGTTCTCTTTGGTTTCTGAGTTAGCGTATCACGCGATGTTGGTGGAAGTGCACTTGTCCCCAAAACCGGGGCTTGTTGACCTTATTAGCAACGGTGCTCACTCAGATATGAATGTGCCGCTGTTTGAAGCCAGCGCGAGTGCAATTCGTCCTTTTCTCAATGGCTTTCTTAACGCTGGTCTTGCGCATTCAACGCACTCGGCAGAGACATTACTGGATGTGTTGCGTCCGGTTGGAATTCAAGCTGAACGCGCAATGTTTGCCGCGACTGGTGGTGTGAATACGCACAAAGGGATGATCTTTGGACTTGGACTGGTATGTGGCGCGATCGGCTGGTTAAAAGGCAAAGGCATTGCGGTCGATTCTTTGCACATTAGCCAAGTTATCAAGCGCAGCTGTGCGTTAATGGTATTTCAAGAGCTGAAAAATACCGACTCTAAAAAGGAAACTCATGGTGAGCGGCTGTATCGAGAATTTGGTTTAACTGGAGCAAGAGGTGAGGCGGCGTCTGGCTATCAAACGGTCATGACTTACAGTTTGCCTGCATACCAACAAGCGCTGTATGAAGGCGCGTCCGCAGAACAAGCATTATGGCAAGTGTTGCTCACGCTAATGGTGCACAATCAAGATACCAACGTGGTATCTCGTGGTGGGATGCATGGTTTGCGTTATGTGCAGAACATAGCATCGAAGCTTATTGAGAGTGGTGGTTGGCATAATCCAAACCTTGAAGAGCAGCTACTGGATTTTGACCGCCAGCTTATTGAAAAAAACCTTAGTCCGGGCGGCAGCGCTGATTTGCTCGCGCTGACTTGGTTGCTGGCAGAAATTGATGATTTAACGAGACATATCATCGCGAATAACGACGAATAATTAGGAACAAGTAAACGTATGCACAATTTTGAAGATGCGATGATCTTAGGTATCGCGGGAAACTTTGCAGGTCACCTGCAACAAGCTGGTGAGGCTGATGACTTTGCTCTCTACGGAGATGTGAACGCTAATAAGCCCCAAGCATTGTTCCCCATTTATGTGCCTTTTATCGAACATCCGTATTTGTCGACATATCCAATAAGTGCCGATACGACCAAGTTGCCAAATGATATTTTGAACTTACAAATTGAACCAGAGCTCGCTCTGATCTGTGATGTTACTTATGAAGGTGGTCAGGTCTTACAGCTCACGCCGACGCATTTTGGCGCATTTAATGATTGTTCGGTTCGACGCCCTGATGCGAATAAAATCAGTGAGAAGAAAAATTGGGGTGCAGCGTCAAAAGGCTTGGCATCCCAGCTTATTGAACTAGAACGACTCACTCCTGATAGCGATATCGGCAGATTTAGAATCGCGAGCTTTCATAAGCGAGGAGAGCAGGTATTCGCCTACGGGGAAGATTGCGCGGTAAACGAATACTCCTATTTCTATGCGGATCTGCTGGATTGGATACGTGATCAGATGAATCATCAAGTGGATCGTGGTCCGATGGAAAACATTCACGCATTACTCAAACAAGCAAATCTCCCAAGCCAGCTAGTGGTCGCAGTGGGTGCAACGCGCTACACCGAATATGGTGAGCAGAATTTCTTGGAAAGAGGTGATGAAAGTGTGGTTGTTGTGTATGACAGTCACCTATACCAACCAAAAGATGTGCTCGGCATGGTACAGAAGGCGCAGTATGAAGCGACAGGCTTTTCTTATGTGAGTCAAAAAGTGCTTTGAGTTTAAGTCAATAGAGAACAAAAAAGCCCGCAAATTAGCGGGCTTTTTAATGTCTTATTCGCTGGGTGAAATAAAAGGAGTGATATATATCTAGTGTTTATATTAGTGTTTGTCTTATTGATGTTTAATGTATTTTGTTCAAGTTTTAAAAGTGGACAGTGAATCACAGATTCGTTAAGTGCATTTAATGTTTATTATAAGTTTGTTTAATAACGTAATTACTCTAATTATAAATATGTTTTGAAGTTTTATAGCTTTATAAGTTGATGAAAAATAGGGTTATATTGCTTTGGTGATAATTCAGTTAGTTAATGTCAGGGTATTTAAAATTGTGATGTTAATTCCTATCAATAACCTCAAAACTTTCATTGATAAAATTTACGTATATTCTTTTTAACTGTTTCCAGATTAAAACTATAAACACGCAATAGGTGACAGTGGTTATAAAGTATCCGCTGTGGCTGACTTGCATAATAAAATGGTAGAGAGTGAAAAAGTGAAAGCAAATAAAAACATTCTTAAAGCAGCAGTAGGTATGGCAATGCTATCTGGCTTGCCAACAGCAGCCAATGCTCATGGCTGGTCAGAGTTTCCTAGTGCACGTCAAAACACGTGTTACGAGCAAGGCGGAATTTGGTCTGGTAACCCACCAAATGCAGCCTGTGCTCAAGCAAAAGAAATTTCTGGTACCTATCCGTTTGTTCAGCGCAACGAATACGCGAAGAACATTACTGATTACAACAATATGGCAGCAGTGAAAGCGGCGATTCCAGATGGTACGTTGTGTTACGCAAATGACCCTCAGAAAAAGGGCATGGGCGCACCACACACCGCGTGGACTCGCACAGAGCTAAATACGGGTACATTCGAATTTGTATTTAATGCGACGGCACCACATAACCCGTCTTTTTGGGAGTTTTACCTAACCAAACCAAATGCAGACCTAAGCAAAGCGTTGGCGTGGAGCGATCTTGATTTGATTCAAACCGAAGGTAATGTCCCAGTTGAAGGTGGTAAATACCGCATGAATGTGACCATCCCTTCTGATCGTTCAGGCGACGCGATTCTTTTTGTGCGCTGGCAGCGTAACGATGCGGCGGGTGAAGGCTTCTACAACTGTTCTGACATCACTATTGTGGGCGGCGAAACGCCTCCACCAGAGCCAACACCTCAACCAGATCTCGTGAAAGGTGAGCTATACATCCCAGTTAATTTTGTTGGTCCAGACCTTGGTGATACGGTTAAGTATGACATCATCAATAAATACGGAGATGTTGCACGTAGCTTCGATATTGAAGTGAATTCATCGAACATCAACGACTGGCAACGTCTATTGGCGTCAGAGATCAATGGTTGGCACGAAGAGTTCAAAGATGGAGCGGTGTTCATTGGTGATTGGCATGAAGAAATGTCTCATTACATGTACTTCCAAAACGATCCATCACGCAACTTCTTTAACTCGAAAGATGGTCGAGCGTCGGGTGTGATTTCAGTGATTGATGGTGATGACGGTAATGTTGAACCATTGGCAGGTGACATCTACGAGTTAGTGAAGAGCGACAAAGTAGTTAGCGCTGGGGACAAAGTGGTGATTTCTACCAGCGAAGCTGCGAACTTAACTCAAACTCAAGGCTCTTCTGTGAGTATTCAAAATAACGGCACTGCGTCGATTGTCGTTGATACTCGTGCGATTACGCAGAATGAGACCTTGTCGTTTGTTGCGAACGCAGTAAACAGCGAACGTGCAGAGACATTTACGTTTGAAGTGATTGTCGACGATGGTGGTGTAGACCCTGAGCCAACGCCAGATCCTGATCCAACACCAGACCCAAGCGATGACGCATGGGATTCAGCAAAAACTTACCTAGGTGGTGAAGTTGTCGCGTATGCTGACCAAAATTGGAAAGCACAATGGTGGATTAAAGGTGGTGATAACCCACAAGCGGCTTACCAAAAAGATAAGTGGGGCGTTTGGCGTCCAGCTAACTAATCATTGGTTGTAGCCAAATGGAATTGGCTAAGGCAAGCATGAAAGCCACTGTTTTGAGTTAAAGACAGTGGCTTTTTTACGTCGTTCATAAACTGACGGGGTAAGTGAGGTGATATCACCAAATGCAAATATGGGCAGAAAATCGTCCCTATCCCAAGTAACCTCGCCCTGAATTCTGGATCTTGAAGTCACTTGGGAATAAATAAAGACAATAGGCTGAAACGAACGGACAGAGTGATATTAGTGCTATGTAAGAGCTTGAAACTCAAAGAGCGCCTAAGCGCTCTTTTCTTTTGTACTGCCTTTTGGGTGATGACCGAATTTGTCATTCAAGTAGAGCAGTCCGCTGACGAAGAGTGCCACGACGGAAACCGTGAAGAGGGCATACATACTTAATACCCAAGCGAATGTGGCAGTCAGAAAGGCAATGAAGGAAAACATTCTGCTGAATGACATTACATGACCAAGTTTGTTACTTTTCATAACGCCTCCCAAAGCTTAGTGGGTAGAACCAGAGTGCTTTCACTCCGCATTCGTATTGTCTCTCTTCTAGGGGGAATTTACCCAAAAAACAGGCTAAATATTTCTCAAAAAAGATTAAATATTGACCTGGTAGACAGTTTTTTATTTGTGATTTTATATGAGTTTCATTGCTCATTGTCTATGCCAACATTTTTGATTCTGCTGAACGTCAAAATTGATTCCCATCTTTGGCTACAGTTAATGCATCCCCATTGACAAAGCAGGAAACTCTTATGTTCAAGACTCAACTTAAACGTGTCGTTGTTATCACTAGCCTACTGGTTTCATCATCTGTTCTGGCAAGCACGAATGCGTACAATACAGATATTCCTACCAGTATCATGACACCTGATAAGGTTGAAACCAGCATTGGTACTTTGAATTTCAAGGATGGCGTACCAAGCCAGAAGACGATGGATACGCTATACAACAACCTCGATACCATGCGAGCAACAGAAGTGTTTATGAACGCGATTCCTATGGCATCCCTGGAAGCGTTAAGAGTCGGGCATGAGAAAATGGGGTTAACCACATCCAATCAGGTGATGCTGTTTGATGATCTGATGGATTCGAATCCGCTGTTCTTAACCGGAAATACAGATACGGTATACGCGTCCGCATTTCTCGATCTCGAGCGTGATGGTCCAACGGTGGTCGAAATCCCACCGGGTATGGGACCAACGACCGTCAATGATGCATTCTTTCGTTTTGTGACGGACATGGGCGTTGTAGGACCAGATAAAGGTGAGGGTGGCAAATACCTTATTTTGCCTCCGAACTATGAAGGTCCAGTGCCAGAGGGGTATCACGTTTCTCAATCAACAAGTTACGTGAACTGGTTTATTGCTCGTGGTTTTTTGAAAGACGGTAAAACAGACGCGGCGGTGAATTCATACCATAGTGGTTTAAAGATTTATCCATTATCTAAGAAAGGTGAGCCGCCGAAGATGGAATTCATCTCTGGTAGTGGTAAATCGTTTAATACCATTCATGCAAATGATGAGCACTTTTACGATGAAATCAAAACGGTGATCGACAAAGAACCGATTGAGTTTATCGACCCAGAAATGCGTGGACTGATAGCGACCATCGGCATACAAAAAGGTAAGCCGTTTGCCCCAGATGCACGAATGCAGAGCATATTGGAAGATGGTGCAGCAATAGGTAATGCAACCGCACGAGCGTTGATGTTTAATCCTCGTACCCAGAACGCTTACATTTGGGATGATCGTAATTGGAAGACAGCGTTCATTGGTAATGATTACCAATGGCTGATTGAAGAAGGCAACGGTGGTCGCAACCTAGATGCGCGCACTTATTTCTTCTATATGGCGACGGTTAATACGCCGGCAATGGCGCTCAAAATGGTTGGTAAAGGTTCTAAGTACGCAATCGTTGATAAATCTGCTCAGGGAGAGTTCTTTGATGGCAGCAAAAACTACAAGCTGACCATTCCTGCGAATGTTCCTGCGAAGAACTTCTGGTCAGTTGTGGCTTACGATACACAAACGCGTTCGGAATTACAGACCAGTCAACCTTTCCCGAGTAAGAACGACAAACGCGACGACATGATGACAAATGCAGATGGCTCGATTGATTTGTATTTTGGTCCGAAAGCACCAAAAGGCAAAGAAGCAAACTGGATTGAGACTGTGCCGAACAAAGGTTGGTTCACTATCTTGCGTGTCTACGGTCCATTAGAACCTTGGTATGACGGCTCGTGGAAGCCTAGTGATATCACGGAAGTGAAGTAAGATAATTGAAGAGGCAACCGGTCAATTGATAGACCGGTTGCTTGTTTTTGGCTTGTTCTTATGGCTCTGTTGCGGCTTTGTCTGGTCTTGTTTGAGGGATTGTTTATTTGCGACGACAAGTGATAGTCGTTCTAATTTGTTTCTTGCAGTGCTTGTTTAATAAAGGCTTCTACCTGAGCAATGATCGGGTGCTGGTAGAATGCTCGGTGATATTGAACGCCCACATCAAACATCATTGGTTTAGCATTCAGCCTTAACGGCAATCGGAGAACGTCCTCTGGTAGGGCATCATCGTTAATGTGCATCCCGACAAATACATACGGGCTGACTTTTACGCAATCAAGCGCTGCCGCCATAGAAGAGACCGTTAGTTTCTGTTCCAAATTTACCCCAGTGAGTTTTCGCATTCGTTCATAGTACGCACTGACATCAAGAGAGCCCATAGACACGCGCACCGTCTCGAGGTTTTCAATGTCACTTAGCTCTAGCTCGTTATGTTGGCTAAGTGGGTGTTGATCATTCACGTACGCAAAGATGGGAACAGAAGCAACTTTGCGCTCAACCATTCTCTCATTGAGCTCATTTGGAAAACCGCCAATTCCAATGACGACGGCCCCTCGTTTTGGGTTTTCGATACTTTCTATCGACCAATCAATAAATGAAATCTTCGGCTTTTGATCTTCCGTTGTAAGGGCGGAGACTAAGGGGGTCGTCAACATGCCAGATAACGGATTAATGATGCTGAATATGTACTCATTGGCTTGCTGATTTGCATTGAAGCTTTGCGCCAGCTGGGGGATTTGCTCTAGGCGTTCTAATGGTTCGCTGATGACTTCACACAGCTGTTGGCAAAGCAGGGTTGGGGTATAAATGCCTTTTTCTGCATTGAAGAGTTCGTTATCAAATCTTTGACGACATTCAGCCAATTGTCGTGTGAATGTCGCTTTGCTAATGTCGAGGGTATGACACACTTTCGCCTGCGATTTTTGCTGGCTGAGTAGATAAAGAAAGCGATACAAATTCAAATCAATAGTATTTTTCACGAGCTCAGTACCTGAGGTTATTGAGCTTTAAGTATCGGTGTCTCTCATCCTCTGTTCCAATAAAATTTAAAACAATTTTTCCTTTTGTGACATGGGGTTAGCTTGTAAGAGTATGATGTGCTCAATCGGAAGGCGAAACTAAGATTGCGTAAAAGGTGAAAAACAGTACTAGGTAAGCCCTTGAACTCATCCTATAATTAGGTTGCATATGGAGGATGTTTGATGGTCAAACATCCTCTATTTTTTGAAACCTACAACAAGGATCCGGCATAAGTTGTTTTTGCTGGTGTTGTTTACATTTACCAAGAAGGTGATTTAACACTAATAATTGAGGTTCTTACGATGACTCTTAACAAGTACTTTGTTTTCATTCCGACTGATATGGATCAGGAAACGCACAAGGAACAGAAAGTGATATCTGAAACGGAAACTCAACGTCAGGCTTTAGTAAAACAGGCGCAGCAAGAAGGCGGACTGTAAGGCTAGGTTTCAAAATAAGAAGAGCACCCGAAGCGGTGCTCTTTTTTTATCTCTGAACATCTATCACTTGAGCATCCCAAGGCTTTTAAGCTTGCGATAAATGGTATTGCGGCTTAATCCCAACATGCGTGAGGTTTTGCTGATATTACCTTGGTTCGCTTGATAAGTTTTTACCAGCTTATCTTCGACAGTCGAACGCATATCTTTGGTTTTCGGCACGCTAACGTCTTCAATCATACTGGTATGACTAAGCTTCTTAGCAAGATGATTTGGCACATGGCTAAGTTCTAGTTGCGGCTCTCCTTGCGCCATCAATGAAGAGACTTTGATTAAGCTATCGAGTTCTCGCAGATTGCCAGGCCACACGTAAGTCATCATCAATGAAAGAAGGTGGGGACAAATGGTCTGTTCCGAATCAGAATGGCGTCGATGAATGTTCTCAATCAGTGCTTGCTTATCATTGCGCTCTTCAAAGCGAGGTAGTTCGACGATAAGTCCGTTGAGGCGGTAGTAAAGATCCTGACGAAATGCGCCTTGTTCAATCAACAACTCTAAGTCTTTGTGTGTTGCGGCGATGATTTGTGTATCAACTTGGATGGTTTGGTTTGAACCAACAGGAAGTACGGTTTTGTCTTGTAGTACGTGGAGTAGGCGGCTTTGCGCTTCTAGAGGCAAATCTGCAATCTCATCTAAGAACAAGATGCCGTTGTGCGCTTGGCGGATTTTACCTTGGTATCCTTTGCTGTTTGCACCAGTAAATGCGCCTGCAACATAACCAAACAGTTCAGATTCAACCAAGTCTTTGGGTAATGCCCCACAGTTAACTGATACCAAAGGACCACTCTTACGTTGGCTGTTTTTGTGTAACGCTTTGACGAATTCGTTTTTCCCTACACCGGTTTCTCCAAGAATAAGTAAGCTAATGTCTTTGTCGATAACGCGATTTGCTTGTTGCCAACAATGCTCGACCGTGGTGTCGCCATAATGAAGATCGTTGGATGCAGAAAGAGAGCGGGAAGACGTTTTACTCTCTGACAGAGGTTGAGTTTTAAACACCAGTGATTGACGGCTTAGCGAATTATCGAGTATCGAATCCAGAGATTGTCCAATCACATTCGGTTGATCAAGCAATTGCGAGGCGACTTGGTTATGCGCAAGGATTTGCCCTTCCTCATTGGCGATGATAATGCCTTGCCACCCACTGCTGAGTAACCCTTTTTCGCATGCTAAATCGACTCGAATATGTCCTTGAGGGATTTGATTGAGGAGTTGGTTTTCGACTTGCTGAACCATATTCTGGACCAGTACTTGCGTTGAGAAATCGTGCTTTTTCTCTTCGCTGGTAATGTCCAACACGCCCATTAAGTGACCCAAATGATCAAAGATTGGACTTGCTGAGCAACTGATAAAGCGATGATGTTGAATAAAGTGCTGATCACCAATAACAGACACCGGTTTGGCTTCTACTAAAGCAGTGCCAATGGCGTTGGTGCCTTTCAGTTTTTCTTGCCAGCACGCGCCAGAACTGAGCGCAATTTCGGTCAGTTTTTCTCGGAATTTAGGTTGCCCCCAGCTACCGATGATCACGCCATCCGCATCGGTCAGTATTAACCGACTGTCGCTGTGCGCAAACAACTGATTAAACAAAGGCAGGGCAAACCGCTTCACGGCATCGATTAAGAAGTTAAGCTGGTGGCGTCTGTCCTGCAGAAACGCAGAAGTGACGCGAATATCGTCAGGTCGACGTCGCTGTTTTAAACCCGCTTGTTCACTTCTGTCCCATGAAGTAGAAAGCCAGTTGTTGTTGGTAATGTGTTGAAGTTCCATGACTGTACCATTTTGTCACAGTGAGGGTGTGCCATTTTGGAACACTTGAACACTGGTGTTCACACCATACATCCGCTCAAACGTCACTCACTTAGTTTGTTATCGCTTGGTAATCATAGTTTTACATTTAATTAACAACAAGACGTGTATTGTTGGCATGTGACTTGAGTAATGAAGTGACAACATCGCTGAGTTGAACACTCGGTTGTTTAAAACAAAAAACTGAACGAGAACAAAAGGAAGAGTTATGATCTATGCACAGCCAGGTAGTGAAAATGCCGTCGTGAGTTTTAAATCACATTACGACAACTACATCGGTGGCGAATGGGTGAAACCGAGGGGTGGGGAGTACTTCGATAATACGTCACCAATCAATGGTCAAGCGTATTGTAAGGTTGCTCGTTCTAGCGAGGCAGACATCAACCTTGCATTGGATGCAGCGCACAATGTAAGAGCAAAATGGGCCAAAACCAGCGTTACTGAGCGTGCCAACATTCTACTGAAAATAGCAGACCGCATTGAACAAAACCTTGAAGAACTTGCGGTAGCAGAGACATGGGAAAATGGTAAACCTGTGCGCGAAACACTGGCGGCGGATCTTCCTTTAGTGGTCGACCATTTCCGTTACTTCGCAGGCTGTATCCGTGCTCAAGAAGGCAGTGCGGCTGAGCTTGATGAACACACTGCAAGCTACCATTTCCCTGAACCAATTGGCGTTGTAGGACAGATCATTCCTTGGAATTTTCCAATGTTGATGGCGGCGTGGAAGCTTGCTCCTGCGTTGGCTGCTGGCTGTTGTGTGGTGCTCAAACCTGCCGAACAAACGCCAACTTCGATTCTCGTTCTGATGGAAAAGATTGGTGATCTCTTGCCAGCAGGCGTGGTGAACGTGGTCAACGGTTTTGGCTCAGAAGCAGGGCAAGCACTAGCAACCAGTAACCGAATTGCAAAGCTGGCATTCACGGGCTCAACCGAAGTAGGTAACCATATCTTAAAATGCGCAGCAGAGAATCTCATTCCATCAACCGTTGAGCTTGGTGGTAAGTCTCCGAATATCTACTTCCCAGATGTGTTTGATCATGAAGATGAATACCTAGATAAGTGTATTGAAGGCACGCTGCTTGCGTTCTTTAACCAAGGAGAGGTGTGTACCTGTCCATCACGTGTCTTGGTACATGAATCTGTGTACGACAAGTTTATTGCCAAGGTTGCGGAGCGCGCGAAGACCATTAAACAAGGTAACCCATTAGATACTGACACTCAGGTGGGGGCACAGGCATCGCAAGAGCAATTCGATAAGATCCTGAGCTACCTAGAAATCGGACGCCAAGAAGGGGCCAAAGTCGTGTTTGGTGGTGATGTGGCGAAACAGGAAAACGACTTGGAGCAAGGCTACTATATTCAACCGACTTTGTTACAAGGTCACAATAAGATGCGCGTATTCCAAGAAGAGATCTTTGGTCCGGTCATTGCTGTGACTACTTTTAAAGACGAAGCAGAGGCGCTAGCGATTGCCAATGACACGGAATATGGTTTGGGTGCTGGTGTGTGGACGCGCGACCAAAACCTTGCTTACCGCATGGGGCGTAATATCGAAGCAGGGCGCATTTGGATTAACTGCTATCACGCGTATCCTGCACATGCTGCGTTCGGAGGCTACAAAAAATCAGGCATTGGTCGAGAAACCCATAAGATGATGCTCGATCACTACCAGAACACGAAGAACCTATTAATCAGCTACGACGTCAATCCGCTAGGCTTTTTCTAAAGCGAAGGTATCGCAGTAAAATGTAATATACCCAAGTAACCTCGAGATGCTAGGTTCAACGAGAATGACTTGGTTTGTAGACGCGGCGGCGATTTAAAGATCTAGTTATTACACTGCGTCGTTTTCCTTACTCTCGAATCAATGACAACGCTCTGAATCCTGCATCTTGAAGTCACTTGGGCATACCTATATAAGAAGAGCCCCCTAAGTCATTCAACTTAGGGGGCTCTTAATTAAAGTGAACTTCACGTTTCTAACTTGGATTAGGCTTTTACTGCATCAAAATCATCTGATTGAGAAGACGGTTTGAAGAACAGTTTTGTCTCTTCCAACACCACGTGGCGCAGAGCAATTAAACCAATTAGGTTAGGGATTGCCATTAGACCGTTTACGATATCAGCCAGTAGCCAAATCATATCTAGGTGAAGGAAAGCACCTGAAGCCACCAAACCAACAAAAATCAGTTTGTACGGAAGTACTGCTTTTGTACCGAATAGGAATACAACACAGCGCTCACCGTAGTAGTTCCAGCCAAGAATGGTGGTAAATGCGAAGAACATAAGACCGATAGACACCAGCATTGGACCTAATGTCTCTGCGTTAAGACCAACCGCAAATGCGTGTGTTGTCATCGCTGCACCTGCAAGGTCACTTTGCCATGCTCCCGTAAGGATCAAAGCAAGACCAGTCATCGTACAGATGATGATGGTATCGAAGAAGGTACCCGTCATAGAAATCAGACCTTGTTTAACACAAGAATCCGTTTTCGCAGCCGCCGCAGCCATAGGCGCACTACCCAAACCAGATTCGTTTGAGAATACGCCACGAGCGATACCAGATTGGATTGCCAGCATAATACTTGCACCCAAGAAACCACCAGTTGCCGCTGTCGAAGTAAATGCAGACACCAATACAAGCTCAACTGCATTTAGCAATTGGTCTGCATTCATGATGATCACACTCAAACACGCTAGCACATAAAACAGCGCCATTGCTGGCACGACTTTACCTGCAACGCTAGCGATCGACTTAATACCGCCCAAGGTTACGAATGCCACTAATAGCGTCAGGATGAAGGCAGACAGCTCGCGGTTTACACCAAGAGAAATCTCACTTGCATCAAGAATTGCATTCACTTGAGGGAAGGTACCGATACCAAAACAGGCTACGCCCAGTGCAAATACCGCGAACATGATAGCTAGCGCTTTCGAGCCAACACCATATTGCAGGTAGTACATAGGACCACCAATCATTTGGCCTTTGTCGTCAACACGACGGTATTTCACAGCAAGAAGACACTCAGCGTATTTGGTTGCCATTCCAAATAGGGCAGCTAGCCACATCCAGAATAGGGCACCAGGACCACCAAGTTTGATTGCTGTTGCAACACCAACAATGTTACCTGTACCAATAGTTGCAGACAGCGCAGTACATAGCGCTGCAAAGCTAGAAACGTCACCCTGTTTATCAGATGACTTATCTTTACTGAATACCATCGCTAACGCAGTTGGTAGGTGTTTAAATTGGATCAAGCCTAGGCTAAAAGTGAAGTAAACACCGGTTCCCACAAGCAAAAGCAGCAGTGGTGGACCCCAGACAAAGTTATCAATGGTTTGAAGTAAAGATTGTAGGTCGTTCATGATTTCCCCTTAATAAAACAACTAATAAGGAGAAGAGGGAAAGGACGAGATCAAGGATCTCTAATAGCTATGCTATTCAAAACAAAATAAGGCGGGAACGCCAAATAGTTAGGTTGTTACTTTCCACTCCTCTGTCCTTTTGCCTGAGAGTTTCACCCCGCACACATGTGCGGGACTTGCTCCTTCGGCGACCGATTTAACGGTTCTCTCCAGAGGTTCCTCCAACTACAGTCCCCGCTACCAAGGTAGCACCTGAAATAGTTAATTCTTCGGCGAGTTACCCTAACTAAATGTTAAGATTTAGTTAATAACCACTCTCCTGCAGTCTTCATTGGAACATTTACTCAATTAAATGAGTAACGGTTAGTTAATGATGCTGGTCACCATTAACGTGTGAACTCTATCATGTTTTGTTACCATTTCAACACCAAATGACGATTTATTTTCAACACATTATGCGGACTTTGTGGTCTTAATTTCATAGGTTTGTCGATTAATTAAACAAATGAGTCAATCTTTTGTTCATTGTTTACTTGTATGGATGGTCGAAATCTAATTCGATTGAACGATGGGCGAGTAGAGCTGTGTCGATAAGTTATTCAGTTTAGAATAGAAAATTGATCAAAACGGGAGCAATCGCTTCAAAATCTACGCTAAGTTGACCGTAAGCGACGTAGAAATAGGTTACAATGTTTCTTTGCGAAACTGTCTATGGAATCAGATAAGTTCACATTATTGGACAAGGAGGCGGTATGACTAGATTGTTAGCCATTGCGATATTGATTGGATTAGCGTTTGTGCTATTTCGTTATCGTACCAATGAAAAAGTCCAAAAAGCGACGGTCATTACGCTGATCAGCGCATTTTTAATTTATACCGCGTCAATCATGATTGCGGAACTCACTCGCTAGCAAACCGGTAGAGTCCTTGGAGTAAGATACGGTGACTTCTCAGAATAATATTGAAGATCAAGACGAAGTAGTTGTCATTGAGGAGCGCGATAAGCGTACCCACATTTATATTGCCATTGCGGCAGTACTGGGTTTGGCATTTGGTGGTTTGGCTGGGTCGGCAATGACAGCAAGTAAGTGGGAGTCCACTTACCAAGTGTTGGAAGAAAAGTACCAAGCACTAGCACAAGACAAGACGGATTTGGTTTCTCAAGTGAAAACACGCGAAGCGAGCTTGGATAAAGAAATCGATGCAAAAGTCGCGACGTTATTGGCAGAAAAAGAAGAAGCTCATAAAGCGGAACTAAAAGCGCTTCAAGCGCAGTTAACTGAAGTAGAAAAAGTGAATATTTCACTTGAGTCACAAGTGAAAGAACAGAAAGCGACGCTAAGTACCACTAAGAGTGAAAACGATAAGCTTAATCGCCAAGCCGATATGCAAGCGACCATCTTTGAGCGTTCACGTGAAGTGTTCCGTAAGGAGCTGCAAATCTCGCAAGAGTTGGAGTCTCTAGAGAAGGAGCGTGAATCGCTATTGCCTAAGATCGAAACGTTGAAAAAAGAGTGTGACGTTTTCCTAGAGGGCAAGTCTTGGGACGTGAAATCAGACGCGTGTGACCGACACGATGAAGCAAATTCTCGTTTAAGCCAAGTTGACCAACTTATTGAAGTTCACAAGATGGACCTAAAACAGATCAAAGACATTACGGCAGAGATGGGACTGTAGAGCAAGCGCTTTTCACTCCCCAGCTTGGTGATTCAGAAATACAAAAGGAGCTCTCAATGAGCTCCTTTTTTGTGTCTATCCGTCAGAACGGATTAACTCTAATTCGATGTCGATTAGATGCGAGAAGCGTCATAACCTGAAGCTAATAGCAATTCACGTTCATGTTTAATCAATTGTGCTCGGTCTTCAATCAGTTCATTCAACGCTTGAGACGGTTTACCAGCCAGTGATTTAAAGGCATCGAAAGACTCTGCGCTGTCGATTTGGTCAATCATACCACTGATAACATTACGTGCTTCGCAAGGGTTATCGTCAGTGGTGAAGTATTCAACTTGCTTTGCTGCAGACTTCATTTCGGTGAGCAGTTCTAGTGGACTACTTTCTTTTGCTACTGCCATGTAATTATCAAGTACACGTTTCGCATACAACAATTCTTTTAGTGGGATATCTCGGCCACTTACAATCAGCGATTCATTAAGGATCATACTTGAGCTCATGGGCATTCCTTTTTATCAATAATTCAAACTTCTTGGGCATTGATTTGAGTCTAATTTATTGCTGACTGAATGGGAATGCCTAAAATGCACATTTTTAACCGATCTTTCTGATTATTTACGTCTTTTTAGTGAGTAAATACGCAAACGGCGTATCTGGTAGAATCTTCAGATGATAAGGATGTCAAGTACTCGGAGTATCGACCGTTCGAACTCTGCATCAAATACGGGCTTTATTTGTCCTCAATATCAATTGATGAAGAAGCGGCCCGGTGTCACCCCAAAGCTTTGTTTGAATAGATGATTAAAAGCACTTACGCTCGTAAAGCCGCACTCAAATGCAACGGTAGTGACAGGGTGAGATTGCGCCAACAAAGTCAGAGAGTGGAATAATCTTGCTTGTTGACGATACTCGATGAAAGACATGCCAACTTCATTACGAAACAAGCGGCTCAAAGTACGGCTGCTGACGTTAATTTCTTCTGCCCATTGCTTTAGTGAACGATTGTCCGCAGGGGTCTCCAACAGTGAGTTACATACTTGTCCGAGTTTGGCGTTGTTGGGAAGAGGGATTTGAATGGACGCTTGTGGCGCGACTTTCAACTGATCCAACAAAACCTGAACAATACGCCAATACGGTTCCGTGGTTGCTTGATCGGCAGGTTGCTCAGAAAGATGAATGATCATCTCACGCAGCATTGGTGACACATTGAGAACATCACTCTGATTTGGCAGCTCAATATCGATGCTTGGCAACAAGTAAACGTTTTTCATCGCCGCATCCCCATACATGTACACCTTGTGTTTCTCATACGCTGGGATCCACACAGCCCTTTGAGGCGGAACGACCCATAACTTCAATTCTGTCTCGACCGCCATCACTCCACTGCTGGCGTACACCAATTGGTTATGTTGGTGGCAATGCCAGTCAATGACGTGCCCGTTGGGGTAGTGCTTGGGAATGACCACCGCCTCTAAGCGATTGATACTGGCGTCCAAACTGATGGCTTTGACGTTTTGGCTCATTTGAGCAATAACCTGTCTCAATGGAATCTATACGCCAAATGCTAGCCAGATAAACTGAGCTTGTCATTAATTAGCTTTCCGTTATTTTGTTTGGAGTCGAGATGAACCGCTCAATTCACGCGGGTGTCCTTAATGTGGGGCACTCACTTAATCATTATTTCTTGCTCATTTTTCCTTCTGTCGTACTAACGTTGCATAAAGAATGGAACATGAGTTACGCCACACTACTTCAAGTGGGAAGTGCAGCCATGTTGGTTTATGGCGTGATGTCGCTACCGGCTGGTTGGCTAGCGGATCGTTGGAGCAGAAAAGGCATGATGATCGTTTTCTACTTTGGGATGGGCATCTCTGCGTTACTTACCGCTCTCGCGCAAACGCCATGGCAAATGGGGTTGGGGCTTTGCGCCATTGCCTTGTTTGCCGCGATTTATCATCCTGTTGGCATTGCACTTATCTTCAGCTCTGCAAACAAAACAGGCAGGGCTATCGCGGTAAATGGGCTGGCAGGCAACTTAGGTTTGGCATTCGCGGCAATGGGGACCGCTTTGTTATGCCGTTGGTTCTCTTGGCAAGCCGCATTTTATATTCCAGGTATCGTATGTTTGTTAACTGGCGTTATGTACTGGTTTGCATCGAAAGACGTTACCGGTATCGAACATGTGAAAAATATACGTGACGACGTAACGATGCCTTTGCGACAACTCAAAGTGCTGTTCGCTTGTGTGGCGGTGATTGTCTTCTTCGGTGGTTTGGTCTTTCAATCTACTACGACCTCGTTACCAAAAATCATGGACGTACAGTTTAGCCAATCATTGAGCCTTTCAAGCACGTTGACCACCTCTATTTTTGTCTGTGCTGCGTTTATTCAGCTTGTTGTGGGTGAGTTGATAGATCGTGTTGATATCAAGAAGCTGCTCGCCTGCATTACTGGTGGGCAGCTGTTATTCCTGCTATTGGCGACGGTTACTCATGAATGGTCTTTGGTTCTGGTGTTTGTTGGTTTGATGTTGTGTACGTACGCGCAAATACCGGTGAACGATTGGCTTATTGGCCGTTATTCCGATGCGAAATGGCGCTCTAGGATCTACGCCGTTAAGTACATATTAAGCTTTAGTACCGGACCTATCGCGTATTGGCTTATTGCTTCTACTTATGCTCATACACAAGAGTTTGTATTGATGTATTTCATCCTTGCTGGCGGGATGGGGCTTGCATCACTGAGCGCAATGATGATGCCTTCGTCAAGCAAAAGAAAACCGGCTAGCACCACACTAGTGAAACAGTGAAACAAAAAGGAGAAGGAGCGCGTCGGGCGCTCCTTATCACGCTCCGTGCTTACACAAAGAGTAAGACCGAAAACACAGTTTGAAAGAATGAACTCACTCTAGATTGGTTGGTTCTTACTGGTTCTGGTTTTGGTGTATTTCGATGGCGCTCGGCACTTAATGTATAGTAAGAGTAGTAAATGGTATTCATATTGACCTCCTATATGACTTTAGAGATAGTATGAAAGTCTAATTGGGAACAAATAACGAACACATGAATATGGATAGTTCATCTTTTAAATCTACCTCGCATTTGAGCCGCTTACGTCAATTGAGTCGGCACTATCAAACTCAGGAGAGAAAGCCAGTCACCATCGCATCACTAGCAGAACAACTGCAATGTAGCGATCGAAATGTCAGTAAATTAATGGTGGCAATGGAATCATATGGTTGGGTGACTTGGGCTCCGGGTAAGGGGCGGGGAAACGTGTCCACGCTCACACTACTTGTGACGTTTGAAGAGGCGTTAAAGCAAGCATTAGAAGAGTGGGTGAAAGCGGGAAAAATCAACCAAGCACATCAACTTGCAGAGCAGTTTGATGGCGAATTGGTGTTTCAAGAAAACTTGCCTCTGTGGTTGGGTGATGCGCAAACCGAACTGAACAAGCAAAATACCCTGGTTTATATCGCACCTTATCAATTACCAGAGTGGCGACCACATCAAGCTCACTCTGTGCGTTCGGTGATGCTAATAGATAGCATTTACAATACATTGCTGCGTTTTGACCCTCACTCTCAAAGCATCTTGCCCGAACTTGCGCACGCATTTGAAAATAAGGGTGATCACGTTCGAATTCGCTTGCGTAGTGATGTGACTTTCCACAATGGCAAGCGATTGAGCGGCACTGATATTAAAGCGAACTTTGAGCGAAGATTAAACGAGGCTCATCCGTTTTCGGTCCTGTTTCGCCACCTTGATTCTATCAATGTCGAAGGGCAATGGGTGACGTTTTATCTACGTCAAAATGACCCTGTATTCCTCAATTTATTGTGTGACAAACACACGGCAATTATGGATTGTGAACAGCCACATAAGCCTATTGGAACAGGTCCCTATTATGCGGAACGATTGGAGAGTCACCATTGGACACTCAAAAGAAATCCTCGGTATTTTGGCATTGGAGGGTTGATTGATATGGCTGAATTTTGGTCATTGTCACCCTGTAGCAAAGTGGGTCATGCGCACATTCAGCAAATGCAGCGCGCGATTCATCTTGATAATGTCGGAGATGATCACAGTAAGCAAAATGGTTGTTCTGTCCTTCATTTTTTCTACCACAAAAACCAATTGAGCAAGCAAGAGCGTGCTTGGATTGTTCATCACTTTAGAAAGCATGCTGATCAGCGCGTAGAGTTAGCAAATAGTCTGATGAACGAGCACCAAGACAAAGGTTTTCACTTGTTTGAAAGCCAAATGACAAAGCCAAAGCGTCCAGTGGTGATCGAAATTCGTGAGAACTTGAAACCAGAGCTTGACCCTCTCATTGAGATATTTTCCGAGCTTGGTGTTGAGTGGACGATTCAAAGTCCAGACGACGAGAAACGTGCGATCGCTGATGTCGGTTATGGTTGTTACGTATTTGGCGATGACCGAGCTTATCAGTATTACGAGTGGATGCTTGCCAGTGACGCGTTTACTCGATGTTTGAGCGAGAAAGAGAAAAACAGTTTAGTGCAGTTCGTTGATGGATTGATGCGTGAAAGTGAAGACAGTCATGGATTGCTAGAGAAGCTATTCCGAGCGGAGGATTGGTTGATACAAAACTACCATTATGCGCCGCTTTGGAGAGAGCACATTGTCTACTCTCAATCTGAAGAACTGCATGGAGCAGAAACTGACCGAATGGGTGTGATGTCTTTGAAAAACATGTGGCTTGAATAGGGACTGCAGACACTAAGAATACAACAATGTGAGAAAACAAAAAGGAGCGCATTGGGCGCTCCTTTTATTCATTGAGCTATAAATGAATGTTTGGTATGACTACTGAACCGCTTTGGATGCATACCAGTTGTTTTGGTACGCCTTAGAGGCAAATAGTGCATTGGCTTTCGCGCGTTCAATAACGGCTGGATCAACGTCCATCGGCTCCATGGTTTGTTTATCAAAATCGTATTGCATTGTTGATACTTTCTCACCCGGAGAGAATACAACGAGGTTATCTCGGGTTAGGTAACCAAAGTTCTTGTCATATTGCATCATTGCACGTTCATCTTCACGAGCCAAAGGCTTAGTCAGGTCACGACCGATCATCGGTGTTTTTGCATCGATACCAATCAAAGACAGCAGTGTTGGTGGCATGTCGATGTTGTTTGCAATGCGGTCATCTTTGCGCGGTTTGATGTCTTTACCAATGATTAAAGCAGGAATGTGGAAGTGCTTCACTGGCACCAAGTTCGCACCGAATACACGAGCATCATGGTCAGCAATGACGATGAAGATAGTATCGTCCCAGTAAGAAGATTTTTTCGCTTTATCAAAGAACGTACCAATCGCATAGTCTGAGTATTTAACGGCATTGTTGCGCGTCATATGCTCAGCATCGTAAGGTTCAATCTTACCTTCTGGGTATTCGTATGGGCTGTGGTTACTCGAACTGAATACTAAGCTAAAGAAAGGCTTGTCAGTTTTTGATAAGCGCTCAAACTCTTGGTCCGCTTTAGTGTAAAGATCTTCATCACTTACACCCCAAGAGCCAACAAACTCTGGGTTCTCATAGTCTTTTTCTTCCACAATCTGGTCGAAGCCGTTACCGAAGAAGAAGGTTTTCATGTTATCGAAGTTTGCTTCACCACCATAAATAAACTCAGTGTGGTAACCGCGGTTTTTCAGTAAGTCAGCAATAGTAAAGAAACCTGTTTGGCTTTTGCTTAGTTTTACCACTGCGCGCGATGGTGACGGTGGGAAACCTGTTGTCACCGCTTCGATACCACGAACAGAACGCGTACCCGTTGCGTACATCTGAGTGAACTGCCAACCTTCATTCATCAACTTGTCGAAGTTAGGCGTAAGAGGAAGACCACCCAGAGAACCAACGAATTGAGCGCCCAAACTTTCTTGAAGCAAGATAACCAAGTTCTTTGGTTTTCCTTGATATGTTGCTTGGTTGCTGTTCATGGTTGGAAGTAAAGATGGATCAAAATCAGACTTAGCTGAAGAGGCGCGAACGATGTCGAGCATCTTCTGATCATCCATTTTTCCGTAAAACTGCTCTGCGCTCTTTTCTGACTTCATGTTGTTGACAGCAAACAACAGTGAATAGGAAGAGTTGAGTGCTAGATCGTTCATTAGAGGATCATTCGAAAATGCCACCATTGCAGGGTTAAGAGGGCGGTGACCCAAAGATGAACGAGCGCCAGCGACACCAATCAGTACCACTAAAATTGCAAGAACAGGACGCCATTTCCAGTTTACTTGCTGAGCGTTATCCGTCAGTTTCTTACTCCATTTCCAACCTAAGAAAAGCGTAATAACCGTACCAAGCGTGCCGATGAACAGTTCTAACTTGTAGCCAGTCCAAAGCATGCTGAATACTTCTTTCGGATAAATGAGGTATTCCACGAACAAACGGTTCGGACGAAGATCGTATTCTTGTATAAATGGAGCGGTAGCAAGCTCCATGTATACCAAGATCCATAGACCAGCGACCATCCAACAACGGAGTAACCATTTCCAGCACTCACCAATCTTACCGGTCACCGGTAACAGCGCAGATAGTAAGCCTGGCAGGATAAACAACCAACAAATCGTTGCAAAATCGACGCGTAAACCCTGACCAAGAATGTAAATAAGGTCGTTAAAAGATTCGATCCGGTCAGAGAGCCAAAAGGCTAATAAAATCCGCGAAGTGGACAAAAAGACAAGCGAAAATAGCGCAAATACAGCAACAGGCTGTAAAGGCCCAAAGGTGGGCTTTTTCATAAATATTCCCTAATTTACTGATGTGTTTGGTTTTTATGATGCGTCTTGTATCAAAGAAAACGTGAAACAAACGTGAAATATAAGGCTTATCTATAAATTTAATTGTAATGATTGGTACGACTTTGTAAGGGGGCGTAATGCGATACTCAACTATACGAGTAGTGATTTTTTGAAACTCAACATTTGGAAGTAAAAACCAGCAGAGAAGAGAATAATTTGCGTTAGTTATTATTTAACGTTAATCACAAAAGGAGATGCGTTAAGCCTCTTTCATTCGTGTTTTACTGCATCTTTGTTAATATCGCCGATTTATAAAATATAAATATAACGAGTGAGTTAGAAATATCTTTCGAGCTTATGACTGAAATGCAATGTGACGCAGTCGGATCAATGTACGTTTTGGCTTTGAATTAAAATATGGATTTAAAAATGCAAGAAACCAGCAGTATGCCTTGCGAAGAAGTGTTAGATAAATCGTCTTCTGATGACGCGCCTACTCAAAAAATGAAAGTGGCGTATCCAAGAAAACCAATTTTTGATTGGTTTTTAGCTTTCAGTACTCTCGGCTTTTACACAAACTTTTGGCTCTATCGCCGTATTAAAGAAATAGACCAACTATCCGCTAGAAACTTCAAACCGTTTTTATGGTTTTTTGTTCCTTGGCTGGCGATTTTCCAATACTTCGCATTTCGCAGCTTGGATCGCACGCTTTGTGAACTCGAAGAGGATAATAAGAACCTCAATGTTCGTACCGTTTATTATTTAGGTGCATTAGGGTTCTTGTTATCAACGATTTACTTCTCCCTAACTTCGCAGTGGGCAACACCCTTATGGCTAGATTTCGTCGCATATTTACTTACTGCTACTTCATTTACTGCTTTTTCTTATCGAGTAAACAATTTCAAACGTCAGCGAAGCGATATTGAGTTTACAGGCAAAAAAGGTGGTTACCATCCTTTGGAATGGTTGGTCGTAATCATTATGATACCGGGTGTGCTGTTGATGTATGGCGTGATGTACAACAATTCCGTAATGAAAGACAGTTTAGAAGCGTACCCAGATCAATCTACTTACATTGAACAGGGACAGGATTTTCAGCTCACTTTCCATGGTGCTAATTGGCATCGTTTAGAGATTGGTACGTACAGTGATGGCTCAGCGTTAGCAGAGTTTGCGAGTGAAGAGTTTGGTTCTTACCTAATCGTGTTTAATAACCGAGAGCTCCAGGATATTAACGAGCACATGCATGAGCGTCGTCAATGGATTGATGAGGAGATTGGTGCGTCTCGTTGTGTAGAGTCACGCAGCTTTGTCGGTAACGATTTTGCGCTCAAGGTAGAGTTAGTCTGCACCAAGGAAAGTGGCTCAATGTTAGCTTCGGGTTACGTGACTTTGCTTCACTCTGGTGATAATAGCTATGAGCTAATGGGAATCCTAGATCAACCCGCTAAAACTTACTCTCAGAGAAAACCAGAGTTTGCAGCGATGGCAAAGGAGTTCACATTACAATGAATTTAACTCAGTTATTTAGCCTAGTCGCTATTGCTGGATCGTTAGGTGTGCATGCTAACGAGTATCCCCAAATCGACTGGAAGTTATCACAAGACGGTCTACGGGACGCGTTAGCTCTCATCCCCAAAGATAAATCACATTCTGCAATGGCTCAGCTTTTACGTGAAACTAAGTTTAATGTTCGAGCCGACGTTGTTAGAAAAGAGCAAACATTAGTCAACTACTTTCCAAGGTTTGTCGACGTTGAATCGCATGGGACGATGGGGCTGTACTTTGACCCTAATTATGAAAAAGTGATAATCAAAGCGGCTGCATCAGTTTCACCAAACGGAGTGATAAAGCAGATTGACCCATCTCAAATTCAGGTGCTAGGTACAGGCGTTTATAACACCTTTTCCAGTCAAAAAGAGATCGCTTTAGCAATCCCAGGCTTGGAAGAAGGTGGTATTGCTGTCTTGAAGTACGAAATCATTACTCAACGTTCAATGATGGAACATGATTGGGCTGAAGAGCTACATACACAACGTAGCTACCCAATGGATAGTTTCCGACTCGACGTCGTGTGGGATGAGGCTTCGCCAGTTTATTGGGCAAATGACAGCGAAGATGTGAATTGTAAACAGACCAATTCAACTCTCTCATGTTTGGGGCACAATATCGCTGCTTTTGATGGTGATTATCAGGTTAAGTGGCGTGATGCTATTAGTCGCATTGCTTTGGGGTCTATGAGAACATGGCAAGATGTCGCGGATCGCGCGTCGACCACCATGAACACAGCGTTTAGAGATCAATCGGGCTTAGAGCCGCTGTTTCAAACATTGACTCATGGCGCAATCGACACTGATGAGAAAATCAAACGCATTTTGAGCTTTGTGTCTCGTGATATTCGTTACGTTTCGCGTTCAAAGTTCGGTCATGCGATGACGCCGCATGACCTTGCCGAGACGATTGAAAACCGCTTGGGCGACTGTAAAGATAAATCTGTTTTGCTACTCGGATTATTGAATAAACTGGGCTTGGACGCTGAGTTAGTTTTGGTCGCAACAAAGCAAATCAAAACAGAAGGGGTATTGCTGCCAACAATGACGGCATTTAACCATGTAGTTGTTTGTTTTGAGTATGGTGAACAGCGTTATTGTGTAGACCCAACTGATACACAAACCAATTGGCAGTACACACCTGAGTGGATTCAAAGCAAAGTGTCTCTTCCATTGACGCAAGACGCTCAACTTGGACAAATGCAACAAAGCCGTTACCGATGGAAAATGAATACTGACACCGTGATTTTATTTGATGATTTGGGTGGACAAAAAGAAGTTCAAGAAAGGGTTTACGTCGGTGAATATGCAGGGTTGGTGCGCGCCAATTTGTATGAACTGGGTGAAGCTGAACGTATCGAAAAATTAACGGATGAATATTCCGAAGTGGTAACAAGCATCGGTAACCCCGAATTTCAGGTCAAAAATCTCGACACTATGGCGACTCGAACCGTTGTCCGGTCTGAGTCGGTCATCGAGCCGTTTCTAGGCGTGGAAGAAGAGCTTCAATATGAAGAGCATGATGCATGGATCAAGAAGGAATTGGTTGACCTGAAAATGTACAATGAGAAGTATCCTGCACTTTTCCATGGAGTGAGAGTTGTGTCTGATGTGTATTACGATACCAACAATTTATGGGAAATTACGGATATTCCTCCGACTCTTGAATTGACCCATTCTTTGGGCTCGCTAACACGCAGCGCAGAACTGATTTCGCCGACTGAATTGTCCGTAAGAACAATACTTGAAGTGAGGTCTACAATGGTCGAAGTGTCTGAGAGAGAGCGCTTCAATAAGATGCTTAATACATTTGCAGAGCAGTCTCTAATTAAGTTCTATGGCAAAGTGTTAAAGCAGCCCTAACTAAAAATGAACAAAGGAGCTCAAGTGAGCTCCTTTGTTCATCAGTTCAATACAAGTTCTTTAGCATCAAGTTCATTCGTAGTTTGATTGTACTTCTTAATCACTAGCGCCAAGCGAATCAGCATTGCAATTGCCGCGGTAGTTAATCCTGTCACGATACCAATCCAGAAGCCTTCTTCGCCCATAGCAGGGACGATTTCATCGGTGATACCCAGCAACATACCCAATGGAAGTGCCAAGCCCCAGTAAGCAAGAATTGCCAGAATCATTGGGATCTTAGTATCTTTGTAGCCACGCAGAGCGCCGTTTGCAGAGGTCTGCAGTGCATCGCTGAATTGGTACATCGCAGTAAACATCAGCAGCGTAGCCGCTGTTGCTGAAACCACAGGATCTGTGGTGTACAAACGAATGATCCACTCTGGGAACAGCAAGAAGAAGCCGACTGAAATCAACGACAGTAGCGCGGCAGTAATAATGCCTACCAAACTGCGGTGAGAGGCCGTTTCAAGCTTTTGTTCACCCAATGCATGACCAACGCGAATCGTGATACCAAATGAAAGACTCATTGGGATCATGTACGTCATGCTAGAAATATTCAGTGCTATTTGCGCCGCTGCAACGTTCTCCGCACCGATACGACCAATCAACAGGGCAATCACCGCGAAGATACTGCCACAAACCGCAATGTTTAAGCCAATCGGCATCCCGAGTTTGAACAGCTGTTTGATCTCTTGCCATACTGGTTTTAATTCTGCGAAGTGAAGAATGTTTTTATAGTGGTGATGGCTCTTGATGTAGCTAAACAGCAGGGCCGACATCAGCCAGTAAACCAAGCTAGTAGCCCAGCCACAACCAACCGCACCCAGAGCCGGCATGCCGAATTTGCCGTAAATCAGAATGTAGTTAACAGGGATGTTTACCAACAAACCAATCACAGAAATCAACATCGGTGCGCGAGTGTTGTTCATCCCTTCGCAGAAGCCATTCAAAGTGTAGAAAAGCGCAATGCCTGGAACACCAAACGCCAACGCGACAACGTAATCACTCGCGATAGGGATGATCTCAGGTGCAACACCTAAGCCAACGAGAATGGTTTCCCCAAGTAGTAAGTAAACAATCAGAATCGCACTGACAAACGCAGACAACCAAAGCATCTGAATAAACGCGATACGCACGTTATTTAAACTTTGTGCGCCGCGGTGGTAAGCCACAACAGGTGTTAATGCCATGATGATGCCGCGAAGCAATAGCGAAACGGGTAGCCATAAACTGGTGCCAAGTGCGATCGCAGCAAGGTCGGCAGCACTCACTTGTCCTGCCATTGTGGTATCGATAAAGCCCATCGACTGAGTGGCAAGTTGCATCAGAATGATAGGGATCGATAGGTGTAACAAAGCGCCCGATTCTTTAAAAAAGCGAGAAAAAGAGGAAGGTTTGTTTTGCATGGAAGTAATTAAACACCAATATCAATGCACCAGTGGAAGCAGGATAGCGTTGTGCATTGTAGGGTGTGCCGCGTAGGCACGCGCAATATACGGATTTTTGTTCTTGCGTTCAATATGTAATTTAGATCACAAGAAAACGATTGCGAGAGCTTTTAAAGTAAATATTTATCGCGTGAATGCATTGTATTTTTTACTGCTGATTTTTAGATGAAAACAAGCAATTTTAGACACACTCGTTTCAATAATCATCAGTCATTATTCCGCTTTTCGACGGTTGCACAGCTTTTTATCTGACGTCTCAATTTATTTATTGTCTGATTATTTTCTTGGTGATATTTATCGCCTTAGTTTAGGCAATGCATGGAATAAAGAATGGAAGCCGAGCAATTAGAAGTACTCAATTTCATTAGCCAATACCCACCTTTTGATGATTTACCGGAAGAGCACCTAAGAAACATCGCAATGAATGCCGAAGTCGCCTATTACCGCGCAGGGACGGACATTCTCAAGAAAGGCGATGACATTCGTGATTTATACATGATCCGCAGTGGTGTGGTGGAAATCTTCCGCCGTAAAGGGGAGTTGTACAACCGTATTGATGCTGGTGGTTTGTTTGGACAAATGGGGTTGTTGATGAACAACCGTGTCCGTATGCCAGCCAAAGCGATTGAAGACACCTTGGTTTACTGCATTCCAGAGAAGATCTTTACGGAGCTATGTGACGAGTTTGAGAACTTCGCCGATTTCATGGAGTTGGAAGACAGCGCGAGGCTGCGTACCGCTGTATCAAACCACTCAGATGGGAATGACTTTACGACTGCGAAAGCGCGCAAGATCTTAAGTCGTGAGCCAGTGACGCTAGAAGCCAGTGCAACGGTTCGTGAAGCGGCGATCTTAATGGCAGAAGAGGGCGTCACTGCGCTTTTGATTGTCCGCGCGCAAGAAGACATTACTGAAGACGACGATGACCAACTGCTTGGTATCTTGACCGAGAAAGATCTGTGCGTTCGCGTTTTAGCTGAAGGTCGAGACAGCGATATTCCTGTAAGTGAAGTGATGAGCTACGACGTTGTGTCGCTCGATTACAGTGCTTACGTGTTTGAAGCTATGCTGACAATGCTGCGTTACAACGTCCATCATCTTCCAATCCTAAAAGATAAAAAGCCGATTGGCGTAATCAGCATGACGGATATCGTCCGTTATGAGTCGCAAAACAGCTTGTTGCTAGTGAGCTCTATCTTCCAGCAAAATTCGGTAGAAGATCTCAAAGCGGTATCTAAACAAGTGAAAGACTGCTTTGTCCGAATGGTGAGCGAAGACGCAAATGCGCACATGGTTGGACGAGCGATGTCGGTTATTGGCAGCAGTTTTAAGCAAAGATTGGCAGAGCTAGCAGAGCAAGAAATAGGTCCTGCGCCCATCCCGTATTGTTTGTTGGCGATGGGCTCCATGGCACGTGATGAACAGCTTATCGTCACAGACCAAGACAACGCGCTGATTCTAGACAACAGCTACGACCCAACATTGCATGGTGAGTATTTTGCTCAGTTCGCGAAATTCGTTTGTGATGGATTAGCCGAGTGCGGTTACACCTACTGTACTGGCGACATTATGGCAACTAACCCACAATGGCGTAAAACGCGCTCAGAATGGGAAGAGTGCTTTGCGAACTGGATTGATAATCCAACGCCAGAACGTCTTCTGCATAGCAGTATTTTCTTCGATTTACTTGGTGTACATGGACGCGTGAAATGGGCTGAGCAATTGAGCGGGTTCATTGTCCGTCGTGCTAAGAAGAACAATCGTTTCTTGGCTTGTATGGCTTATAACGCAATCCGTCGTACACCACCACTGGGCTTCTTCAAAGACTTTGTGATGGAGAAAGACGGACGTCATCGCAATTCCATCAACTTGAAGCGTCGTGGTACCGCACCAATGGCGGATCTGATTCGGGTGCACGCGTTGGCGATTGGCTCTCGTTCGCAAAACTCGTTTGAGCGTTTGGATGACATCAACAATGCGGGCATCTTACCGAAAGGTCGCGGCATGGATTTAAAAGACGCTATGGAGTTGATCTACATGGTGCGAATCCGACATCAAGCGCTGGATATTGAAAATGGGGAAGAGCCCGATAACAACATCGAGCCAGAAGAAATGTCGGAGTTTGAGCGTCGCAACTTAAAAGCTGCATTCCAAATCCTAAGCAACGCACAGAACTACATTAAGTTCCGTTACCAGAGAAGTGGCAAATGATGTGGTTTTCTAAACAGAAGCAAGATAGTCGAGATTTGCTTGATACCAGCCAGCCCCCCGATTGGGCGGTTTTCTTCGAGCAACTTTCCGAACAAGCGAAAGATACTCGATTAAAACGTTATTACTCTACGCCTATTGTGAATGGTGATACGCCACTAAAAGAGGTACCGTTTGTCTCCGTCGATTTTGAGACTACTGGCTTAAACGCAGAGGAAGACGCCATTCTCACCATAGGCTTGGTACCATTTACCCTAGGCCGCGTACAGTGCAGTGGCTCTCGTCATTGGGTTGTGAATCCAAATCGAGAACTGAATGAAGAGTCGGTGGTGATTCACGGCATTACCGATTCTGAAGTGAAGAATGCACCTCAACTTGAACAAATTCTTGATGCCATTCTTGATGCGTTGGCAGGTAAGATTGTGGTCGTGCACTACAAAAACATTGAGCGACAATTCTTCAATAATGCCTTGTTAAACAGTATAGGTGAGGGGATTCAATTTCCAGTCGTTGACACCTTGGATATCGAATACGCAATTCAGCGTCGACAATGTGAAGGTTGGTTAAATAAACTCAAAGGTAAAAAGCCTGGGTCTGTGCGACTCGGACATGCGCGTGAGCGTTACCATTTACCTGTTTATCAGCCTCATCATGCCCTTACGGATGCACTTGCAACCGCCGAGTTGTTGCAGGCACAACTGCAGTATCACTTTGACGGTGACATGCCATTGTCCGTGGTTTGGCAATAGTGGTTCGGTAAATTGACAACAAAAATAATTAGTCGTCCTGATAACAAAATGCAATGCGATATCATGGCGGTTGAGGGTAAAATTATAAAGTAGAGCAACCCTTCTAAAAGCGACACAACGATCGCACATAAGCTTTGCAGCAAGTGACACAAGAAAGTCATCACTCAGCTTCCTACACAAGCTTAATTTGAATTTAATCTAGCCACGTTTTTAAGGAGATAAATCGTGAGCACCGACAATAATGGCGGTATACAGCGCCCCGACGGTAAGGTGAACCCGATCGATACTGATTACCAGATTGGTCAGGACAACGTCGCGTTAAAAGTAGGTCCTTTCGGACTTGATATTCACAACCGTGTGTTTGCTATTTCAGGCATGTCGATCATCCTGTTCGTAGTGTTAACACTGACTTTCCGACAACAAGTAGAACCGTTTTTTGCGGGTTTGCGTGGTTGGCTTGTATCTAACCTTGATTGGTTCTTCCTATCTGCGGGCAACGTGTTTGTCGTGGTGTGTTTGATTCTGATCGTAACGCCACTTGGTCGCGTTCGTATCGGTGGTACAGAAGCAACACCAGACTACACTTACGCGGGCTGGTTAGCGATGCTATTCGCGGCTGGTATGGGTATCGGTCTGGTATTCTTCGGCGTATCTGAGCCTATGTCTCACTTCAGTGCTGCACTTGGCGGCGTGAACGTTGAGAATGGTATCCGTACTGACTGGGCTCCATTAGGCGCAGCAGAGGGGGATACCGCGGCGGCATCTGCACTAGGCATGGCAGCGACGATTTACCACTGGGCACTTCACCCTTGGTCAATCTACGCACTGTTGGCTCTTGGTTTAGCGATCTTCTCGTTCAACAAGGGCTTGCCTCTAACGATGCGTTCTATTTTCTATCCTCTTTTCGGCGAGCGAGTTTGGGGTTGGGTTGGTCACGTTATTGATATCCTAGCCGTTGTTGCAACTGTGTTTGGTCTTGCGACTTCTCTTGGCTACGGTGCATCACAAGCAGCAACAGGTCTAAACTTCTTGTTCGGCATCCCGATGACAGAGACAACGCAAGTCGTGCTTATCGTGATCATTACGGCGTTAGCGTTAATCTCGGTAGTTGCGGGTTTAGATAGTGGTGTAAAACGTCTGTCTGAAATCAACATGGGTTTAGCAGCACTATTGCTATTGTTCGTGATCATCGTGGGTCCAACGCTCGCAATCATGACGGGCTTCTTTGAGAACATCATGTCATACCTTGCGAATGTTCCAGCACTATCGATGCCATTCGGTCGTGAAGACGTGAATTACTCTCAAGGCTGGACGGCATTTTACTGGGCATGGTGGATTTCATGGTCACCATTCGTAGGTATGTTTATCGCGCGTGTTTCTCGTGGTCGTTCCGTTCGTGAGTTTATCGTGTGTGTAATCCTGATCCCATCAACCGTGTGTGTATTATGGATGACGGCATTCGGTGGTACGGCGATCAGCCAATACGTGAACGATGGTTACCAAGCGGTATTTGATGCAGAGCTTCCACTTAAACTGTTCGCGATGCTAGATGTGATGCCTCTGTCTCAAATAACCTCTATCGTGGGTATTATTCTGGTTGTGGTGTTCTTCATCACATCAGCGGACTCTGGTTCTCTTGTAATCGATACGATTGCAGCGGGTGGTAAAGTGGACGCACCAACACCTCAACGTGTGTTCTGGTGTACATTCGAAGGTTTAGTTGCAATCGCGCTAATGCTTGGTGGTGGTCTAGCGGCTGCACAAGCAATGGCGGTAACAACTGGTTTACCATTCACAATCGTATTGTTGGTTGCAACGGTATCTCTAGTGAAAGGTTTAATGGATGAACCTCGCCCAACATCAAAATCAATGAAGAAAGCGAAAGCGTAGTTTGAGCTTCCTTCATAACAACTAAAAAAACGGCACGTCTCAACGTGCCGTTTTCTTTTCTGAATTCTTCATATCTAGCCAGAAATTGGCTACGACTTTCTTCCTGTTCAAAGCTTTTTTTACGCCACAATATCGATAATGTGCAGCGCATCTGTCTAAAAATATTCTTAACCCTATAAATACATTAGAGCTCAAACTATTTTTAAAGTCATCTGCACTTTGCCTTCGTGCGATCTAGATCAAATAAACGGGCATTTAGAGCTGGTCAGTTTGATTTTTATGCACAATCAGTGTGCATAATAAAAAGGAAATTTAATTAGTGTACGAAGGATATGTATCTACATATGATTACCTCAGCACCTTGGGTGATGTATCCAGAAATTGGAGAAGACCCAAGCAAAAAATGGATTTTTCGTGAACCTGTCGTGTCTGATGGCGACGACATTTATGGTTTAATCGCAGATTGTCCGCCGCTCGATATGAACTCTTCATATTGTAACTTCCTCCAATCTAGCCATTTCAGCAAAACCTGTGTTCTCGTCGAGCACAAAGGTGAGATCGCTGGTTTCATCTCTGGTTATCAGAAACCGGATGAGCTCAATGTATTGTTCATTTGGCAAGTCGCCGTCGCACCGCGATTTAGAGGCAATGGATTGGCTTTCAAAATGCTCAAAAACATTCTTGACCGAGAAGGTCTCGAAAATGTTACTGCCATTGAAACCACGATCACCAAGGCAAATGATGCATCTTGGGCATTATTCAAAAAGCTTGATGCGCAAAATGGCAATGACGGTGAAGTGACCACCTTCTTGGATGAAGATAAACACTTTAAAGGCAAGCACGATACTGAATATTTGTATCGTATCCCCCTCAAATAAACCCACTAATAGGAATCAAATAACGGTCTTATCATGGATATTTTTAAAAAGCAGGAATCCAACGTACGTTCATACTCAAACAGTTTTCCGGTTGTTTTTCGTAGTGCGAAAGGTTGCTGGTTAGAAACAGAGCAAGGTGAACGTTACCTCGACTTTCTTGCTGGAGCGGGATCTCTCAATTACGGTCATAACAATCCAGTACTTAAGCAAGCGTTGCTTGAATACATTGAAATGGATGGCATTACACACGGCTTGGACATGCATTCAGAAGCAAAAGCCGCCTTTCTTGAAGCGTTAAACCAATACATTCTTCAACCAAGAGCGCTGGACTACAAAGTTCAATTTACAGGTCCAACGGGAACTAACGCTGTTGAAGCTGCCATTAAACTCGCCAAAAAAGTAACGAGTCGTAGCAGCATTGTGGCCTTTACTAATGGTTTTCATGGCTGTACGGCAGGTGCGCTTGCAGCGACGGGTAATCAACACCACCGTCAAGGAGCGGGATCAAGTTTAAACAACGTCACGCGAATTCCATTTGAAGGCTATGCGGGTATTGATGGTCTGAAATTATTTGAAACCATGCTGACTGACAATTCGGCAGGCATGGACAAGCCAGCGGCCGTTCTACTGGAAACCGTGCAAGGCGAGGGCGGTTTGAATGTTGCCTCCAACGAGTGGCTGCAACGACTTAGTAAGCTGTGCGAAGCTCACGATATTTTACTGATTGTTGATGACATCCAAGCTGGGTGTGGTCGCACAGGTACTTTCTTTAGCTTTGAGCCATCAGCTATCAAGCCGGACATGGTGACGCTTTCAAAATCTATTGGCGGTTATGGTCTGCCAATGGCGATTGTTTTGCTCAAACCTGAATTAGATAAATGGAAACCAGGCGAGCACAACGGAACGTTTCGCGGTAACAATCATGCTTTCATAACGGCAACCAAAGCGTTAGAAACCTATTGGTCGACGAGTAACTTTGAAGCTCATATCAAATCTTGTTCCAACAAAGTTGAGAGCGTGATCCAACGTTGCGTACAGCGTTATCCTGAGCTGTTCGTGCAGCGTAAAGGTCGCGGCATGATGATTGGTATTGAATGTAAGAGTGGTGACATCGCGGGCAACATTGCAAAAACCTGTTTTGACAATGGTATGGTCATTGAAACCGCAGGCCCAAATGATGAAGTGGTGAAGTTTTTCTGCCCATTGACCATTTCTGAAGCCGAACTTACCCAAGGGCTTAATATCTTCGAGGGCTCGGTAGAAGCCATCGCAAACAAACATTTCAAACAAGCATCATAAATAAGGAACAGATCATGATCGTTAGAACACTCGACGAGTGTCGCAATAGCGAAAGGCGCGTGGTATCGGATAACTGGGAAAGTGTCCGTATGCTCTTGAAAGATGACAACATGGGCTTTTCATTTCACATCACGACCATCTATGAGGGTACGGAAACGCACATTCATTATCAAAACCATTTGGAATCTGTATTTTGTATGAGTGGAGAAGGTGAGATCGAAGTAGTCGGCGGTGAAACGTACCCAATTAAACCGGGTACGCTATATATTCTAGACAAGCATGACGAGCACTATCTACGAGCTTATAAAAACAAAGAAATGACCATGGCTTGTGTGTTCAACCCGCCCATCACAGGCGCAGAAGTTCACGATGAAAACGGCGTTTATCCTCTCGTTGATTAACCCATTAAGGTTTTAAAGGGGCGAGGCTTCGCCCCTTTTTCTTATCCATTCTTTCAAATTACCAACCATTAAGGTCCATCATGACACTTACCGTAGAAAAGATCGGCGGTACATCGATGACAGCATTTGATGCTGTGCTCGACAATATTCTCCTTCGTCCACAAAATCCATATAACCGTATTTTTGTTGTCTCTGCTTATGGCGGAATGACCGATGCACTATTGGAATGCAAAAAGACCAGTAAACCGGGTGTCTACCAATTGATTGCCAAACGAGATGAAGCGTGGCAAGACGCGTTAGCGTATGTTGAAAGCCGTATGCTCCTGACCAACGAGCACATTTTTGCTGACCCGATGAATCGCATGAGAGCTGATAAGTTCATTAGGTCTCGCATTTCAGAAGCAAAAACTTGCGTGACTAACATCCTAGAAACTTGTCAGTACGGGCAGTTCTCTCTGCGTCATTACTTACCTCAAATCCGTGAGTTTCTCTCTTCAATTGGCGAAGCACACAGTGCCTACAATACGGCATTAAAGCTCAAGAATATGGGGATTAATTCGACTTTTGTTGATCTGTCTGGTTGGGATAATCAGCAACCTCTAAGCTTGGATGACACAATACATGAAGCCTTTGAAGGGATTGATGTTACTCAAGAACTTCCAATCGTGACAGGTTATGCGTACTGCAAAGAAGGGTTGATGCATACGTATGACCGTGGTTACAGCGAGATGACTTTCAGCCGAATTGCAGCAACAGTCAAAGCCGATTTAGCCATTATTCATAAGGAATACCACTTAAGTTCTGCCGATCCAAAAGTGGTCGGTGTCGACAGTGTCAATCCGATTGGATTTACGAATTATGATGTGGCTGATCAATTGGCAAACCTTGGTATGGAAGCCATTCACCCTAATGCCGCCGCAGGTCTTCGCGAAAGTGGTATTGAATTGCAGATCAAAAATACCTTTGAACCTGAGCACAAGGGTACTCTAATCTCTGCGGATTACCGTCCGGAAAGTGACCGCATTGAAATTATTGCGGGTAAGCAGAAAGTATTTGCGCTTCACCTGTTTGACCAAACCATGGTTGGAAAAGTGGATAATGTCAGTTACGAACTGATGGAAATCATTGCTGATGCCCGCGTCAATCTTATCGGTAAAGAGATGAATGCGAATTCAATAACGTATTACCTAGGTGGCAGTGTCGATAGCTTAAATAAAGTGCTCTATAAGGCGGAAAAACGCCATCCACGAGCTTCTATTACTGGTAAAATGGTTGCGCTGATTTCTGCGATTGGCTCTCAAATTGATACTAACAAAACACTGGCGAAAGGCGTGTTAGCCCTGATGAATCGAGGAGTCACACCGATAGCACTCCATTCATCAATGAGAAACGTGAATGTGCAGTTTGTCGTCAGTGATGATGAATACCAACAAGCGATTTGCGCATTACATGGCGAGTTTTTTGAACAAGACCGCGGAGCGAAAAAATCGGTGAATGTTGCTTAATCGACTTGCCTGATCATGTTGCAGTTTTAAATACGGGGAATCTCTATTTGAAACTGCTTAACTGAATACATACTTTAAACTTCGCATGATAGTAGAGAATACAAGTGTAAATAATGACTTTGAGCGTCGTTTATCAATCAGTTCTTCTATCACCACGGTGGCGTCTTTAGTTAACCTTGCTCGCCAAATTAAGCACCAAATGACCCTAACACGATAACACTGGTTGTTAATGGTCATTGGGGCATTTCTAAACGCAATAGCATAAAGCCGTTTTGAATAGAGGATCTCTTCGCCAATTCGCAAGGTAAATCTTGTCGACAGGCGGTGATATTCAGCAGTGACGAGTATGCCATCGACATAATGTGATTGTGTTTGAACGGTTTTGAATCCCATCTTGCTCTATCCTTAGACCTCGAACTTAATCCAACGAATCAACATATTATTGGAAGTTCGTACAAAAAGATTCAATTACATTGTATTTCTTAATAAAAGTAGGGTGAGCGCATGCGATGAGATATGCAACGGTTAGGAGTGGCGGCATATATTGAGTCGACGCAAGGCAGCTTAGATGCAATCGCCCCACGAGCTTTTGTATGCAGTTATCTTGCGGGCAATTGGCTGACAAAGCGCTTGAAAATGGAGAGTTCTCGATGAACCCATTTGGGGATTATTGAGATAAGATAATGCCTTCGGGGTATCAGCATGAAGGTCAAACTGAAAAGCCTTATTTTTGCTAGATGAGACGGTTTGTTGGAATGGTTTGATAACCAAGCAAAGGAGCCGATCATGGCTCCTTTGTTATTCATTTACGACCGAGTTAGATATTCGGGCGAGCAGTCTCGTTAGTTGAAGGAGGTAGGTGAGGAAGAGTCACCTCTGGTTGATCACCGGTTAACGAACGTAAGAATTCAGTGATTTTAACCGATTCCTCTTTCGTCAGCTTCTGACCAAGCTGAAGGTCAGCCATCATTGCTACTGCTTCTTCTAGATCCCAAACAGAGCCGTCGTGGAAGTACGGGTAGGTGAGTTCGATGTTACGCAGTGTCGGTACTTTAAACACAAACTTATCGAAATCATTCCCCGTGATCGCTTTGCGCCCTATGTCTGGGTTGTCTGTTGCAAATGGCTTCACTAAGCCCATTTTTTGGTACATTTGCCCGCCAGCCAATGGACCACTATGACACGCTGTACAACCTTTTGCCTTGAATAAGTTATAACCCTCGACTTGCGCTGTTGTTAGTGCATTGTCGTCGCCTTTCAACCAAAGATCGAACGGCGCATTTGGTGTACGTAACGTTTGCTCAAACGTCGCAATCGCATCGGTTACATTATCGATGGTGATTGTCTCACTGCCGTAAGCTTCTTTAAACCACTCACGATATTGAGGAATCGATTTTAGCGTATCGATAGCCAATTGGTGAGTGAATGCCATTTCGAGTGGGTTCTCAATTGGACCTGCTGCTTGTTCCTGCAAATCTTTGGCGCGTCCGTTCCAAAACTGAACGAAGTTTAAGTCTGAGTTAAACACCGTTGGTGAGTTGATAGGACCAATCGCCCATTTATGACCAATGGAACTTGGTAGGTTATCGACGCCACCTTTTGCGATGTTATGGCAAGAGTTACAAGAAATGGTGTTGGAGGCGGATAATCGAGGTTCAAACCACAACGTTTTACCCAGTTCTACCTTTTTCGCATCAAGACCAGCAACCGGTTCAATCACCTTAATGGGTTCTGCGGATTGGCGCTCAGCATAAGCACCGAAAGATAGGACTGACAAGACGCTCACTGCTATAAGAGTTTTCATAATAACTTCCTTTTTAAGTGATTTTTTCACTCTCACTAGGGCGGCGTACTTCTTATTGGTACGCTCTGGAAGTCACGGTATAGCAATCGTTTTTTTCTATAAAATGCAAAAAATCGATGGTTTTTATGGCAAAAAACGATGTTAAAAGCGAACAAAGTTTGCACGATTTGATTTTGCTTGCTTTCAGCGGTGGTGGTTACTTTTTATTTACAAATATGTAAAGAATATAAACGAATGGTTCGTTGATTTAGGTCAATTATGCAATTAAGTGAGAACCATAGGAGGGAGTCCCTAGCAAAGTCCACGATTGAAGGTTTTATCTCGCTAGCTTAGGTTGGATAGAGGATATTTAACAACTAACAACTAACAACTAACAACTAACAGCTAACAACTCCGATGTTTAGAGTTATTCCATTTTAGGGATTTTGCTCTAAATCTAGATCGGCTTTTACATTTCAATTTCAATAAAGCTTGGTCATTGATCATGTTTTTGAGTATGCGAATTATTATCAATTGTGCATGTTGTTGCTTATTGTCTAATTTGATGGTGTAACGTCACTGCAGCACGTATTGAGCGTACTACGCTGATTGTCTGTCTTTTCGTGTTGACAGTTTGGTACTAGGTAAAAATCAACAAGACTATGATTTCAAGGAACATTCTATGTTAAAGAAACTACTAAGTTGTTGTATCACCTCGGCACTCTGTTTCCATTCTTCTCTCACTTTTTCGCAATCGACAGAACTCCCAAATGATGCGGATTTAGCGCAGACACCTGCGTCACTGATGCTTGCGCCTGAAGACGTCGCCATCGCTGATCGTTATATCGTTGTATTTCATCAACCTCAAATGATGATGAATAATTCACTTGAATTACAGCAGTTCACACAACAATCTGTGGACCGAATGTCTGGTTTGTACTCAATACAAGTGGAATCAGTATTCGACAATTCGATCAGCGGTTTCGTTGCGACGTTAGCTCCTGAACAGCTGAAAGCGTTACGTGCTGATCCACGTGTTGAATACATCGAGCAAGACAGAATTCTTACACTAGACCCAATAGTCTCGGCAGAAGTAAACCAAAGTAATGCAATTTGGGGGCTAGACCGAATTGATCAACGTAGTCTGCCTCTCAATAACAATTACAGCGCCAACTTTGATGGAACGGGCGTAACGGCTTACGTTATCGATACGGGTGTGAACAACTCGCACGTTGAATTTGCCGGACGCTCCATTTCGGGATATGACTTTGTCGACAATGATGCGGATGCCAGTGACTGTAATGGACACGGCACACACGTAGCGGGCACGATCGGCGGATCTTTGTATGGCGTGGCAAAGAACGTGAGCATTGTTGGTGTCAGAGTGCTTAGCTGTTCTGGCTCAGGTTCAACGTCCGGCGTTATTGCGGGTGTTGATTGGGTAGCTGCCAATGCTTCTGGTCCTTCGGTTGCCAACATGAGTTTAGGTGGTGGGCAATCTGTTGCTCTTGATAGCGCAGTGCAAAGCGCAGTTCAGTCCGGCGTTAGCTTTATGCTTGCAGCTGGTAACTCCAATGCTGATGCCTGTAACTACTCACCTGCGCGTGTTTCTTCTGGTGTTACTGTCGGCTCGACGACGAGCTCTGACGCACGTTCTAGTTTTTCAAACTGGGGTAGCTGTGTCGATGTTTTTGCTCCAGGATCACAAATCAAGTCTGCTTGGTATGATGGCGGTTATAAGACGATAAGTGGTACTTCAATGGCAACCCCACATGTTGCTGGTGTTGCTGCGCTTTATCTCCAAGAAAACAGTGCACTTTCACCAAGCCAAGTGGAAGCGCTGATCGTTGAGCGCGCAACCAGTGGCAAAGTCACGGACACAAGAGGCAGTGTGAATAAATTGCTTTACAGTTTAACGGATGCTGATTGTGGTCAAGATTGTGGTGGTCCTGATCCAACGCCAGATCCAGAAGGTAAATTGACCTCAGGTGTGCCAGTGAGTGGCTTGAGCGGTTCAACAGGGCAGGTAGCTTATTACTACGTAGATGTAGAAGCAGGGCAACGTCTAACGGTACAAATGTATGGCGGCAGCGGTGATGCAGATTTGTATCTACGCTTTGGCTCTAAGCCAACGCTTAATGCTTGGGATTGTCGACCTTTCAGATACGGCAACAGTGAGACATGTACAGTTAATGCCACTCAAAGCGGACGTTACCACGTAATGATTCAAGGCTATTCAAGCTACAACGGTGTAAGCATCCAAGCGAGTTACTAGTCACTGTTACGCATAGTAGAAAGTATCGATAGCAGTAAAATACAAAGCCCACTTGTCGGTGGGCTTTGCTTTATGGCGCTGTTTTGATGACTCGTATTGACGTTATTCAAACGCATCGCTCTTTTGTTTTAAGAACTCGATCAGTGTGCGTACTCTTAGCGGCATTAGCGCTTTCTCTTGGTACACCGCATAAATCGGAATTTCTAAATCGTGCACATCAGGTAGGATACGTACGAGATCTCCTCGCGCTAACTCTTCCTTCATCATAAAGCTCGGCATGATGGCAAAACCAAGATGATTCAGAACGAACGCTTTGACTGTCGCAGCGGTTCTCACTTGTACCTTTGGGCTGTGAATCAAACGTGTCACCAGACCTTTGCTATTGGTCATCGTAAGCTGCTTATCACCGTGAACGATATGGTGGCTAATCCAATCCAGTGTTAAGAGATCTTCAGGTGTGGATACCGCCTTAACTTTGCTTAGATAGGTTGGGGTAGCGCAAAGCATATCTCGGAAATAACCAAGCTTGATTGCATATAAGCTCGAATCTTCAAGGGCGGAAGAGGCACGCAGTGCAATATCACAACGAGATTCAATCAGGTTGCTGTAACTGTCACTCTCAATAATATCGAGTTTGATTTCCGGGTAGAGGTGCATGAACTCACTCAGTATATCCACCATCGCTGAGCTAGGTGTGGATATCCGAATCGTACCGCTTGGAATCTGGTTAGCATCTTGCGTTTCTGCATTCGCTTCAGATGCAATATCGCTAATCAGTTTGCATTTCTCATAGTAACGCAACCCTGCGTCGGTCAATGAAAGAGAGCGAGTAGTGCGATGCAGTAAACGTGTATTTAGCGCTTGCTCAAGTTTAGAGACGATCTGCGATACACGCGCTTTACCGATATCAAGCTCATCCGCTGCTTGAGTAAAGGATTGTTTCTCTGCCACTTTAGCAAAGACCATCATGTCATCGAGTGAAATCATATAGTTTATTGTCCGGAAGTTCTTATTATCCACTATTGTTTAGTAGTAATTAACAATCAGTTTAATCAAAGGGTAATTATCTATCAATCATCAAACGATATAGTGTCTCCATCGACAGCGGGGAGCCACAGCAGCTTGGTCATCTCCGCGTTATTAAGAAGAAATTATTTAAGAATTGAATGGAGAAACCATCATGTCAGATCGCAAAATTCTAGTAACAGGTGCATCAGGTAAACTAGGTTCACAAGTAGTAAAAGCACTGCTTGAAGAGCTAAATGTTCAACCAAGCCAATTGATTGTAACTACTCGCCATGCAGACAAACTGCAAGCGTTAGCAAGCCAAGGTGTGGATGTTCGCGAAGCAGACTTTTCTAGCCCAGAGTCACTAGAGAAAGCATTTCTCGGCGCAGACAGCATGCTGCTTATTAGCATCGACGCTTCTGGTCCTCGTACTCAAGCACACTTGAATGCTGTAGCGGCAGCGGAAAAAGTAGGGGTGAGCCATATCGCTTATACGTCGATGCCTTCTGCAGAAAGTTCGCCAGTGATGTTTGCTCATGAGCATGAAGCTACTGAAAATGCGATTAAACAAAGTCGCATCCCTCATGCCACCATCATGCGCAACAATTGGTATTTTGAAAACTTGGCAGAGTACTTCGCAAGCATTCTACAATCGGGGCATTGGTTGACGTCGGCAGCAGAAGGTCGCTCGGCTCAGTTATCACGTAGAGATTTGGCTTTTGCAGCGGCATCTGCATTAGTAAAACCAGCGCAAGGTAAAGTTATACTTCCAATGAACGGTGCGCAATCTATGACACATGCGGAAATGGCGAAGGTGATAGATAAAGTGTTGGGTACATCGACCACCATGGTGAACTTGTCTGATGAGGATTACCAAGCACAGTTAGAGTCGTTTGAATTGCCTGCACCAATCGTAGAGTTATGTGTAACAATGGACAAACACAACCGTGGAAACTATTCAGACGGCACAAGTGAGGCATTTGAAAAGCTAACTGGTAAGCAGCCACAAAGCTTTGAAGCCTGGTTAGAAGCAAACAAAGCAGAGCTACAAAAACTAGCGAATGCTTAAGATGATTTGAAACTAAAAAGGGACTCATTTGAGTCCCTTTTTAAATGTCGTTGACGAGACCTTAACTATAAATTATTTAGTGGTTTTAACGTATTAATAGCGAACAGGTCGAAGAGAAAATAAATGAATTTTCCCCTTCATAATGAGCTTTTGTTTAGTAATAATACCTTATTGAACGGTTACTTCATCACCGCTCTTTATTCTAAGTGTCAAATTTATCATATTGTAACAAATTCTTACATTTGGTAATTAGGGCAAACTTAATGCGATATCAATCTCCTCCAAGTGACCACACCGAACAAGCACAACAATCCGTCCAAGAACGCGCTGAACAACAGCGTATAGCTCGAAGGGAAGAACTAAAAGTTACGCAAGCAGACAATAAACGCTGGGCTGCTAACCGAGAAAGAGTCCTTGCTGAGCGCAACAGCGAAAACACCGACGTCGCACTAACGCCATTAAAAGAAAAAAAGAAAAAGAGTGGTCTCAGTTCATTGTTGTGTGCAAAACCGAGTTTTTCCAAACTACCGACCAAGACAGTTGCTTATTGCTGGGTCAATACAAAAGCAGAAAGTGGCGAAGACAATGTTATTCCAAGTGTTGAAAAAGAACATGGTCTGCTGAATGTAATTAGTAATGCTAAAGTCACTCCAAAGGTGAAACACGTTATTTATGTCGATAGACGTACGAAAGGTCGAACCTGTTACGACTCACGTGTAGAGCTTCCTGAGAATGTTAAATTCGTTTCAGTTGATGAATTACTGACGAAGAAAAACATGACAACACCTGCCATTGCGAAGAAGATGACAGAGCTGTATGAGGCAAGCATCAACTACGGTAGTCCTGCCTTTGCAAAGAACATGGTCTCCTTACTCGCCCTAAATGCCGGAGATTACTTCTTCGATATCGGTGTCAGCATCAAGCCAGACGGCAATTTAGCTAAGCATCTCAACGGCGAGAGCAAATTTTCTGGCGGTGCAGTAGGTAACGGAAGCTATCTGATGGGTGGACACGACAAAGAAGCGATCGAAATGGTTGTCGAGTTCCTCTATGGATTGTACACCTGTGAAAGAGCGCCAACTGTGCATCCTAAAAAAGCAGTGGAGATCTTAGACAATCTCGATAAATCACTAACGCCAAATGAGGTGATAAGCAAGGTTGTAGATAATGCGAAATTAGACGAGCAAATCACGCCGGCTGAATTCGTTACTTATTCTCGTAAGATGGAGAAGGAATTTGCTGAACGTGGCGTTAAGACAACGATGTGTGAATATGCCCGCCACACTGACGCCGTTTTTGGTAACACCATTACAATACTGACAAATAGCGTGAAAAAGAAATTTGCGGATGGAACAGATTTCGTTAATACCCATAAGATGAGCCATATTCATAAAACAAAAGTGGAAGCGCACCACGTCCCAGTTTTGTAGAGCGAGCAGAAGAGTATTGAGCTCATCCAGTTACTCGGTACGGCGCCAAAATCAAAAACGCCCACACTTGTTCAGCAGTGTGGGCGTTTTATCTCTTTTGATTCACCAGCCAGTATTACTTAACCGTTAGTACTCAGATTGAGTGCTCCAACACTGGTAACAATGATATGAATGTTATCGCTGCTAGGCTGATATTGAACATACGCTGCTTTAATGTGGTATTGAGATAAACACGGATTTTTTGACCAACCCAGACCCAAGTCATATTGGCAAACAGTCCGAATGTCGTAAACACGAAAGTAATCAATGCGACAGATAACCAATAGCTAGAGGGGAGGCTATAACTTGTGACCAAAGCAAGTGATGCCATCCAAGCCTTCATATTACCTAGTTGAAACAACGTAGCCTGAGTTACGTTGATTGGTTTGCTTTTGGTGGCTTTACCCGCGAAAGAGTTGGTACACAATAGCTTTATTATCAACCAGAACATGTAAGCCAGACCGATGTATTTTATGGCGAGATACCAACTTGGATGAGTCTGGAGAGCAACGCCGGCACCACACGCGCAAAGCAGAATTAACCCGATAACACCAATACGGATACCAATTAGGTGTCGCCATGATTTCCGGACACCAAATTGTGCCCCTGAGTTGGCGAGCAATAAGTTATTTGGACCGGGCGTGATGGCGGTAACAAACGCAAATAAACTCATCGCTGGCATTAGGTCCCATAATGTTGTCATTTCCTTTCCTCTCAAATAAGTGCTGCTGAGCCAAGAGTAAAGGGGCGAAGTGAGAGAGACCTACATTTAATGCGTCATGGTGACAATTCTTTGATTTCATTTTCGTCAGGCCTTATTTATCCTGAATACAAGAATTAATTGTACCCCTTCGGAGAGAGACAATGTTAGTCCCTGATATATCGGGTCGTTCCGGACCTAAGTTTATGGCACTGGCTGATGCGATTGCTGAGGTGATAGAGAGTGGTGAACTTGAACCAGATACGAAATTACCCCCTCAGCGTATTTTGTCTTATCGCTTGGGTGTGACGGTTGGAACGGTGACAAGGGCGTATCAGGAGCTTGAGCAGAGGGGCTTAACAGAGCCAAAAGTAGGAAGTGGAACTTATGTTCGGAACAGAGAAACTGAACTGAACCATTTTTATCATCCGGTATTGGAAGAACAAGGCATTGATTTAGCGCGCTGCCGACCTTTGTTATTATCGCAGCCGAAATTTCTGGCGAATGCGTTGAAAGAGTTATCTCACGAGGAGATCGCGCAGGCAGCCGTGCTGGATTACTACTCCGCTGATGGCATTCAGGGTCATAACGAGACTCTTCGACAATGGCTGATGAGCAAGTTTAATATCGATATTGACGCACGGCGTCTAATGTGGACTCATGGAGGGCAACACGGGATCTCGCTGATTATTCAAGCATTAAGCCGTCCAAAAGATACTATTCTTGCCGAAGGGCTGTGTTATCCAGAGTTCATCTATGCATGTCAGCAATCCGAACGAAAGCTAGTGCCAGTAAAAGTCGATGAACATGGATTAGATCCAGAAGATCTGGCATTGCACTGTAAGAGGCATCGCCCAAAACTGCTTTATCTCACGCCGGGAATACAAAACCCGACCGGAGCTCAATTAACAGATAGCCGAAGACTAAAAATCATAGAAATATGCCGTCGTTACAATGTGTTGATTATTGAGGACGACGTTCTCTACTGCCCGCCATCCCATCGAAAGAGTCCTTTAGTCGCTATTGCTCCGGATATTACCTTATACGTGGGCAGTTTTTCTAAGTACTTCGCGGGTGGATTGCGACTGGGCTTTATCATTCTTCCATTGTCTTTCAAAGAGTTACTGCAACGAGCGCTACGAGCCAGCTGTATGTATGTTAGCCCTTTGATAATCGATCTGGTTTGTCGTTGGTTAACCAGCGAAGCGATGCAGGCGGTGGACGAAGAGATCGCGATGGAACTCAGTGCGCGTCATCGGATCTGGAAGGCTGTATTTCCCGAAATCCAGATTGGCGTCCCTGGCTACAATGTATGGTTACCTTTGCCTGAGCCATTAACAGGGTATCACTTTAACCAATCGTTGTTGAAACATGGAGTCAGAGTGAGAGAAGCAGAAATGTTTGCCGTGGGTCGGTATGAAGTGCCAGCAGCGGTGAGGATATCACTCGCTGGTCCACTAAGCCGCCCACAATTGCAGTCCGCTTTAGAGACCGTAAGAGAGCAAATCGCACGGCTCACTTAAAGGCTCTAGAGGTAATATTTAATCTTGCATTTTTGAACGGATAAAAATCAAACCTGTCTATTTTTGAGGTTTATTGTGTTTCGTAGAATAGCGCCATCAACTTGCTAACACATAATGAAGGTTTGCTATGAGCACATCACAATTAGTTCTTGAATTATCTCTTATCGGCGCGATGCTACTCGTTACGAGTGTTTTTTTGGTTCGTAATTATGACAAAGCCGACAGCGCAGGAACAACAGTTCAAAAGATCCTAACTGGTCTTCTCGGTGCCTTTATGGTGATGGCGGGAACCGTAAAATTCTTTGACCCGTTTGCGACTATGTTCGCAAAACAGATTGCGTTAAGTGAACTGCCTTTTCCTACTTTGTCTCGATGGATGGGTCAATTAGGTGAGATTTTTGCAGGTTTACTGCTACTTGTGGTGATGATTGGCAATAAGGTACTCGCAGCACCAATTAAAGATAAAGCCATGCAGTTATCAGCGCTGTTAACTACCACAATTATGATTGTCGCGGTGTATGTTCACCTATTGCCAAATGTGCCAGCCGAAGTGCTACCACTTCAGTCTAAGCCACCTGTAATGACGCTGATTATTCTTGGGTTAGCTTGGTTAAATGCATTCCTATATTTTCGTAAAAAGTAATCGTAAAAGTTACAAAATAAACGCCAGATTAGTTCGTCTAGCCTGGCGCATTTCATTTATAAATAGGCATTTCATATATACAACAACTACTAATTTCGCTCTGAGTGAATCGAAGCCAGAAATTCTGCCGATTGCCCAAACCTTTCAAAAATCATGTCTCTAAAGGCAACCACTCTGGTCGCTATCAGCTTTCTGTCTGCCCACACCAAGAATGCTTTACCCGTTGGGTATTCTAGTTCTGGCAATACTTCTACTAACTCTTTTCTTTCTGCATGCTTTTCAAAGGCAGCTCTTGGCATCATGCAGATCCCAGCTCCTGCTATTGTCGCATCAATATTTAACCGCAGACTGCTGATTGAGTAACGAGGCTGATAAGGAATACGGATCGCTTTGCCATCTTCTTTTAGCTCCCAATACGGCAAGTTATTACCTGAGAGTAGCTGATGGTTAATCAACTCTTCTGCTCGTTCTGGCTGACCATGTTTTGCGATATAACTGGGTGATGCTGCGAGCATTAATGGTGATTCAAATAACCGACGCTGTATTAAATGACTGGCATGAGGTGGGGTCGTTACAATCGCAAGGTCAATCTGCTCATCAAAGAAACGCTCAGTGCCTGCACTAAATTGAATGGTTACGGATACCTCTGAGTGAAGCTGCATAAACTCAATCGCCATCTTTTGCAGGAAATTATCAGCAAATGGCTCAGGGCAAGAGACTCGGATTTCACCCGTCAATACTGGCTGGCTATTCGAAAGCTGCGTCCATTCATCATTTAACTGCATAAATAGGGCAGCGAAGCGTTGGTAGTATTCGTCGCCTGCCGTCGTGAGTTGGAACTGTTTTGCATTACGGTGTACCAGTTTTTCACCCAGTTTATCTTCGAGGCTTGCCACCGCCCTTGACAGCGTTGGGGCTGAAACGTGTGTTTTGAGGCTCGCCGCAGCAAAGCCGCCACACTCGACAGATTGGCAAAACAGATAGAGGTTGGAGATGTCTTTTGCTTTCATAATTGAACGCTCTTGGGAATGACACTTTGAGTTAATCATTCAAATATGAAAGATTCAAGTTCAATGTTGTCTATTTTTGATTGCGATGGTCGGGGCTAATATAGCCCCATCAGTTAGCCAATCGAAGTAATGTACAAGAGAGTCAAATATGAAAAAGTTTCCGCGCAAGTTCCAGTACCCATTAATGGTTTCTATGGTTCTACCAACTATGCTTCTTAGCATGCCAGCTATCATGGTTGCTAAGACGTTACCTACAAACGGTATGTTCTTCGATGCATGGTTAAACGCAGTTTCACAAATGGTGCCATCTGCACTGTTAGTTTTAGCCCTTGTAGCGCCAGCGGTTCGTTTGTTTGTAACCAAAGTCCTGCTAGAGCCAGAAGTGAAATAAGTCAGTAAAGTTAATAAGTTAGAGAATGGGAAAGAGAAAAATGAACGAATTTAAACTACACACTGTTGAGTCTGCACCAGAAAAAAGCAAAGCAATCCTTGAAGGTGCACAAAAGCAAATGGGTATGATTCCGGGTCTTTACGCGGTAATGGCTGAGTCTCCTCAAATCCTAACGGCGTACACGCAACTGCATCAGCAATTCACTAATACATCATTCGACGCTGAAGAGCTAACAGTGGTATGGCAAACCATCAACGTTGAGCACGAATGTCACTACTGTGTTCCTGCACATACCGGGATCGCGCACTCAATGAAAGTAGACCCAGCATTGACTGAAGCATTGCGTAATGATGAAGCAATGCCAACTGAAAAGCTTCAAGCACTAAAAGACTTTATTCTTGCTGTCGTTCGTGAGCGTGGCAATGTATCAGAAACAGAACTAGCAGCGTTTTTTGCAGCAGGTTACGGTCAGCAACAGGTTCTGGAAGTGATCCTTGGTCTATCGCAAAAAGTGATTAGTAACTACGTAAACCATGTTGCTCACACCCCAGTAGATAAAGTATTTGAAAAGTTTGCTTGGTCTAAAGAGTAGTCCAATGAGCTAGATGCCATAGAGCGAACGACTAAGTTCGCTCTTTTTTCATGTTGTTTGTCGTAAATATCGGCATATGTTTATACAGATTTGTTCTGAGTCAACAGACCTTGGCGTATCCCATAATAACGATAATAGCCGATAAGATTGCTGCTAATAAACAACAGCTCCATTAGTACAGCGGTAGGAGAGCCTGCAAGGTAATTGTGTATTAGCCAGAGCAAAGTTCCGACAATCATTAATTGCCGCAAACGTTGATCACTTTTACAAAATGCAGCTGTGGTCTGAAATAGCGTTCCGCCAAAACTAAGCAAATTGATTAAGTCAACAAAGGTCATCACAGTGATCATTAACGCAGAGGTTAAATACAGAAACATCCACCTTTTCGATGTAGTAAAGATACTAGTGAAATAGCGGATACTAGCGAGTAACATTAAGCTTGCGGCGGTCCATTGCTCTAGTAGAACAAAGTGGGTGCTAATCAAGATGCCAGATGCACATAAGCAACAGACAATTTTTTGCCTTTTTTTAAATTGAAATGATATCAGATCGAATACGATGGCGATTGCTATCAATATTTGGGACCAAAGAAATGCCGACATGCTTCCCTCCTACAAAATTTAGAATAAATATGGAGGTGGGATTATGCGTATGTATCCTAAGGTAGGAATTAACTTTAGTTAATTCCTACTTTTTATATTTAGCTTTTAATTCTGGCTTTCAATCTCGATAGGCTGACAGGGCTAATACCGATATAGCTGGCTATCTGAATGTTATTAAGTTTGGCTAACCAATGTGGCCAATACTGCAGCAAGTGCCGATACCTTTGCTCGGGTGTGTGGAGTAATAGAAGGGCTTCTTTCTGCTCCTTGAATATTAATTGTTGCTGTAACAGTGTGACTTTGGCTTGTGAGAACGAAGGCAATGCCAGTAAATTCAAAGGGATCCTTATTACTTCTGCTGTTGTAATAGCTTCAATTTGATATTGGGCAGGCATTCCCTGCAACCAACTTGAATAGAGGAAGCATAGCTCATCTTGAAAATAAAACTCTTTGCATCGTTCAAAACCGTTCTCACCGTAATGACAAGCTCTAAGTATTCCGGACAGGATAAAATAGCCATAGTCCTGCTGAGATCCCTGTGCGAGCAAAATATCTGATGGGTTTAGTGAGAGCAATTTAAACTGAGTTGACAAGGGTTTAACCGTTTGAGGTGGAACACCCATATCAGAGAAATGGTCAATCACCTTAGTGAATTTACCCAGCATAAAAACAGGTTCCATATTTGCTTTATTTCACCAAGACTAACACATTTAATCACTCGAAATATCCAAGATACTATTGATTATCGGTGTTCTGCTGTTTTCACTTTCATCATGGGGGCATGAGTAGCGGATAAGTTTTGTTTTGCATAGCTCGTTAACTGTAACCATGAAAACAATCCAGCGAGTACATTCGCTATTGTTGCCGCAATGATGATAGTAAAAATGTCACCCTGTAACGAGCCAATCGCAATCGCTGGGATGTACAGAACCAGCAATCTAACAAAGCAAACGAAAAGGGCGGTTTTGGGTTTACCCAATGCGTTGAAGATTGAAGTGACAACCATACATAAGCCTAAAGGACCGTAGCTAAACGGAATCACCCAAAGGGCTAGCTTCAACCAATCTTGCATTGTGTTGTCCGCCGATAGTAGAGGAACAACGATTGGTAAACTTACCACCAACAAAGTTGCGATGACCAAGTGGAACAAGATCACAAAGCGAGAAGCTGATTGAACAAGCGCTTGGATTGAATCGAAACGTTCGGCACCGAGCTCACGACCAATCATCGGTGGTAACGACATGGTGAGCGCCAATGTGAAGATTAGCAAGAAGCTCTCGACTCGATTGAGCAAACTCCAAAACGCAATTTCATTGGTTCCAAGATGAGCGATGAACATCACAGTCACGAACGCGCTGACTGACGGTAAGATTTGGTTCATCATGGTTGGAATCGTGGTTTTGATCAGTAGATTGAAATCCTCTTTGCTGGCTAAAGCACAAGATAAAGGAGCGAACCAATGGCGACCTTTGGCTCTTTGCATCATGTAAGCCGCGCTGATGGCAAAACCAAGCATAGATGCTAGCGCTGCACCTGCGATCCCCATGTTAAGAACGAACATAAAGATTGGATCAAGTACGAGGTTGATAAGGCTTGCGATGACAAAAACGGAGCCAGTGACTTTAGTGTCACCATTCGCACGATAAACACAGGTCATCAAATACAGCACAGCACTCGATAGTGCGCTCAACAACCACAAGCCCCAGAACTGACCAAATAACACTTCAAGTTGCTGATACTGGGTGCCGCCGTCTTCCACAGAGATAAATGCGGAAAACACACTTTGTTCCATCAACCACAACGTAACTCCAATAAGTGCGATAAAAGCGCTTCCAACAAGCAATGCAAGTGAAGCCGTATTGGTAGCTCGTCGTGTGTCATTTGCACCAAAAGCATGAGAAATGATCGATATTGCCGCGACACCGATGCCGACTTGAATTCCGATAAATGCAGCTTGGAAAGGCATGGTAATACCTTGCACCGTAAGCTCGTTTACACCAAGCTTGCCGATAAACACTGCATCAATAAGTTGTACTGACATGATCGCAAAGAGACCGACCGTTAACGGCAGTGTTTTTTCGAGAACGGATTTTAAAGTCGTGGAAATCGCTAGCATCACAAGGCTCATGATTGGAAAGTTTGGGAACAATGCCAGTATAGAGTTGTGATTGTTAATGATAAGAGGGGTAATCCCTAAATCAGTTTTTAGATTTGGTTAATAATGAAGTCGTTGCGTGTTCCACCGTGCGGCTGAATAGTAATTGCAAACTTAAATGCATATCGGTTTTTCGTTTTCTATGAAATAGAACTGCCATTGCTACGGTCTGTCTTAATCAACGTATTACCAGTTCGCTATTTACTAAAGTATGAACACATTCGGGGAAGATTATGTGGATTAAGAAGAATCATCGCTGGGCTTTATCTGAAAACGAAGCGACGCCAGAGTCCGTCTATAAAGAGCGTCGTGAAATATTGAAAAAGTTAGGCATTGCGGTTGTCGGTATGCCACTCGCTGCGAATGCACAAGCTGGTATTTTGGACATCTTCTCGTCAAAGGAAAAGCCAGTCTCAGATAATCGAATTGATCTTAGTGTGACTAAGCCACAGCAGTATCAAGCGGATCTTTCTCTTACTCCTGAGAGCAAGGTTTTGAAATACAATAACTTCTATGAGTTTGGTACCGATAAATCTGACCCAGCGAAAAACTCTTCTGAATTTGTGTCTGACCCATGGACGGTTGAGATCGATGGCTTGGTGAATAACCCGATTAAGCTCGATTACGATGACATCTTTAACAAGTTCACACTAGAAGAGCGAATCTATCGCTTACGTTGTGTCGAAGCATGGTCAATGAACATTCCGTGGATTGGTTTCCCTCTAGCAGACATCATCAAAATGGCGGATCCAAAAAGTAGCGCGAAATACGTTGCTTTTGAAACCCTCTACGACCCGAAACAGTTCCCAGCTCAAGGCTCGTTTAGCAGTATTGAATATCCTTACGTCGAAGGGCTTCGTCTTGATGAAGCAATGAACCCGCTCGCACTGATTTCTGTCGGTTTATACGGTAAGACGCTTGCACCACAAAACGGTGCGCCACTTCGCTTAGTTGTACCGTGGAAGTATGGCTTCAAAAGCATTAAGTCTATTGTTCGAATTCGTTTAACTGACCGAGAGCCGCCAACAACGTGGAATCGTTTAGCACCAAATGAATACGGTTTTTACGCTAATGTGAACCCAAATGTTGACCACCCACGTTGGAGCCAAGCTAGCGAGCGTTTCATCGGCGAGGGCAGTGTGCTCAGTACTCGCAGACAGCCAACATTGATGTTCAACGGTTACGAGGAAGAGGTGGCGCATCTCTATAAGAATATGGACCTGAGGAAGTTCTATTGAGAAAGCTGACGCCAAAACACATCATTGCGCTTAAGGTCCTTATCCATCTTGTCTCTTTAGGCTTTTTAGGTCTGCTGGTTATTGCGATTAATACCGACAACTTAGGTGGCGACCCTGTTCAAGGCATTATCCATTACACGGGTATTAGCGCGCTGAATACGCTGTTTATTACCTTGTTGGTTTCTCCGCTTGCGCGTTGGACCAAGCAGGGATTGTTAGTTCGAGTCAGACGACTACTCGGGCTCTACAGCTTTTTCTGGGCAGTGCTTCATTTGGTTGCGTTTGCTGTTCTTGATTTAGGGTTAGATTGGAGTTTGCTTGCCTCTGAAATCGTCAAACGCCCTTATTTGACCGTTGGTGCGGCAGTGTGGGTGATCTTGTTACTTCTGGCGGTGACTTCGACTCAATCTATGCAACGCAAGATGGGTTCCAAATGGCAAAAGCTGCATAACTGGGTTTACTTAGCTGCGATATTGGCACCGATTCATTTTTATTGGTCGGTGAAGTCTGAGGTTGCAGAGCCGACGATCTATATTTTAATCGCTATTGGTTTGCTTTTTGCTCGATGGAAGACATTAAAACAGCGAGTGTTTCGAAAACTATTATCCAGTTGATGCGCTGTTAGACTAATTGCGACACATGAATCGATAAATTAAAAGGGGCTACGTGAGCCCCTTTCTTCATTGGACAAAAAGCCGCTAACCCAAGCTTTCTGTTGCTGTTGGCTCACCAGGCTTCCACACCTTTCGTTCGCTTTCACCAAAGACTTTGAGCTAGGTCTATCAAATCCCATCACAACGCTCATACCGTTAGCCCGAACCCTACGACTAATGTCTAACCACCTGAGACTATTTGTATTTTTTCGTTTGGTATAAGGTACTAGCAACTGAATTTTAAGAGTTCATAAAGATCAGTTATCGAGTTCTTGTCGCAGAGAATATAGAGACAACGACTTGCTTAATCTTCGTTTATTGAGCAAACAACGTTGGTTGGAAAAACACACCTTAGAGTGTGAACGAAAGGAATCACAATGAGCAGCACTTTAGAGTCCGTACATATTCGAACAGATAAGCCTAAAGCCAGTGAGGATGAACTCACTTATGAACAACAACATAAACCTAGCTCGGAGTTTGAGTCCCGAGAACAATATTTAGAGCACGAGTTGCAAATCATGGCGCCTAAACGTTGGCGTCCTAATTTGCCGTTTAAAGATTATCGATTCGAGGTAGAAGACACCATTCCGGCGATGGCCGCGACCATTGGTAAAGTTGTTATGGTGGGAGCCATTGCAGCAACCTTTGCCGGAGCGCTAGGGTTGAATGAAGGCTTTGTTTTAGAAAATGTACGTTATGAACTACTCATCGCCTCTGTTTTCATTATTCTTTTCTCAGGCTTTCTGTTGCCGACCGCAAACCTCGCGGGTACACACGGCCCGCTCATCCCATTAATTCCTATCGTCGTTGCAGCAGGCGGGCACCCAATGGCCTTTGGTCTGCTGATTGGCGCTTTTGGCATACTGTTAGCCATCAGTAAAGGTGGCAGCATGTTGGCAAATCTCACCAGTAAAGGCGTGTGTGGTGGTTTATTGCTCTACCTTGGCTTTGTTGGAACCGTCTCTCAAGTCAAAAAGCTGTTCGCGTGGGCAGAGGGAATAGGGATGAGCCACATTGCTTTTGTCGTGATCTTTTGCACCATTATTTTATATGCATTACTGGAACACTTTCGTAAGCGTTGGCTAGCGGTTCCTCTTAGTTGCTTGCTAGGCGGTACTTTAGCTTTTGCTATGGGCGCTCCGTTTTCTTTTCAAACCGAGCCCGGCTTACCTAATATGAATCCGATGTATTGGTGGGGGGAAGATACGGGTTGGATGCTAGGTTTACCTACGATTGAGCATTTCATGGTGGTATTGCCTTTTGCTATTTTAGCCGTAGCCATGTGGTCGCCTGATTTTTTAGGGCATCAAGTGTTTCAAAAAATCAGCTATCCAAAACGTACAGAAAAAGTACATATGAACATCGACGATACCATGACCACCGCTTCCATTCGTCAGACGTTCGGTTCTCTGCTCGGTGGTACTAACTTTACGTCTTCGTGGGGAACTTACATCGTTCCGGCGGCTATCGCTAAACGCCCAATTCCTGCTGGTGCTTTGCTAACAGCACTGTTCTGTATCATCGCCGCGGTTTGGGGCTACCCAATGGACTTAGCGATCTGGCAACCTGTACTTTGTGTTGCGCTCATTGTTGGGGTATTTGTGCCTTTGCTAGAAGCAGGAATGGAAATGACGCGTGAAGGGAAAACCACTCAATCGGCAGCGATTGTTGTATTTTCTTCAGCGTTAGTTAACCCTGCATTTGGCTGGTCTCTCACCATGTTGCTAGATAATTTAGGCTTAGTCGGCTGTAAAGAACGTAGTGGGGAACTCAGTAAAATGAGTCGTTGGGTATTGCCTGGCATTATGTTTGTTGTGCTAACGAGCGTAATGGCATTGGTGGGCTTACTTCCGGGGATTCCAGCAATTATCCCAAGCTTTCGTTAGATAGGCTCATTGTACGATTTATGGTTTGAAGAACCTTTTTCTAACCTGATAGAAACGGTTTAGTTCTGTGGAGCTAAACCGTTTTGGCTGAATACTTCTGGCAGAATTTCTAAGAGCGATGCCCTTAGTTGCTGCTCACTACGCTTAAGTATTTAGCCATAAGGCGAATTTCTTCGTCGGTGTAGTGTTCCATTGCTACCTCCATGGTCATGAACAAACCGTTTTTACGTTTTTTCATCTTGTAATCCTTCATTTGATTGAAGAGGTAAAGTTCACTTTGCCCGCCGATTTTCGGGTACATAGGCATCACTGGCTCATTTCCGGTTTCACCATGGCACGTGGCGCAACCACCTTTCCCAGGGGCGATGTATAGCGCTTTGCCTTTTTCAGTCTCAGGGCTGGCAAAAGCAGAGAAGCTGATGGAGAGAATAAGTAAGATAAGCGTACGTTTCATGATTACAGCTCCTTTCTTAAGCAAGTTAGCCAGTCTTGAATCACTTCGGGGGAGTGCTTGATATACCCAGAATAACGAAACTTAGTTTCACCATTGATCACTACCAATGTGGCTGGCAACCCTTGAAAACCAAGTGCATGAATTGATCCCATGTCTGGTTCAATGGTTTTCGGTAAATGATGAATCCCCAATTTAGAAAAACGCTCATCGATCGCCGGAAGATTGTCCCCAATGTGTACTGTTTCAACACTATAATTTTCGTTATTCGCTATGCTGTCGAGCGCAGGCAACTCCTTTAAACAAGGAGGGCACCAAACCGCCCATAGATTGACCAAACTTACTGGGCTTTTTAACTCGGTAAGCTGATAAGTAGCATTTGCTAGCTTAAACCCCTCTGGAGTGGTGCATTCTTTTGCTGTTATAGAGAAGCTCAAGCATAGCGTTACGCTAACCAGTGCAAATGAGGTCCATTTATTCATTGATATACCTCTTCAAACTTTGACCGATTTTTGCACCACCTTCACCATAGCCAAATACATCGATAAGCTCTCTGTCTGGTCCGTAAAGGTAGATGTAGGCAGAGTGGTAAACTTCATATTGTTTTGGGAGAGGGGGATAAATCGGCTTGCCTTCAAGAGAATAGCCATAGGTTGCTTTCATACTCTTTGCTATTGCTTTGATCTGCTCTTGAGTTCCGGTTAATCCAACCATTTTGGGATCAAAGTACTTTACATACATGTCCAAGTTTTCAACGGTATCGCGGTTAGGGTCAACAGAGATGAAGATTGGCGTGACCTTATCGGTCTCCTCTTTTAACGAATTCACCGCTGTCGCTAAATCGATGACAGTGGTGGGGCAAATGTCTGGGCAACTGGTGTAACCAATACCCATTAATAAGAATTTTCCTTGCCAATTTTTCTCGGTCACCCTACCTAAGGTATTCTCTTGCAGTTCAAACTTTAAAGGTTTAGCCGCGGCGCTAAAACTCAGCAAGCATGCCGCTAGAAAAGCGTAGATAGTATAGGAAGTTTGTCGTCTCATTGTTCGTTCCTTTAGTGACATACAGTATTTGTAATGCCCATCGCTAGCAGGTGGGGCTTGGCGAGCTTGGTGTCGATCTCTTTCAACACCTTGTTGGTGCGGATGTCGTATACGAAAAGTTTTGAAGAGCCTTCTTGTGTTGCAAAGAGCGTCTTTGAGTCTGAAACCACAACCACTTCTCGTAAGTCATTTTTTAACGAGACAGATTGGACTGGTGTATTGGTCGAAAGCTCAAAAATGTCCAGAGCTCCCTTTGATTCAATGATGCCCATTGTCTCGATCCAACCAGTACGAATAGATTTTGGAGCCCCGGTAAGCTTGAGTTCCTTGACAACTTCACCTCCCCAGGATTCGATAACTTGCGCTTGACCACTTTCACTGGCAAGAACAATATATTCAGAATCTGAACTCACGTAAGGACGCCAAGGTTGTGAGTCGAAATGGAAGGTGTTGAATTCCATTTCCATAGAGAGATCCCAAACAACCACTGAATTATCTTTATATTGGGAGGTAAGCGCTAAGCGCGCGTCTGGTGACAAAGTCAGTTCAGATACGTTACCTTCGCCGACATTGATATAGCTTCTTTGACCATCGTGATTACGATAAATAAGTGTTTTTCCTGACTTGCTTTCTGAAACATACAAGTTGTAGCCGCCGTTATCAAAGTTCATGCTAAACGGCGATTTGATGTCGGTAATCGTGGCGATGTATTCACGTTTTAGCGGTTTAATAATGTCTATGCGATCCTTCATGGCCACTGCCAGTTGGGCTTCATCAGCATGAAAGGTAATTTCTGTAGGAACACTTTCCATCTCCATCTGCCAATGTGTCTTTTTAACTAAGTCGTAGACATAGACGGTTGGAGTTTGTCCGTCAATGTAAACGAGAACGTCTTGTACGTCTGACACTTCAAGATGAATCGGTTTTGCCTTGAGTTCGATCTGGTCTGTGTAGGAAAACGTAAAGGTGTCAATAACGGCGACGTTTTTTGAGTCATCGTCAGAAATGAATGCCCAACGAGCACCATCGTCATATCGACCTTCGATATCGGCGTACGCAGAAAAGGTAAGCAAAGAGGTAAGTAGGGGAATTAAAATCTTGTTCATAGTAACCTCGAACAATAGAAAGCATCATCGCAATCGAGCCATAAATGATTTTTTGGGCGACATTCTTGGTGTGGAAGTAAAGAAGCCCTCAAGAGGGCTTCATTGAAAAACTAAGGGTTGCGAACACAGCGAGTATAGAACTCGGAGTCTTTTGACATACCGAAGCCTTGTCCTGTCAAATAGCCATGCGCCCAACCTTCGTTATCACCAGTAAACCTCAAATCCAATTGCTCAGGCGTTTGGTTTTTCTTACGAGCCGATAGCGGTCTTACGTGAAGCGTAGGGCCGGCAACATCAGAGGTGCTGGTCCAGAAGAATGATTTCACTGGTGTGTTCGGGAAAAACTCTTCATCAATAGCTGGAGAAACTTTGTTGTAGTTAACAATTGAGTTCATCTCCTTGATATCTGGAGTGCGCCAGTCATCATAGCCAGCATATTCTAAGTCTTGGCAGTACTTCAGGGAGTCATCGAACTTGCGTTTCACATAATCAATATTTTGCTGCCACATTCGATTGGTCACTTTTTCTGTTACAGTACCGTCACCGTTATCCACGTATTGCATGTTGTGGTATGCGGCGTCGTTATCCGCGCGAACACAGCGAACCAGCTTGGTTGAAGCGGTATGTTGACCCATGATATGAGCATCAGGGAAACCGACGTGCCAAACGTGATCGTGACGATCAGAAACAGGGAACGTCCAAATACCAGAGTTTTGACGTGGCATGTTCAAGAACACATCGGTATTAATCGCTGGACGGAACTCACCCATGTCAGCTATGGAGAATAGCTCTTTCATTAGCGGGAAACGCCAGTCTGTGTAACCATCGATTTCTAGGTTTGCGCAGTATTCTTTACCTTCGACCGCCGTCATCCAGATTCGGGAGGAGTCACGTTCCCACATCAACTGAGTATTGTTGTCGAGAACGACTTTCCCTGATTCAGAGATAGTGTAGCTAGGCTCATTACCTTGGTAGTCAGAGTCTTCGCCAAAGGTGTCAGTAAAGTTCTGTATTTGACCTGTTTCTGGTAACTTGAAACCTTTAGGTGCGGGCATTCCGATACCAGTAATAAACTCTTCCTTTTCAATCGGCTTAACTCGTTGACCAGAAACATAAGCCGCTACATCGCGATAGTCTTGGTCTGACAGCATCTTAGCGTAAGGCATCATGATACCTGCCAGTACTCCGTTGGTTCGTTTGCCGTCGCGGTAGGCAATCATCTGTTCATAGATGTACGTTGGCATTTGACCTTTCAATGGCGGGAAGTTTTTCTGTGTTGATGCACCTTGCTCTCCATGACAAGCTTTACAGGTTCTGTCGTAAGTTTCTTTTCCGCGTTTAAACTCTTCACTTTCTAGTACATCCGGCATTGGGTTGTACTTCATTTTTTGTGCACCAAGAAGGATCGCGGTTGATGCCATATCACGAGGCGGGTTAGCGTAAACGATCTCTTTCATTTGAGAGGAGATACCTGCGTGGCGCTCATTATCCATAGAGAACCATTGGTCTAAGAACCATTGTGGATCAAAACCTTCAAGCTTGGGGCTCAAGGTCTCAGGTACTTCCTCTTTTGCTGGTCGGTGGCAACCGAGGTAACAACCAAACACAATACGTTTTGCTGCTTTTAAGTCTTTAGGTGATTTCTTTAAATCTTCAAACGTTCGATTAATGGTGTAATCACCGTATCCATTATCGATGTCTTCTGCTGCAAAAGTGCTACCAGCCAACGCTAAGCTGATGGCAAGTGACAATGCGGTTGAATGTTTCATTTATAAGCCCTCAGTTGCCGCCAAATTACGAATTCGTTCTTCATCACGCAAACGCATCTCACGCTTTAAGTTAGGGTGGGCGATATCGTAGTGGCAGCTCGAACACTTCCAAGATGGATCGTTAGCTTTGTTGTTAAACGCAAGGTTGTGAGAAAAGTCTGATGCGGGTGAGTTTTCGTCTGCACCTTGAGCGCGCTCTTCCAAGCCTCGGTGGCAATTGATGCAGCCTGAGTCATAAACATACTCACCACGTTTAGGGTGGAGTTCATCATAATCAAGCGATTCCATACCCAGCACAAACTCTCCCCATAGATGGCGAGTTCCGGATGTTCCTTTTACCCAAAGCTCTTCAACAATATTCGATTTTGGCAGGTGACAATCGATACAATCTGCGACAAAACCATGTTGGTTGTTGCCGCCATGTATCGATTGAGAAAACGTTTCAGCCATTGGTTTCATCGTATGGCATGACGCACAAAATTCATTGGTACTGAATACATGCAAAACTTCGGTTGCAGGGAGTGCTGAGATCAAACCAATACCTATGCCGACTGCGACAATGGCAAGTTTAACCGAGCGTTTCACTTGTTTAATTTGCTCAATAATTTTCATCATCTCACCTACATTTTATGCTTCGGGGGAAAGTCAGAAGATTTAAGAACGTTCGCTTCACATTGTTGATCTGAAAGGTAGGTGAGCCATAAGTTGACCGTGTACTTTTCACCGGCGAGTGGGCGCTTCTTAAGGTCCATTAACATAAAGTGCGTTCCACCGCGTTCTAGTTTGGTCACCGTGTTCTTTTTGAGGAACAGTTTCGGAAAACGCTGCATCTTCATCACGCCATCTTTCATAATGGTGTTGTGCATTTGAACCTCATTGGTAAGCTCCGGTATTTCCGCTCCTAGAATGGCTTCTGGAGAAGGGAGTCTCAGTGCTTTTACTTCTTCGTCTTCAGTAAAGCTCGCATTAAAAAACAGTCCGGTTTTGTTGACGCCTGGAGCGGGTTCAACGATGACACAGTCGGTAATGGAGACACCTGCATAGGCTTGAGCTGTGCAGAGTAAGCTCAACGTTAGGAGTAGCTTTTTCATCTGTTAGATCCTTAGCACAAGGCGTTAAAACTTGAAGTGGAGGCCGATGTTAATGTTGTCATTTCGATTTTCACCGTTGTTGTTCGCCGGGTCATTGGTAGCTGAATCTTCAGCGTACTCAGCAACTTCAACATAGGTAGAGAACTGTTGACTAAAGGCATAGTTAAGACTTGCTAGGTAAAGCGTTTGGTTATCTTTATTGGAATCGTCGAAAGCTTTGTGTTGAGCTCCGAGTTTAAAGGTCAGCTTATCTAAAGAGTATTTGCCTGAGATACCATATACCGCGCTGTCGCCTTGAGGATCGTCGTAATTCAGTTCAATAAGACCACCGAGGTAGAAGTTATCCCAAGTGTAAGAAGACGACAGAGCGTAACGAACGTAGTCATCGTTTTGATGCCCTGGCATTTGTTTCTCGTCGACTTGGGCACGATTCAGTACCAGATCGAAGTTATCAGTCACATACAATAAGCGCAGACCAAGAATATCAATGTCTTCTCCATTGCTATTGTCAGGGCTTATGACCGCGACTTTTGCGTACACACCGTTCCATTTGGGTGTCATATAGGCAAGTTGATTGTCGCCAGATTTTGCTTGACGAAATAAAGCTGCATTACTTGAACGGTGCATATTGTTGCTTTCAAAAATGTCTACATGAGAGTAGAGATCTTTATAGGTGCCAGTGGTCCCGTTACCGAAGTAGATGCCGCCGAAATCTTTGGTTACTAGAATTAAGTTTGCTTCGCTAACGCGGGTATCGAAGTCTTGCTCCTCTGTAACCTTTTGAGTTAAATCTTCAGAATACTCAGCTTCTAGGTTATAGATAACACGCAAAAGATCAGCATCATGTTTACCTTTGATGCCTGCATTAGCACGATGAATTTCTGACTGATAATCTTGTCCCGCTTCCCAGCGTACTTGCCCTAAAATGTCGCCATAAAAGTTGGGTGCTTCAAAGGTTGTTGCCGCGACAGGCGTGGTACACAAAGCGAGTGTGGAAAATAGTAAAGAGTGTTTTAACTGCATGAATAGACCTACTCTAAGGTGGTAGTTATGAAAAGTTGTGTCGAATTATATAGAGTTGTTCTTTTGGCAATACGCGAGTAGGAAATAGCAGCAATTCAGAAACTGAATAGCAGAGTTGAGATCAAATAAAGGGTAGATATTTTTTTACTTACAGTGATGAACAGAGAAAATTTACATAATAGTCAGTAATATCTTAGAGACACGATTAGGAGCTAAACATGGATATCGAAGCCGTTAAAATGTTCTCTGTTTTGGCTAAAAAATTAAACTACACCGAAACAGCAAAAGCACTCGATGTAAGCCAACCGACATTAAGCCGAAAAATCAAAGCATTAGAAGAAAGCTTAAATGTTACTTTGGTTCATAGGAGAGGGAGCAGTATTAGTCTTACGCCACAAGGCGAAACGTTTTTAGAGTCTGCAGGTCAAATTCTAGATCTTATCGACCACACTGTAGAAAAGCTTCATGTTGAACGTAAAGGTGTTAGCGGTCTACTACGTATAGGCTGTTTGCACCCGATGGCGAGGTTTTTAACAAAAAGCTTCTTACCGGATTTCCACGAAAAGTATCCGAATATTCACATTCATTTCCATACATTGACGCCAAATACTTTGAGCTTATTTGAAGATGTAGATTTGATGATTGCCCCGTTTTTACCGAATGATGAGTCAGTCGTATGCAGAAAAGCCTCTCGATTTACGCGGTGTTGCTATGCCTCACCAAAGTACATTCAAAAACGTGGAGAACCTAAATATGTTCATGATTTAGAGCTACACCAATGTATTACTCACACGAACACACCAGGTCAGGAAAGATATTGGAATCTGACGAATGAGAGCGGAGAAAAGCGCCAAATTGAAGTGACAGGTGATATGACGACTAACTCAATCGACATCGCGATTAATTTGGCTCAAGAGGGGTTTGGTATTGGTTTAATTCCTGATAACCAGGTGCGTGAACAAGTTCGTTGCGGCGAGCTCATTAAGTTGTTCAATGGCACATGGTATGAGGAAGGTACACTCTATATTTTATACAAACAGAGCATACATACGCCGAAGCGCTTTAAGGTGTTTATTGAAGAGTTTGAAGTTTTTCATGAACAATGGGGGCTACAAAACTAATCTGCAGGGAAAGTAATCAGTGGCGCTACTAGATTCTAGACCTTGCACTTCATCAATGGCTTGTTGTGCTTCTAGGTAGGTCTTTTGTACCAGAAGCGACAAGTCTTGCTTTTGTCGTGATCTTTTGCACCATTATTTTATACGCATTATTTGAACATTTTCGTAAGCGTTGGCTAGCGGTTCCTCTTAGTTGTTTGCTAGGCGGCACGTTAGCTTTTGCCATGGGCGCGCCGTTTTCTTTTCAAACTGAGCCCGGCTTACCCAACATGAACCCTATGTATTGGTGGGGGGAAGATACGGGCTGGATGCTAGGTTTACCCACGATTGAACACTTCATGGTGGTACTGCCTTTTGCTATTTTGGCCGTAGCCATGTGGTCGCCAGATTTCTTAGGACATCAAGTATTCCAAAAAATCAGCTATCCAGAGCGTACAGAAAAAGTACATATGAACATCGACGATACGATGACTACAGCGTCAATTCGTCAGACGTTCGGTTCTCTGCTTGGTGGTACTAATTTTACGTCTTCGTGGGGGACTTACATCGTTCCGGCGGCTATCGCTAAACGTCCTATTCCTGCTGGCGCTTTGCTGACGGCGCTGTTTTGTATCATCGCCGCTGTTTGGGGCTACCCAATGGACTTAGCGATCTGGCAACCTGTACTTTGTGTTGCGCTTATTGTTGGGGTATTTGTTCCTTTGCTAGAAGCAGGAATGGAAATGACGCGTGAAGGGAAAACCACTCAATCGGCAGCGATTGTTGTATTTTCTTCAGCGTTAGTTAACCCTGCATTTGGCTGGTCTCTCACCATGTTGCTAGATAATTTAGGCTTAGTCGGCTGTAAAGAACGTAGTGGGGAACTCAGTAAAATGAGCCGTTGGGTGTTGCCTGGCATTATGTTTGTTGTGTTAACGAGCGTAATGGCATTGGTTGGTCTACTACCAGGGATACCAGCAATTATCCCAAGCTTTCGTTAGATAGGCTCATTGTACGATTTATGGTTTGAAGAACATTTTTCTAACCTGATAGAAACGGTTTAGTTCTGTTGAACTAAACCGTTTTTGGTCCCGAATTGCTCCGGAGATAAAATGGTTTTCATTGTGTAGTACCTAAATTCATTCAAATTAAGAATGAACTGGTCAATACAGAGCATTGACCAGCTTCTAGTGGACATTACAAGGCTTATTTCACAAGTACGCTTTTTTCTGACAAATGAATTGTTGTACGTCTATCAAGACTACCACTGACTTGAGTCAGAGCCAGCGCAACGAGAACTATCACGGCACCAATCCAAGGGGTATGCATCAGCCCCATTTCAGACACGATCATACCGCCTCCCCAAGAACCAAGAGCAATACCAACGTTAAACGCCGCAATGTTTAGACCAGATGCGACGTCTACCGCATCAGGAGTGTATTTTTCAGCTAGTTTCACTACATAAACTTGTAGACCAGGTACATTACCGAATGCAAAAGCCCCCCAAACTAAAATGGTCGCTACCGCTGTGATAGGGTTAACTGCAGTAAAGTTAAATATAACTAGGATAGCGGCGAGCCCAGAAAAAATAATTGTCAGCGCTTTAATTGGTCCCATCTTATCGGCCATTTTACCGCCCCAAATGTTACCAATCGCCACGGATACACCGTATACCAGCATAATAAGGCTGATAGCATTGGCGTTGAATCCTGTTTCCTGTTGCAAAATTGGAGCAAGGAAAGTGAAAGCAGTAAATGTACCACCGTAACCTAGCGCTGTAATCGCATAAACGAGTAGAAGTCTTGGCTGAGTTAACACTTTTAACTGTGATGACAGTTTAGCTGCAGGAGGCTGTTTTAGGTTGCTGGGAACTAAGAAAGCACTACCAACCAACGCAATTAGCCCCAATAACGCAACAATCAGAAAAGTCGATTGCCAACCAAAGGTTTGACCGATGTAAGTCCCAAGTGGTACGCCTGTCACTAGCGCAACAGTTAATCCTGTAAACATAATCGCAATCGCACTTGCTGCTTTTTCTTTAGTCACAAGACCTGTAGCGATCGTAGAACCGATAGAGAAAAATACACCATGGGCTAAACCAGTCAAAATGCGAGCAAAGATAAGAGTGTTATAACCAGGTGCTTGCCAGGCTAATAGATTGCCGATCACAAATAGTGACATAACCGCAAGTAACACGTGTTTACGGTTCATTTTACCTGTTAAGGCTGTCAATACAGGTGCGCCTACTGCAACACCCAGAGCATAAAGGCTCACCAACAGTCCTGCGGATGGTAGTGAGACATTTAAGTCAGAAGCCATCGTTGGGATCAACCCTACGATCACAAATTCTGTTGTTCCAATTGCAAAGGCGCTAAGCGTCAATGCGAGTAGTGCTAATGGCATTTCATTTACTCTCTTGTTTGTTAGGTTCAGGTACATAGCAACGAATGTGTTTATCAAGATGTTGCTGAGTCCTGATTTGGTGGAGAGATTCTGCGTTGAAATTCCATTGCAAAAAATAGGTTATTTAACAAATGATATTTGTTATAAATGCAATAATTAAAATTAAACGGTTCAGAAAATGGTAGGCAAAAATGCGTACAAAATCGGATGATTTAGAAATTCTACTTTCTGTGATCGATACTGGCGGATTTACAGCGGCAGCAGACAGTTTAAATATACAGGTGGCACGGGCATCGCGAGCGGTAAGTAAGGTGGAAAGCCAACTTGGTGTGACGATATTAAACAGAACGACAAGGCGGATTGAATTAACGGATGAGGGGCGACAATTTGTTGATTCGGTACGAATAGGATTAATGCAGTTGCAGTTGGCAGAAGATGAGATCATATCCCGTGGTGAATTACCCAAAGGGAAGTTACGCGTCGATGCCGCCAGTCCATTTGTCTTTCATCAGTTAGTGCCTTTGGTACAGTCGTTTAATCAAGCTTACCCTGATATTGATTTGGAGCTGACCTCCAACGAAGGGTTCGTAGATTTGCTAGAGAAGAAAACCGATGTCGCTATTCGAATCGGTGCATTAAGTGACTCAACGTTACATGCGAAGCCTTTGGGTAGAAGTTTACTTTACATTGTGGCTTCACCTGATTATTTAGCAAAGCGTGGCTTTCCGAGCCAAAGTAGTGATTTAGAGCATCATAGTACGATAGGGTTTTCAACGCCGAAAACGCTTAATGAATGGCCTTTGAAAGGTTTTTCTGGACTAATACCAACGCTAACTTCAAGTAATGGTGAAACAGTAAGACAACTTGCTTTGATGGGAAATGGTATCGCCTGTCTGTCTGGGTTTATGGTTAAGAAAGACATTGCTGAGGGAAGATTAATTTCTTTATTAGAGGGAGAGAAAATCAGTCATTCCGGTCGAGAGCAAATCAATGCGGTTTATTATAAATCTTCTTCTGTCGCCAAGAGGATTTCTGCGTTCATTGATTTTATTCAGCCGAAGTTGGATCTGTAGCTCGTTCAAAGCGAGACCATCAGTGAACTCATTATTAATGTATCGGTTGAGGTTGGAGTCATTGTATGAGCTTGATGTCTCTGATGAAATATATTGTTTCACCGTCTTCCTCTAGTGTGTAGATCTTATCAGACAGATTAGACTCTTATAAGAACTGCTCTTCCAATCACTATGTTCTTCATGAATTGCTAATGGTCAATTCTTAGTAACGTATCTTTGTCCAAAGGCGTGCTGACGAGGTATGTAACACGAAATTGCCCCTTTATGAGTTGTAACCGATGAACCGTTAAATCTACAAAAGTAAAAAATATACTTGCGTTAAATAATTCTATAAATGCGGAAGTATAGTCAGAGGGTGCCTTTATCAAAGTGACCTAATTTAGTGTTTTACTACAACCTGCCTTGTTCAAAGAGACACAATCGACTGAAAAAATAGCTCGACAGTTGGTTAGACCTTAACTAGCTAATTGGCATGATACTTTGTGGTTTCTTATCTCGTTCCAGTCACATAAACTACCAGCATAACTTGAGTTGCTTACGCTAATGGTTGATTATCAATCAGTAGCAATGGTGTAAAGATACTTAAGTCTACTTATGAATACATAAGGCCATTTTGTTTAATGCCTTGTTTTCAAGTTCGAAGCAACTAAGTCCTTCTAAGTCTCTCACCTTTAAGTAAGTAGGTTTTTTATTGGATTAACAAATAAAAAGAAATATATATGGATATTAAATACTGGGAAGGTGGGCTAGAGCGCCACGAAATAGATGCGATTAAAAAAATTGAAAATGTACTTAGCACTTCAAATGTACAAAAACAGAAAGGCAAAGGCACAAATAAAGGGCAAGGGTTTGAAGCACTCCAAGCGTTAAAAAAGCCGTTTAACGAAGGCTGGAAAGGGTATGCCGGTTTTCGCTTTATTAATAAAAACAAACAAGGCGAAATCGATTTATTAATCGTTACTCACTGCAACATACTGATTGTTGAGCTTAAACACTGGAACGGTAAACCTGTAACCTCAAGTAATGGTAAGTGGTATTGGGGCGATGAAGACCGAGGTAAGTCTCCTGTTGAAGTTACTCGTAATAAAGAGTTTCTGTTAAAAAATTTACTAAAGCCATTTGCTGGAAAATTTAGAAACGAAGGCCGTACTCCTCATGTACATTTTTTAGTAGTGATGAGCGGTAACAGTAATTTTTCTCAATTACCTAAGAAAGATTTAGCTAATACTTTGTCACTTAATGATTTTTGCAAATTGTGTTCAAACGAAGGTCAATTCAATAAACGATTCACACCGCACCCAGATGCTAAAGTTTTACTTAAAGATCTTCCTTTACTAGAAAGAGGCTTACTGCTAAATGAGAAAAAAGTAGAAGCTAAGCCTTTGTCTGTTGAGGGTTGGTTAGGGCAAGAGCAAATCTTTGAGCACCCAAATAAAGTTTATAAAGAGTATTTTGCCCAAAGTGAAGCGGATAAAAATGATCATGCCATTATACGTAGCTGGGATTTTGATAATCTTTCTAGCCACGATGCCCAAACGCCAGATGGCCGAATAAAAATAGTCTCTCGTGAACGTGAAGTACTGACTAAGATAAAACGAGAAAACAGAGAGCTTTACGAGCATTGTGTTTCATCGTTAACCATACCAACTAAAGAGAAGATCACCTCGCAATACAATGAAGTTGTAGAACTTCCCCATGGTCACGAGCGCCTAAACGACTTTATTGCCACTTATGGTGAGAACTTATCAATTGATGAAAGAGTCAACTTAGTTCGAGTATTGGTTGCACGCTTTGCTGACTTACATCAACTACAACTTGCACACCGAGATATTGGAAATCACAGTATTTGGTTTAGTACAGGACAGCGAGTTGCTCTTTCTAATTTCATATCAACATTTGCACGTAAGAAAGAAACCGTTGGTGATATTAGAGATGAATTGTCTGTCTACAACCAAGATACCACTTATTCTTCACCATACCATTATGACGTTGTGCGATTAGCGATTATTGCTTGGGTCATTATAGGTGCAGAACGTTTAACACCAAGCCTTGAAAAAACAATTTCTGAAAAATTAGCACTATGTGACGAATGGTATGCGGAAATACTATTAAAGGCATTTGAAGGAAAAACCTTTGCCAATGCTGGTGAATTGCTCGATGCATTAGTAGAACAAGAACCTAGCAAAGAAGCTGCATTTAGTTTTTCGAGCAAAGAATTAGAGCGTTTTGTTAAGGCAACTAAAGTTTCTAGGATACACCCTGAAGTCGAATTTATGTCTGAATCAGATCTTAGAGAGATGTATAAGGCTGATTCAGGTGTGGTTAAAGTATGGAACAACATCAACCCGACTGATATTAACGCTGGCCTTGGTCTACGCACGTTATCGTTTTTAGAACGAGTAGAGAAGTTACAGAGCCTCAACTTAAGCTTTATACCAACAGTTGTTGATTATGGTATTACCGCACGAGATAGCTCATTGTATTTGGTTTCTGAGTGGGTTGAGGGCGAACCTTTAGACCCTTACCGAATGCGTAACAGAAGAAATGACATCGTAAAAAGCTTAATTGCTCATGTTGAGCATATGCATTCATTAGGTGTTGCACATGGTGACCTAAAGCCTGAAAACATCATCGTTGATAAGCAAGGCGATGTTTATATTATTGATGCTTTGGACTTTCACCATGATTCTAAAGAATTACTGAATACCGAATATAGCCCAATAGATGTTGAGAATAGTTCTGCATTTGAACGTGATAACTATGCCGTTATGAAGATAACTGCTGAGCTATTAGAAGTTGAATGGGGCACGAAAAACGACAATTTTGAAGCGATTAGTCTAGCGATTATTCATGAACTTGAAGATTTAGACTTTGGTTTTAAAGAGTTAACTCGCTTTAAAGATGCAGTTTTAAATCCTGAAAAAACAACTACTCCAACTGTTGAATTAATTGATATTGAAATTGGTAGTAATAGAGAAGATTTTGAGCCGGTTACTATATATCCTGATAAGGGTAAGTTGTATGTCTCAATTGAAGAAAATCGTAGCAAAGGTTATGGTTTAGTCGTTGTTTTTTCAGGGCTAGGGGGCGTTCAAAAGCTTTTCTTTGATGATGCTCGTTTTGAATTTGAGCACGGATTGCGCCCTATCAAAAGTGATAGAAGTGAAGTATCTCGTAGAGATATAGAAAATGCAGTTCTTGAGCTTCCTTTTGGTCTTCGAATTTCGCAAGGTCGAGCTAGCTACTTAGATAATATTAATAGGCGCATTCGTCAGTTTTACAGTTTTGAGAACGCAGTAAAACAATTTCAGTTAAAGCAACACAAAGTAAAACCAATATCATTTGAGCCTCAAGAGCGAATTGCTGAAGTTGAAGTAAATGTTAAACCAATATCTACGAGTGAACTGTGGCAAGCAATTCTTAAAACAGAGACTGAATCACACCCTTATGTAGAGCTTACTGGTGAGCCAAGAGCTCACAAAGATAATAATGATACGCTTATATTACCTTACGAAGCAGACAGAGATCCGCTTGACGGGTTTACAGCTAAAGATCAGGTTGAAGCTATTATTGTTGATGGTGAAAAAGATTACTTTATAGGAGAAGTTAATCTATCTGCTTCTGGATTAAATAGGGTGCAATTATCACGGTACACCCCCCGAGCTTACCATTTGAAAGAGAGTGATACCATATTCTTCCGCAGCAAAGCAGATAAGTCTTCTTTCAATAAACGAAAAAACGCCTTAACTCGTATTCTTGAGCAAGACTCCGTTGTCGAAAATTTATCGGACTATTTTGAACCAGACTGCACGCTAGATCCTACAGACTACGACTTAACAGTTACTGATGAAGACTTTAAGCGTTATGACCGAGAAGACGATAACGGCAATACTATTAAGCTTAATGATAAGCAAAGAATAGCCTTTCAAAAGCTTCTTAGGTTTGGTCCTCTTTCAATGCTGCAAGGCCCACCTGGCACTGGTAAAACAGAGTTTATAGCTGCTTTTGTTCATTACTTAATCGAGAAACAAGGTACTGAACGAATTTTATTGGTTAGTCAGTCTCATGAGGCTGTAAATACAGCGGCAGAACGAATTAGAAAACACTGTGGCCGTTTAAAAACGAATCTTGATGTTGTTCGGTTTAGTCGAAGTGAATCAACCATATCTCATTCATTGCGTGATGCATATTCGGACAACATTGTTAGCCAAAAAGTTGAGCAATTTGAAACTCAGTTAAAATATAGAGTGTTAAGCCTAGCTAAGTCATTAAAAGCCCCAAATGATTATTTAGAAGCCTATTTAGAGCTAGATAAACAACTTCTTTCTTTGATCACAGAGCAAGAAAATGCACTAAAAGAAATTGAGGATAGTGACTTAGAAGCTAAACATAAAAAAGCGATTAAGAAACAAATTGGTGAACGAAAATCTCTTATTAATAGCAGGCTGCCTCAAAGTATACGAGTCAACAAAGATTGGCACGATAACTTAAGTGAAATTAGAGGTGGCTTAATAAAAGATCTAAACCATGAGTTTGCTATTGAGCATAATATTTCTAGTTCTGTCCAACGGTTAGTGAAACTGTCGAAAGACATGATCAAAGTTATGCAGTCAGGCAATGCCAATATGGACGAGTTTCTTGCTCGTTCAAAACAACTGGTAGCCGGTACTTGTGTTGGTATAGGTAACTGGAATATTGATATAGCAACTAACCAGTATGATTGGGTTATCATTGATGAAGCTGCTCGTTCTATTGCTAGTGAACTCGCTATTGCAATGCAAGTTGGTAAACGGATTCTTCTAGTAGGTGATCATAAGCAATTGCCACCTCTTTATACTGACCCTCATAAAAAAGCATTAGCCCGACATTTAGGTATTCCGTCTTCCAATGATATTGATGAGTTAATTGAAAGTGACTTTGCTCGGGCATTTGAAAGTGATTATGGCCAGCAAGTAGGAGCTAAGCTACTTGTGCAATACAGAATGGCACCTGCTATTGGTTCTCTTGTATCACAATGTTTTTACGATGGTGAGCTTGAGAATGGTGATCGCAAAATTCCCGATATTTATGATGATGTACCAAATGAGATGAGCGCATTTACAACGTGGATTGATACGTCACATTTAGGCAAACAAGCTAAACACCAAGAAAAAGGCTCACGGTATAATATTTACAATGAGAAAGAGGCTGAAGCGATTGTTGATGTGCTCAAACAAGTAGATGAGAACAAGAGCTTTTTAAGTTCGTTGTTCGAGCAAGTTAAGGAAGGTGAGGCTGCTATAGGTATCATATGTATGTATGCGGAGCAGAAAAGGTATTTAAGACGAAGAGTAAAACAGTCAGGCTTTTCTGATGAGCTAATTAAGTTACTCAATATTGATACTGTAGATAGTTACCAGGGGAAGGAGAATAGAATTATTATTCTGTCTGTTACTCGTTCAGACCAAAGGCAATCATCAGGCTTTATGTACTTGCCCAACAGAATCAATGTCGCTCTTTCTAGAGCAATGGATAGGTTAGTCATTGTTGGTGATAAAAGAATGTGGCTGGGGAAAAATAGCCAACTGCCATTTGGGAAAGTGATTACCTATATGGAAGAAAATGCCAATGAAAGCTTGTATCGCTTTGTGGATGCTAAAACCAAGAAATTTAAGAAGGCGGTGTAAGGGTTATGGAAAACACAACTATTGAATTTAATGAAGTAGACTACATTGTACCTACAGAGACATTTAAAATTGAATTCTCATATTTAAGTAAACAAGGTTTCCCATTCGTTAAGGAGTTTTTACTTAAAGCTCTCTATATTTCACCACTTTCAAAGTTTGAATTGTCTTCATTCTTCGGTTTTAACCTACGAGAACTTGCGGCAGCAATCGAAGAGCCCATTAGTAAGGGTGAAATTGCGTATTCTGATGAAGGAAAGTTGTTTTTAACCCCGCTAGCTAAAGGTTATTTTTCATCACTCGATGATAAGCCTATGGTAGAAACACCTCAGGCTAAAAGTGCTTCTGTGTCTTTCGAGTTAGCAGGCTTTAATAAAGTTAAAAACCAACATCAGAATTGGTATTCAGGTCTTCGCTTAAAAGTAAACCATGAAATACAGAGTTTAAGTGAGCAACATGCAAGAGCAATGTTTACTAAACATTTTCAGCAGCTTGTTCAAAATGATGAGTTAGGTGGGTTTAAAACTCATGACAACTCACTGCCTAGCCTATATTCCGTTGATAAAGTTACCAGTAAAAAAACTATTGCTCACAGAATTAAACGAAAATTTGAGATTGATTTAGACAACCAAGTTAAGCCGTTAGATCTTCGGCAGGAATACGTTAATGACGAAGCAGTGGTGCAAGAAATTTTAAATGAAACGGACAACTTTAGATTAAGCAACAACCTAAATAGTATTACTTCGGCTTGGGATGCTTTTGAAGATATGTCCATTTCACGATTTGTTCATGATGCCAGCATAGATTTTAGAAGCCTGCTCGCTGAAATGGTGGCAGGCTCATATGATAAGCCTTATGAGCTTCTATTAGGGCCTCTTTACAGTAAACAACCCATGACTGTGATTGAGAGCTATTTAAAGCAACTCAAGCCTCTTAAGAAGGCACAAAAAGCAAAAGAATTATCTTGGTATGGTGCAAATACTCGTTATTGGGGAATGAGTGACGGGTTTAATACCGCCAAAGTGACTCTTATTAATTATAGTAACAAGGGAAAGAGTAAAAATTATGATTTGAAGCTTTACCTACCTTGTGACGAACATCCAAACATTGAAAGCCAGGCTGGTAGGGCATGGAAACACAAATTAGGTAATTTGGAATTTTGTGAGGGCATTAGAAACGGATTATTTGATGGTAGTGTTGAAGTTTTAGTTTTAGAGGGAGAGTTTGCTGCCGTGAGTTATCATCTAGCTATTCCTGATATTAGCCCTGTTCATGTACCTTTAGGTTTTTTCACCACTGACCAAAAGTTAGTTGCCAAAATAGCTAGGATTGCTGATGAGTTTTTGAAAAGCTCTTCATCAAACGGCCAACCTAATTTAATCGGTAAGTTATAAGTTGGAATCTGATTTTGGGAAGTTATAGCGGGTGAGTGAATTAGGTCTGTCAAATGTAGGTTGACTGCAATGCAAAAAGTAATCTGAAAAGACAGCGTGTACCAAAGAACACAACTCACTTTTGTCCAGAAGTAAGTCAATGACTCTTCAGCTCAGCTCAGTCACTAGAACATCGACACAAACAAAAAGGGGCTACATGAGCCCCTTTCTTTATTGGATGTAAAGCCGTTACCCTAAGCTTTCTGTTACTACTGGTTTGGTATTGCGTTTGGCGATCCAGTAAGCAACGCCGCCCCATAATACAGTCAGCACCCAAAGAGCAGTCCAGTGTTTAGCGACTTGTTGCCACGTTGCGCCCATTTGATTGAGTGCTAAAAAGCCTTTGATTGCCCATGTGCTCGGGCTCAAATCGGCAAACCAAAGCAGCGGGGCAGGAATCGACTCAACCGGCCAAATAAAGCCTGCTAAGAAGATTAATGGCATTGAGCTAACCAGCACGACCAATGTCACCAACTCGCGTCTTGGTAACAAGTAACCGAGCCATAAACCTAATCCACAACAGCCGAGCAAGAACGGCAACAGCAAAGTCAACAATTCACCGGCATTGGCAACATGATTGACGTTCAAGCGTTCAAAACTGAAGCCAAAATAGTAGGCGCTGAGCAAGTAGTAGATAGCAACGAAGACCAAGGTTCTGGCCAGCAACAGAGCGCCTGTTGGCACTTGTGACCAATACCCACGACCATGGCGCTGAGTACCGGTTTGCAACCCGACTGCCATGATCAATGTTTGTTGAAGGATCAATACAAACACCGCTGGCACCACGTATTCGATGTAGCCCATGGTTGGGTTGAAGGTTGGCTTCATGTTCAGCTTAATCGCGGAGTAATCATGGCTCGCCATACTCAGTGGCACGCCATCGATCACCATCTTGCTTACTTTAACTTGAGCACCAAGCGTACCGCCTGCTGTTGCCAAACCTTCGACTACGGTACCGTAGACCAAGAAGTAGGAAGCGTCGGCGGCATAAGCCAGAGTAGGGCTGCTGCCAAGCATCAAGTCTTTGTAGAAGTGTTCTGGAATCACCAAAAAACCAGTTATCTCTCGGTTTAAGAATGCTTGTTTCGCATCGGCAATAGTATGTAAACGTGTCACTACCTTAACCTGAGGCGTGGCATCGACCATGCGCTCTAAGGTTAGACTGGTTTGGCTTCCATCGAGATTCACAATCGCTATTGGCTGTTCCCTCGGTGTTTGTTGTGCGTATGGAAGTGGGTATAAGAAGGAGTAAAATACCACGCCACCAAAGACCGTCAGTACCACGACAGGGTTGGTCATCACTGAACGAAGTTCTGTTTTAATCAGTTGCCATAGTGTCATACAACCTCCTGGCTGCTATCTGTTGAAGATGCGCTGTTTAGCAAAGCTGTGTTGCGATGTTTTGCTAATAAAGCTGCCGTCATCAGTAGCGGGATAATGTACCCAACCATCGGCCAGAGTGAGCCGATAGATTGTGCCGCACTTGCACCGTAGCTTGCTTGGTCCACTTGAACTTCGATGTAATGCGTAATTGGCAGCAATCCTCTCCATGCATGGGCAAGAGCATTCATGTCTGAAACGGGGAAAGTAATACCCATAAACGCGAAGCTAGGCGCGGTAAATGCGCCAGCAAAGCTCATCGCGCGAGCTGGGTCCATCGATAGGAAGAAAAACAATGCTCCCATGATGATGCATGCGATAGTCGTTACGAACTGCGCTAATAGCATCAACAGATAACTGCCTTCCATCGGCCAATCAAGCACCATGTAGAACCAGACTAAGAACAGCGCGCCTTGTGCCATAAAGACAGGAATGTACTGGCTTAGAATTTTGCTTAGTCGAGTGAAAGGGCGCTCGCCTAAGAAAGCAAAACTATTGTTGCCGTTACCATAAAGGCGAAAATGCGCTGCGAGGATCAAAATGGTGCTGACCACGACACAGATCTGCCAGATCGCCGGAACAATCGCTGTTACCAAAAACTGAGCGTAGTTGGTGTTGCGGTTAAACAAGGCTGTAATCTGGGTGGAAATCGGCACGGCTTGACCAATAGCTGCAAGTGTTGTGGTGTTGCCTTTTGCTAGGTTACCCATGGTTTCTAACTGCGCATCAAAATACCCTTGAGACTGCGCGACCGCTGAGTTAATCAACTTGGCAACCAAAATGTATTGGCTGTTAAAGAAGACCGATAGTTGAGGTTGTCGATGCAAAAGAATGTCTTGGTCGAATTGAGGGGGAATCACAGCATAAGCATAGATATCACCCTCGATCATCGCGTTCTTCGCTTCTGTTGAACTAGTGTAGTGATAATCAACAGAAAGAGTGGAAGAGGCATCAAGAGATTGAATCATCTTGCGTGACAACTGCGAGTGCTGCAAATCAACCACACCAATCGGGAGATCTCTTGCAATACCTGCAGAGAAAACACCCCAAATAGTGACGGCCAATAAGATCGGCACCCATGTCAGGCAAGATAATAACCACTTATCGCGCCGCAGGATTTGTCGTTGTGAGATTTGAATCGTCATAATCTTAAGCCAACGCGATTACAGCTCAACCACAACACTCATGCCCATGCGTAGCTCAGGCTCTGGTTGGGTAGGGCGAGCTTCCACTTCGAATGTGCGAAGATCAAAACCTTTCGATGCGTCTGTCGCGCGCCATGTAGCGAAATCGCCCATTACGGCAACATGGGTGACTTTAAACTCAACGTCTTTATCCAATGCTGGTAGGTAAGCTTTAAAGGTCGTGCCTTTGGTGAAGTGTTTGAGCAAATCTTCGCGTACGTTCAGTGTTGCCCAAGAATCTTGGGTATCAATAACCGTCACAACCGGGAAGCCTTGAGGTGCAAGTTCGCCGCTTTGCAGTAAAACTTGAGAGACTTCACCATCAAACCAGCTGTAGATTTGCGTGTCTTTGGCATACGCTTCTACTTCCGCTACTGCGCCAGCCGCCATGCGTGCTTTTTCTGCTGCTGCGACTTTGGTTTCGCTACGCGCGCCTTCTTTCGCCATGTTGTACATTTGGAACGCTGCGCTTTCGGTGTATTTAGATGCTTGCCATTGCGTCATGGCTTCGTCGCGTTTTTGCTCCGCGACTACGCCATCTTTATAAAGGTTGTTTACACGTTGGTAGGTCTTTTCCATCAAATCTGCAGCCGCTTTCGCTTTCAACCATTGGTCTTTTGCGGCTTGAATTTGTTGCTCACGTGCACCTTTTTCTGCTTCTAATGCCAGTGCGCCAGCGGCTTTTTCACCTGCCTTGGCTTGCTCCAATTTTGCTTCGATTTCTGGGCTGTGAAGGGTAAAGATCAACTGACCTTTTTCGACATCATCGCCTTTGCGCACCATGACTTCATCAATACGACCAGGAACTTTAGAAGAGATGCTGTATTGCTGCGCTTCAATCAACCCCTGTAAACGTGCCGGTTCGGGTTGATATGCTTGGTAGAACTGGTAGCCAACCCAAGAAGCGACACCCAAAGCACAAAGTGATAGTAGAGCGGGTTTTAGAGATTTTGCTGCCATGACTTATTTTGCCTCTTTGGATGCTGATGTTGGAACGTAAGCAGTATGTTGGTATTGAGCGAAGCTGTTCATTTCGCTGCTCAGTGCTAATAGTTTGGTTAAAGAAATCAGATAACGGAAACGTGCCGCTGATTGCTGTGTTTCTACGCTGGCGACATACAGTTGCGCGTCAACGACATCCAAAGAGGACGATAAGCCCTGAGTGAATGCTTTTTCGCGCAAGCGTAGGTTCTCGTCCGCAAGGGCGATACTAGATTCTAGACCTTGCACTTCATCAATGGCTTGTTGTGCTTCTAAGTAGGTCTTTTGTACTAGAAGCGACAAGTCTTGCTTCGCTTGTGATTTCAGCGCATCCACTTGGGTGACCATGCTTTGTGCTGCTTTTACTTTCTCGCTACGACCAGTGGACTCAATTAGAGGGATGTTAACGCCAACACCTACTAGCCAATCCGGTTTCATTTGGCTGGCAAGGGAATCGTCTTCATATAGGCTGTAATCACCGTATAGGTAAACTTCCGGATAGTATTTGCCTTTCTCGGCTTTGATTAAACTCGACGCTTGTTTGTGCTTGGCATCCAACAAATCTAAGCCGGGGTAGGTCAGTAGTGTTTGATCAACAAACGCACTCAACGGTGGAAGGTTGTTGTTGATAAACAGCGTTTCTGAAGGTTCTACTGAATCGTTCTGCGCTAAGATCTTGCCCAAAGCCGCTTGGGCAATACTCAGGTCACTGGCGGCTTTGCGCGTCTCGACCTTAGCCTTGTCTAATGACGCTTCCGCTTGAAGGCGCTCAACACGGGCGATTTGACCTTGCTCTTCCATTTTAATCGCAAAATCACGGTGCTTGGTTAAGCCTTTTTCTACGGTTTGACGTGTTGCTAATACTTCTTTGGCGAGCACGACCGAGAAGTAGTATTTGGAGAGATCTTCAAAGCGAGCTTGCTGCTCCATTGCGAGTTGGCTTTTTGCCTCGTCCGTTTTACCTTCTGCGGCGGTTTGAGCTGCATTGATGCGACCACCAGTAAATATCGGCCAGATAGCACGAATCGAAGAAGAGAAGATGTCGCGTTCGGTGATCGTCGATGTGGTATTCGCAAGAGCGCTAAAAATAGGTTGGAAAACAGGTGGCACGCTAATGTGTTGCCCAGTGCTGTCGAGAATTTGCTGACCAGACAGTGTTACGTCGGTATCTAAGCGTGTGTAGTTCGCACCAATACTGACTTGCGGCAAATTGAGGTTATCAGTTGCGCTTTGTTGGTATTCGTAGCTTTCAACATTGGCACGTTGTGCTTTAAGGGAATAGTTGTTTTCTAACAACAAATTCCATGCATCATCGAATGTGATGGGAGCCGAGTGACAGGCAAGAGAAATTGAGCTGCTGAGAAGACCCAAAATCCAGAACTTTCCGGTTTGTTTCATAGTGGCTACTTTGCTTTAGAGTATAAGCTCTAATATAAAGTATTCACTACAAAGTGTTAAGTGATTGAGCAAAAGAAATGTTGGTTAAATGTTGCGCCCAGTTAAGTGGGGCTTAGCTGGACGCACCGTTGTTGTGTGACTTGTACTGATTCACTTCATCGAAGGGCAGTGAAATTCTGCTCTCCACTCAAGCTGACGAGAGCCTCGCATAGTATTCAGTAAGTCTTTACCACTCATCTGTGGGAATGAAAGCAGCACCTTGAGATCAGAAGAACTGGTGTCACTCTTTTCATAAGCCCTGACGTGCGTAAACGTTGAATACATATTCTCTGACAGCATAGCCTTATTCAGGCAAATTCCAAATGTATCGCGTTCCATGTTTTGGTGTTCCTTCTAACTATAAAAGCACCTCTGTTTATAGTTATTGCAATTGCAGATGGTGTCTAAGTGGTTGTCCTACGGTCAGTATTTGTATTTTTATCAATGTATCTTCAATTTACTGACGCAAGTGTTGAGCGTTAAATAGACTTCCAGTTGGCTGCTTTCTTTGTTCGAAGCTCTGCTAGGCTTCTTGACTAAAAATTATACGATCGAAAGTCTAAAAACGCCTCAAAAACCGCTAAATTTGGTGTGATCATGTTCAAGATTTAGATGGCAATTTATGTATGATGTTGAATAAATTACAACATTATTTCGTTAGCATTATGATTGAATTTTGATATTTCACGGCGGCTATAAATGCGCTAAATGAGCCATGAGTGACAAAGCTAAGTGTTGGAACGGGTTTGTTCGAACTGAAGAAAGCACGGCACGCCTATAAATTAACCGTAAACCGTTCAGAACGTTTCGTCTGTTCACAGATTTGTCATTTGATTAGAGCGAGCATGTTAACTCAGTGTTAACTTAGGCAAGTGTGCCACAGTGACGTGGAAAACTGGCGAAGATAAAGGAAATATCAATGAGTTGGAGTCGGATCAGCTTTCGTAAGCGCATGCTTATTATTATGACGCTGTCGGGTTTGATCGAACTTCTTATTCTGGTGGCTGCGGGCTTTACCTACCTAAAATTCGACCAAGAACAAGAGATGGGGGAGAAAGCGCTTGGCGTTGCTCGTTTCTTGTCTACTTCTCATATTGTTCGCGAAATGATTGAGTCTCAGAATACCGATCCTTATCAACAGCGGTTTCGTGAAATGACTGAGGCACTTGGTGCTGCGTTCATTGTGATTGGGGATAAAAATGGTGTGCGTTTGATTCACCCTGTCGACGAGCGCATCGGTAAGCCAATGAAAGGCGGCGACAACCAACGAGCGCTGGTGGAAGGTAAATCATACATCTCGACGGCTCAAGGATCATTGGGTTATTCCGTCCGTGGTAAAGCGGCAATTTTCGATCAACAAGGCAACATCATTGGTGTAGTTTCGGTCGGTTATTTGCTGGAACGCTTACAAGACCGCATCGAGCCTTTCTTTGCATTCCTTATCTTAATGGCATTGATCGTTGTTGCTGCCAACGCGATTGTTTCCAACTATGCATCCCGAAAATTTCAGCGTGCCATTTTGGGTTTTGAACCAGAGGAAATTGGGCGTTTGTACGGTGAACTCGACGTCACCATGAGCACTATTAAAGAAGGGGTATTAAGTATTGATGCCCAAGGTGTATTGCGTTCCATCAACCGAAGTGCGTGTCAGATTTTAGGTATTGAAAGGGAATCGGCTCTGAATAAACCGCTGACAGATACCCTGAGAGACAGCGATTTGTATACCGTGCTGGAGACAGGACAAGAAGATCACGATATCGAGATCTTCCTTAATCACAAGCGTTTAATTGCCAACCGTTCGCCAATCTACGTCGAAGGAAAAATCGTCGGTGCGGTTTCCAGTTTCCGTCTGCGTGATGAAATAAACGAACTTACTGAACAGCTTTCGCAAACTAAAGAATACGCCGATTTGCTTCGCTCTCAGACTCACGAGCACAGAAATAAGCTTAATACGATCAGCGGATTGGTTCAGATGGGGGAACTCGAAGCGGTTCAACAATTGATTGGGCAAGAGACAGCGCACTATCAAGCGATGATAGAATTTTTACGCGATACCATCAAAGACCCGCTTATTGCTGGCATGTTACTGGGTAAAACCGAGCGTGCACGTGAACTGGGATTACAGTTAGTGGTAGAAGAAGGCAGTCGATTGGAGCCATTACCTGAGTGGTTAAATGCAGAAGATCTGGTCACGGTACTTGGCAATCTAATCGACAACGCTTTCGATGCGACGCTGTCTGCTATTCGTGTTGAATCTGCGTTTGCATTAGAGCGCCGCAGCATTGATGTGTCGATCAGTGATTATGGCAACGAAGTGATTTTAGAGGTTGTCGACCAAGGGTGTGGACTACCGGAAAACATTGAGCCACAAGAGCTTTTGAAAAAGGGCATTTCAACCAAGTCGCGTCAGAATCGAGGTGTGGGATTGCATCTTGTTAATCAACTGGCGACGCGTTATCACGGTTATGTTGAGATGCTACCAAATACAGAACATGGAACGAGAATTACCGTGTATTTGCCTAAGGAAGAACAAGTATGAATACGGCAACGCGAGTCATGATCATCGAGGATGATATTGCCATTGCAGAGCTACATCATAAATATCTGAGCCAACTCTCTGGCTTGGAAGTGGTGGGCATTGCAACGACACGGATGGAAGCAGAATTACAGCTTGAGGTGCTCAAGCCTGATTTGCTGCTCATGGATGTGTATTTACCCGATGGAACAGGATTAGAGATCCTCAATACGCTTCGTGCGAACAATCAAACTTGTGATGTGATTTTAATTACCGCGGCAAGAGACGTAGATACACTGCAACAAGCAATGCGAGGCGGGGTAGTCGATTATCTGCTTAAGCCAGTGATGTTTCCAAGGTTGGAGGCTGCATTGCAAAAGTACATTTCGCAACGCCAACAACTCCATGTCGCAGAAAGCTTGGACCAGAATTTAGTTGATAAGATGCTGCAATCAAATGTGGTACCAGACACGTCGTCGCACAGATTGCCCAAAGGGATTGATGGGGTAACTTTGGATAAAATTCGAGGATTGTTCGTCGGTGAAGAGATGTATACGGCGGATGAAGCTGGAGAGCAAATTGGTGCCAGCCGAACAACGGCCAGACGTTATTTGGAATACTTGATCAGTTCTGGTGAATTAGAGGCAGACTTAAACTATGGCACGGTAGGGCGACCTGAGCGTTGTTATAGAAAAGTGACAAGGTAACTCAATTCGAACTTTAAATACTGTTCAGAAGCGTTCTGTAGTAAAAGCTAAGAGAAATGAAAAGCGGTGGCTTATTGGTAGCCACCGCTTTTGATTTGTGAAATATACAGTTTGTTTTTATGTTCTCGAAAAAGAACTTGTTTGAGCGGCTTGTTAGGCGTTAGAACTTGTACTCAAGCTTCGCTTCGATAGATCGTTCAGCACCAAACCAACAGTTGTTCTTGTCATAACAGCTGTAGTATTCCTCATCAAAGATATTGCTCGCAGACAGCGTGACGCTTGCGCCGTCGAGTGATTGTGAAGCCGCCGATAAGTCATAGCTCGCCGCTAGGTCAACCAAGGTGTAATCTGGCACTTGGTCACTGTTTTGTGCATCCATTTCTGTTTTACCCACGTAACGAACGCCAGCACTGGTGCGAAGCCCTGTCAAAGTACCTTCGTAGTAGTAATTTGCCCATAAAGAAGCGGTTTGTTCTGGTACCCACACTGGCGTTTTGCCTTCTTGGTGGTAATAGCTGTCTTCTTTAATTTCCATATTGATATAGGTGTAGTTTAGCGTTAGGTCAGCTTGCGGTGTTGCTTGCCATTTCGCTTCTAGCTCTGCACCTTGAGAAACCACTTCACCAGCTTGGTATTGCGGTGCGTATGGGTTGTTAGGATCGGTCAAGATCGCGTTTTTCTTGGTGATATGGAACAGCGCTAGGTTGCCTGATACGTCACCACCCAGAGGGGCGTATTTGAAGCCCAGCTCCCATTGATGACCAGTAGAAGGGTCGAACGCTTTACCTGATGCATCAGCCCCCGCGATTGGTTCAAAACTCTCTGAGTAAGTCAGGTAAGGAGACAGACCAAAATCAAGCTCGTACAACGCACCAACTCGGAAAGATACGTTGTTTTCATCAAGCTTTTCCTTGCTCGGTGTGACTGTGCCTAGGTAATCACTCACAGTGTTGGTGTCGGATTCGTATTTATCCCAGCGAAGTCCGGCAATCATCACAAGGTTGTTGTAGCGAAGTTGGTCTTGGAAGTAAACGCCAAGCTGTTTCGTCTTGATATCCAGTGCCTGCTGGTAAGCGAACTTTAGAGCGTCGCGGTCAATCTGATTGTGATTAGGATTAAAGATGTCTTGCGTAAGTGAGTAACCTAAGGTGTCTTTGTATTTCACATCAGAATCTAGGTATTGGTAATCTAACCCAAGTAGCAAGTTATGCTCGAAATTGCCATGGGCAACGTAACCTGATAATTGGTTATCAATCACAAATGAAGTTGAATCTTCATCCGTGAGGTAAGCATTACGACCAATCGTACGATTATCAGCGGCTAATGGGCTGTTGTACGTGTTTTCTTGGTACGAGTCAGCTGTCATGTAGCGTGCATTTTGCAAGAACTGCCAGTTGTTGTTGAAGTCGTGCAGAATTTTGTAGCCAATCATCAACACTTCACGTTCATAGGTGTTCCAGTTTTTGTCGCCCAAGTAAGTATCAGGAGACAACGAACCGAGTGGGTTATCGAGAACGGAGCCCGCTGCTGGAACTGTGGTGTAAATACCTGCCGAAGGATCGTTTTGGTAGTACACGTTGACATTAACAAGCGTGTTGTCTGTCGCTTGCCAGTCGAATGACGGCGCAATCAGATAACGCTCGTCTTCTGATGTCTCTGCTTGCCCATCTCGCTGTTTCGCCATCCCTACGATGCGGTAGTTCACGTTTGAATCACCAATTTGCCCCGTGGTGTCGAAGTTCACTTCTTTCAGGCTGTTGGTGCCAGTACTGACTGATACCGTGTTAGCTGGCTCAGATTGCGGAGTCTTTGCGATGATGTTGACCATGCCGCCTGGTGGAATGTTTCCATATAAAACAGACGTAGGTCCTTTGAACACCTCAACTTGCTCAACCGCAGCTGCATCAATTTGTGGCTGTAAGTTCCAACCGTTGAATAGGAGAGGGAGACCATCGTAGAAGTTGGTGTAGTTAATGAAACCACGGATATTGAATAGGTCTAGACGCGTAACGGCACCACCGCGTAGTTCGGTATTTACACCAGATGAGTAACGAAGTGCTTCGCTGACTGTGCTCACTCCGCGTAAATCCATTTCATCCTTCGTGATGATGGTGATTGCCTGTGGGGTTTCTTCTGGTTCTAATGACGTTTTTGTTGCCGTATTTCGGTAAGTCTCACCTAATACGGTCATTGTTTCGAGTTGAGTTACGTCTTCGTCAGCAACAGCGTGTCCTGCGATCAGCGCAGAAACAACAACTGCAAGTGTTGAGCGATGAAATTTAATCGGGGTTTCCATTTTTCCTGATTCCACTACTTTTTCTAGTTATTGATAATGATTGTTATTTGTATTTTATAGATAGGAAAAATAGAAAAGTTAACAATTTGGTGCAACTCGCTCTAAAGGATAGGACTTTTCTCTTACTTCGAGTATCGGCTGTAACAACGCTCTACGGGTAACCAGTATTGCATTTGGGCGTTATCACTGTTTGGCTGGTAGTCTGCCGGATAATTTTCAAGCTCATACCCATCGACACCGCGATAATTTGAAGCAGGTAACCAACACATGATGAACCACTCAAGGGTTTGCGCAAGTTTCGCTGCCTTACCGATGTGAGTGATCACGGCATAAGTTTGCTGTGGTACGAATAATGTCTCTAGTTGATCGGACACTGCATTTGGAATGCTTGGTAAATGGACATTGTCGTCGAGTTCATAACCTGCCCAATATTGAAGATTCGAACCATCAAAGTGAGGGTGGGTAACATCAATAACACCGAGATGGCGAACTGGTGGCTCTTCGACTTGATCGGCAATAAGAGAAAGCTGAAGCCACAACTGCGGGACTTTGTAATGGAAGTTTGGAGAAGGGGAGAACAAACCGCTGATTGGTTGAGAAAGCCCCTGTAGATAAAAGCTTGGTTTCGTTTCTATCTTTACTTCGATAAAGTGCCCGTCATTGTGCGACGCTTCTGGAAGGTGGCGTAACGTAAATGGTTTACGTAACCCTGATAACTGTTGGTTCTTTCTATATTCGCGAGGGCTGACAGAAAACATCTGCTTGAATGCGCGGCTGAATGCGTGCTCGGAGGCAAACCCCATTTCCAGCGCAATATCCAAAGAGCGCTCACTTCCGCCGACTAATCGCTCTGCTGCGTAGCTTAACTTAAGCTCTCTAACGTAGTTTGCAACCGAAAGTCCTGTTTGCTGCTGAAACACGCGCTGCAACTGCCAGCGAGACCAGCAACTTTGTTGCGAGATGTCATCAACGCTCAAAGGGGAATCAAGATTACTATGAATGTAATCCAATACGCCTTGAATACGATGCGTCGATTGCTGTTTTGCTGAGCCCTGATTCATAGCAGTCCTAACGTGTGTTGATAGAATACTCCATTATCTTTAATTAAGTATCATTATCAACAACTATGAAGTAGAGTTGTAAATTCTGCATAGTGCACAGAGCTTATGTAATGGATTGCAAAATTGAACAATAAATAATCTTTTTAGAGTTTTTGCTTAAATTTTATCACTAGACCGGGCAGGGTATTTATTTCTTTTAATTCAATTAATTATGATGATTTGTGTAAATTATTTAAACGTTTGCACCGCCAAGTGTTGATGTAAATCAAATAGTCGTAGACAATACGCCCCCGTGTCGGAAATCTCCTCCGAAGAGTGCAAGGTTGTACTCGAGAGACATAAGCGTCTTATATGACCTCCAAATGTTGAGAACCTGACTATGTTTAAGGGGCTCAGTAGTTGTAGTGATTTGAGACTATAGGCTTTACCTATCAACGTAATAGGTAAGACCAATTTTCTATTTTTGAGTGCCATTGATAGGGTTGGCTCAATCCTTTAGCCGTATCCGGGCACACAATAAGTACCTCGTTTTTAAGGGAAAGATGATGGTAATACCAGAAAACAGCAGCATCGTTATTTTTGGTGCTTCAGGTGACCTTACGTACCGTAAGTTAATTCCTGCTCTCTACCACCTCTATGCGAACAAACAGCTTCCAGAGAATTTTGCCATTCTTGGCGTAAGTCGTACTGAGTACAGCGACGATTCTTACCGCGAAAAGCTGAAAAAATCGCTTCAGGAAATGGAGAAAACTGAGCCAGAAACGCTTAATGCATTTATCAATCACCTGCATTACCAAGCAATCAATACTTCTGACACACAAGATTACAGCAAGTTGGCGACACGCTTAGACCAACTGGCAAACGAATACCAATTCGAACAACGTAATACGCTTTTCTATCTTGCAACGCCACCAAGCCTATACAGCGTGATTCCTGCCAGCCTTGCAGCTCACGGTCTGAACAATGAGGAAGATGGTTGGAAGCGTCTGATCATTGAGAAACCATTCGGGTACGACCTTGAATCAGCGCGTTCACTGGATAAAGAGATCCACGAACACTTCCAAGAGCATCAGATCTACCGCATCGACCACTACCTAGGCAAAGAAACGGTTCAAAACCTGCTTGTTCTTCGCTTCTCTAACGCTATGTTTGAGCCGCTTTGGAACCGTAACTTTATTGATTACGTGGAAATCACAGGCGCAGAATTCCTTGGTGTGGAAGAGCGTGGTGGTTACTACGATGGTTCAGGTGCGGTTCGCGACATGTTCCAAAACCACTTGCTACAAGTGTTAGCAATGGTGGGTATGGAGCCGCCTGCACAAATCAATGCTGACGCGATGCGTGATGAAGTCGTGAAAGTGCTTCAGTGTCTTAAACCACTGGATGAAGACGCACTTCGCAACGACCTTGTATTGGGTCAGTACACGGCGTCTGAAGTTCGTGGTCAACAACTTCCAGGTTACCGTGAAGAGAACGGCGTAGCAGACGATTCTCGTACTGAGACTTACATCGGTCTGAAAGCTTACATCAACAACTGGCGTTGGAATGGCGTGCCTTTCTACGTACGTACAGGTAAGCGTCTACCGACTCGCGTGACAGAAGTGGTTATCCACTTTAAACAAACACCACACCCAGTGTTTGGACAAAACGCACCAGAGAACAAGCTGATTATTCGTATTCAGCCAGACGAAGGCATCCAAATGAGCTTTGGTCTGAAAGAGCCGGGCGCAGGCTTTAAAGCGAAGGAAGTGAAAATGAACTTCCACTACGCTGACCTGCAAGAAACCCAAATGCTAACTGCTTATGAGCGTCTACTTCTTGATGCCCTAAACGGTGATGCGACGCTATTTGCTCGTAGCGATGCGGTTGAAGCGTGTTGGAAATACGTGCAACCAATTCTAGATTTCAAGCAAGACCCACAAGCGCTATTCGGATACGCATGTGGTACATGGGGACCAAAAGAAGCGGACGACTTGCTACAGCGAGCTAACCGCGCATGGCGTTTCCCTTGTAAAAACCTAACAGATACGGACTACTGCGAACTATGATCAACCACAAGATCTACCAAACAGCAGAGCAGGTAGTAGAAAGCCTTGCTAACGATATGAAAGCGTTTAGCGAAATGGGCCGACCTGTTCACATCTCTCTTTCTGGCGGCAGCACACCTAAAATGCTGTTTAAGCTTCTGGCAACAGAGGCTTACGCGACGTCAATTCAGTGGCAAAACCTCCACTTCTGGTGGGGTGATGAGCGCTGCGTTGCGCCTGATGATGCAGAAAGCAACTATGGCGAAGCAAATGCTCTACTCTTTACGCAGGTCAATATTCCTGCTGAGAACATTCACCGTATCCGTGGTGAAGAAGAGCCAAAAGTAGAAGCAGAACGTTTTGCGAAAGAGATGGCAGAAGTGATTCCAACTGAAAATGGCACTCCTGTGTTTGATTGGATCTTGCTTGGTGTTGGCGCAGATGGTCATACTGCATCACTGTTCCCAGGTCAGACAAACTACGATGATGAGAACCTATCAGTGTTGGCGTCTCATCCTGAGTCTGGTCAGATTCGCGTATCAAAGACGGCACGCGTATTAGAAGCAGCGAAGCGCATCAGTTACTTAGTACTTGGTGCTGGTAAAGCAGATATCATTGAAGAGATTAACAGCTCACCAGCACGCGTACTTCCATATCCGGCGGCGAAGATCCAAGCGACATCGGGTCTGACGGAATGGTATTTAGATTTAGACGCAGCGGCGAAAATCGTTTAAGACGGTCGCTGGTCGAATAAAAGACAATTGGAGAGAAACAATGAAAGGTGATATCGGTGTAATCGGCCTTGCTGTAATGGGTCAAAACCTTATCCTAAACATGAACGACCACGGCTTCAAAGTTGTGGCTCACAACCGTACTGCTGCTAAAGTAGACGAGTTCCTGGAAGGTCCGGCGAAAGGCACAAACATCATCGGTGCATACTCTCTAGAAGAACTAGTAGAGAAGCTAGAAGCGCCACGTAAAGTGATGTTGATGGTTCGCGCAGGTGAAGTTGTAGACAAGTTCATCGAAGCTCTAGTACCTCTACTAGACAAAGGCGACATCATTATTGACGGTGGTAACACTAATTACCCAGATACAAACCGTCGCGTTGCTGCACTACGTGAAAAAGGCATCCACTTCATCGGCACTGGTGTATCTGGTGGTGAAGAAGGTGCTCGTTTTGGTCCATCTATTATGCCTGGTGGTTCTGCTGAAGCATGGGAAGCTGTTAAGCCTATCTTCCAAGGTATTGCAGCGAAAACTGACGCTGGTGAGCCTTGTTGTGACTGGGTTGGTAACGATGGTGCAGGTCACTTCGTTAAGATGGTACACAACGGTATCGAATACGGCGACATGCAGCTTATCACTGAAGCTTACCAGTTCATGAAAGATGGTCTTGGTATGTCTGCAGATGAGATGCAAGCTGTATTCGCAGATTGGAACAAGACCGAGCTAGATAGCTACCTTGTTGAAATCACTGCTGACATCCTTGGCTACAAAGATGAAGACGGTGAACCACTAGTAGAGAAGATCCTAGATACAGCGGGCCAAAAAGGTACTGGTAAATGGACTGGTATCAACGCACTAGACTTAGGTATTCCACTGACTCTTATCTCTGAGTCTGTATTCTCTCGTTGCCTATCTGCATTGAAAGACCAACGTGTTGAAGCTGAGTCTCTATTCGGTAAGACAATCACACCAGTTGAAGGCGACAAGCAAGAGTGGGTTGATGCACTACGTCAAGCACTACTGGCATCTAAAATCATCTCTTACGCTCAAGGCTTCATGCTAATGCGCGAAGCATCGAACGAAAATGGTTGGGACCTAAACTACGGTAACGTAGCACTAATGTGGCGTGGTGGTTGTATCATCCGTTCAGCGTTCCTAGGCAACATTCGTGATGCGTACGAAGCGAACCCAGATATCGCATTCCTAGGTTCTGATGAGTACTTCAAAAACATCCTACAAGGCAGCCTAGCGGCATGGCGTAAAGTAGCAGCGAAATCTCTAGAGTCTGGTATCCCAATGCCATGTACGATTTCTGCGCTATCTTTCCTAGATGGTTACACAACTGCTCGTCTACCAGCTAACCTGCTTCAAGCTCAACGTGACTACTTCGGTGCTCACACTTACGAGCGTACGGATCGTCCACGTGGTGAATTCTTCCACACAAACTGGACTGGTACAGGCGGTAACACAGCGTCGACAACTTACGACGTTTAATTGCGCTTTAGTGATTTAAAACAAAAGGATGCCAAGTGGCATCCTTTTTTAATGACTGTTGCAACCTGTGTTCCTTGGGTTCAAATCTAACGTAACGCTCAGAATCCATACCTTGAAGTCACTTGGGCATATAGGCATATTTCGTCCTTATAGTCCCTCCAGGTGTTGGTGTTTTGACTCAAACCGAAAGGGGAGAAACGAAACTCTTTGGTTTTAACGCCACCAAAGAACAGTCAAGTGACTGCAATACATTCTCTGCAGTATTACCAATGACCATACCTTGAATGCCCGTTCGAGCAATGGTGCCCATTACAAGCACATCTACATCCTCTTTATTGACCCAGTTTGGTATCTGCTCATCAGCGGAACCGTGCAAGTGATGGATAAAGAACTCACCATCAATTTCAGAAATTTGGATGATGGAATCCAATGCTTCACGGTGTGCGATTCGGTGAGCATCGATTTGTTGATCGAGCACTTCATCTTCAATCTGAATCCAAATATGATGCCTTAGATAGCTTTCCATCTGATACTCCCAACAAGACACGATGTGCAATTGTTGGTTGTAGGAGTCTGCGATGGAGTGGGCTAACTGGAGAAGATGAACTGTTAATTCTTGTTGCTCTTCACTGGAAATGATGGGATCGATAGCCACCGCCACTCGTTTCGATACCGTTACATGTTTTGCTGCTCGGTTTAGCCATACAGGGCAAGGGCACTTACGCAATAATTTCATATCGAGCGCTTTAAACCCTTTTGTTCCCTCGTCCAGTGGCTCAGCATCTTTGATTACCAGATCGTAGTGGTGTTTATTAACTTGTTGAATGATAGAGACAACAGGTTTGTCACCGCTCTCAACGCTGATTGGGAACGGCTCTACATCGTCAGAGAAAGGATCGTTCAACTGTGCGGTTTTAATGTCAGTAAATAGTGAGTCTATCAGAGAATTTTCGTAGGTCTGTTGGTATTCGCGCATATTGGATGGCATCTCAGGGCACACGATAAGCCCAGATAAGCGAGCGTCATGGATTGTGGCAAGTTTCATTGCTTGTTCCAGTGAGTCACTTTTGCCAGCCAATCCTTGGCTAACGAACAAGATGTTTTTGAATCTTTTCATACGCACCTCCTTTTTATTAAGTGTTGTATCAGAAAGGCAATATTTCCATGTTTATAGTGTGGTTACTTGACCTGAAACAACATAAATTGGATGTGCAAACTGAGATCAATACCTTAGCTAGATTACGGATGATTGAGTTTGAACGCGGCTTGAAAGTGAAAACGCCCAAAAAGAGAATCTTTGGGCGTTTCGTTATCTGGAGGAATGGCTAGGAAAAGAAAGTCGTTTGTTAAGAACACAACGAAACAGCTTGTTCAGACTGCAATGGGTAAGGGCGCGAATAGTGGTAGCCTTGGACCAAAGAGTGGCACTCTTTAAGCATCTCATGATGTTGAGTGTCTTCGACACCTTCAAAAATCAAACCACGAGAACAAAATGGTGCTAAGAAGTACTCTAACGCTTGTATAGACTCTAGATCCGCGTACTTGAGGAAGCTTTTGTCGATTTTAATACGGTCCCAAAAGATGGTGTCGAGCGACATATTGGCGAGTTTGTTGTTGCTATGATAATCATCCAACCAAATTTCGATGTTGTTTGCCTGTAACTGCGACAAGTTATGGTGTATTTCTTTCGATTCGGTATAGCAATCAAGCTCACTGATTTCTAATGCGAACTTGGCTCCGTTGAAGCTTAAGAGCTTTTGTACAAAGTGCTCGTCAGCCAAACATGAAAGCTTAATATTAAATGAGTGTCGCTGGTGTGGGTATTGGGCGAGTGAAAATTGAATTTGCTGTAAAGCGAGCGTTTGAATAAACGAATTATCTACAATTGAAAAGAAGACGTCGTTATTAATGTTATTTTTGTCAAAAGTACAAATCTTCGATAACGTTTCGTAATATTGAATTTCTTGACTTTTAGGGCAAATGATAGGTTGTACTAATGTTTCTATATCAAAGTCAGTCAATTTGAAGTTAGGCAGGTAAGGCTTATTCCTTTGCATATTATTCACTTTTTCAATTTAATATTACGACGTTACACTTAAGCATTGTTTTGCATTTTATATCCAAAGTAATTACTTCAGGAAATTAAGAATTATAATAGCGCTATAAATTATATTTAATGTTCATTAAGCACCGTGAGGAAAACAGGTGCTTAATGAAGGTTGGGAGTGGCTTATTTCGCGACCACTGATAGTTCGACGTCGAACTCGTCACGACCACTGATGCTGAAATAGTATTGACCCGTTTTTATGGTGCCGTCTTCATTCTTTGGAATCGAAATGGACTCGTTGCTGCCATGAGTAAAGTTGGTCCACTCGTATTCAAAGTAGTGACAGACTTTGTCATAACAAGCATATAAATCGGCGTCACCGCTACCGGTAATCGATACTTCCAATTGATTGAAGCTCTGCGTCACGTCGACGAAGAAAAGTTTCTCTGCGAACTTTTCACCACTAACTTGAACACTGGTATTGAGCTCAATTTTCTTCGGTTTTTCTTTTGGCTTCGGCTTAGAAATGTCCGTGTCATCAATGTCTTTGGTCACTTCATCTAGCCATGAGTGAAACTCTGTATTGTAGGTAGGACCGAGTCGTTCAAGGAGTTTAACCCACTCTTTGTATTGTCCGGTGCGTGAATATCCCAAAAGCTCGGTTACGTCTTCAGGATGCTTTTCTAACATAAAGCGTACGGCTAGGTAGCCCCAACGGTAAACACGATTCAAACCGTCGCTGTAGTTGGTACGGAACACTTCATCTAAAGTGTGAGTTTTGTCTTTACCAAGTACTAATGCCGCAGTATAGCCGTCTTTGTAGTGCATGTATTCAGCGAAGCCTTCCAACCACCAAACGATGCTACCTTCGCGCATTGTCTCGTGGAAGTCACCGTATTGGTTAAATCGTCCGTCCAAATAGTGAATGTATTCATGCTCTAAGTTTAGAATCGAAAAGTCGTCATCCCATCCGTTTTGATAAGCGACAAATCGAGGTACATTTCCTTGCTTGGAAGGGTCTCGCTCGAGGAATTGTCCGCCGTTGTTGGTCGTGTTACCGAATAGGAAGCTAGAGTAGGTTGAATAGTCGTTTTTGGTTTTAAAAACAATAACGTCAACACTGTCGCTATGATCATCAGCGACAGGCTGATATCCCGTGTTAACAATTTGGTGGAAGTCATCTTCTTTCAGGTTCAATGTTTCGCAGCTTGTCACTGCTTGAGCTTCAGTCATTTCCTGAGCGAGTATTTGCGCAGGTCCACGACAGTCGTAACTGAATGTCATGATTTTCTGTTTTAGATCTTGCTTCGCATTACCAAGCCCGAGTTGTTCTAGGTAATCCGGCGCATAAGCATTGACCATTTCAGCAATACCAACCCATATTCGGTCCGATTTACCACCGAGTGGGTAACGTGCCAACAAGCTAAGTAAAGTATCGATGACGACTTGTTTTGTGCTCGCATCTTGGGTTTTGACAAGTCTAGCGAGCTCACGGGCGGCGTTGCCGAGTAATTGTTCAGAATCCGTTCCGATCGCCCATTCGTTGTTGGTTATAAAAGCACTCAAACGATGAATATAACGTGGGTCAGACTCGATAAGATCGTAAAACGCTTTGGTTTGGGAATGGCCTGCCATAGCGATAAAAACATTGTTGATCGCTTTGCGATAATAGTAGCTCTCGCTTTTGTCTTCAGAAAAGGTATCGAGAACAGCGAAAACATCGGGAGCGGCAATGGCAAGTTGTCTAATGCTATCAACAACAATCAACATGGATGCCAGTGCTTCTTGTTGTTCACGTCCATCTGTTAATGCGTGTGGTGAGCGTAAAAACTCTTGGATCGTAGCGGCGATATCTGCGCCCAATTCCGAAGGGAAAGGCTGTAAGTCTCGTGCAAACGTGTCGTGTCGGTTCTTATACGCTGCTTTGATAAACTCGCCCAAGTAATAAATCTGCTGAGCTTGTTCCTTTTTCCCTTTATAAGCTTCAATTGCTTTTTTTAAGCCAGCGTTAATTCGTGTGACACTCAATGTGCTAAAAACGGTATCTGCTTGTTCAGCAGAAGGGGAGAACCAAGTTCTCATACACTCGTAGTCGCTGTTGGCGACACGTGATTCGATATTAACTCGGTCAAGGTTAAGTTCCGTAACAGTACATTTTCCTTTGTGTGGGAAAAGCTCGGTATCGTCATCTACGTCAGTATCGTCGTCAGTGGTTCCGTCGTCTTTGGTAGAGTCATCATCACCCGTAGTGTCATCATCTGCTGTAGAATCTGAATCTGAATCTGAATCTGAATCTGCGTCAGTGGTGTCATCATTTTTATCGCCGGAATCCACATCAGCGATAGGAACTGTCGTGACACCACCGGAAGAATCATCGCCACCACATCCAGTTAAAACACCAAGCATGGATAAAAGAAGACATGCGGTTGTAATATTTTTCATAGAATTAGTATTGTAATTAAAATGGGATTTAAATATATATTTTTACTAATCCATAGTTAAATAATAGGATTTAATAAGAAAATAAATATGTCTTATGATCCTTGAGGATATTTAAATGTGATATTAATCAGATAACCATTTTTTATAACGTTAGTAGAATTGTTAATTGGGAAGGAAAAATTGATTTTGATATACATAACGTCACTTTTTAACCTTAGTCGACGAGTATATGAAAAAAATATATTTTCCGATCATCAGTACACTGATGGCTTCTTTTGCCCATGCTAATACGTTACCTGCACCTACTTGGCATGAATTCCAATTAAATGACGGCTCTAGGAAAGAGCTAAAACTTTATGGCGACCAAGAATCTTTTTGGTATCAAGACCGGGAAGGCATTATCTACGTCTATGACGAAGATACAGGATGGTTTTATGGTCAACACGAAGTGGTTGATGGTCGCTTTGTTGCGACTTCAATTGGTGTGGAAGCCAAATTAGAAACACCACAATCAGTGAAAGCACTGTTAAAAGAAAAAGTCAGTCCGACGTCCTCTTTAGTACCTTCTAGTCGTATTGATCCGCTAAGCGATGCCTATTTTGAGCAAACGCCACTTCGAGCGGTTAACGCGACAGATGACCCAAAGCATCAGCCTTTGTTGGTTGTCCAAGTAAGCTTCAATGATGAAGCGTTTGTGAACGACTTTACCGATGTGATTTTTGGTGACAACCAACAAAGCGTCAAAGACTACTTCCACAAGAACAGTTACGGACGTTATATCGTTGAACCGGCGAGAGAAACACAAGGCACAGCGAATGATGGTGTTATCGATATTACGCTGGACATTGCGCATCCGAATTGCCATTCAAAAAATGATTCGACGTGTGATGGTAAGCTAAAAGCGGCGTTCAAGGCGGCTTACGATAAGTTAGATCGTTACGTAGATTTGTCGACTTACGACGATAACAACGATGACAAAATTAGCCCTGATGAGCTGTCGGTGATGTTTGTATTTGCAGGATACGATAAATCTGCGGGCTCAATTAACACACCATATATCTGGCCTCACCGCTTCAGTCACAATACAGTTGAGATCGATGGTAAGACGATCCGTGATTACTGTTTGTTTGCGGACTTCCAAGGCAATCATCAGTCTACGATGGGGGTTATTGCCCATGAGCTTGGACACTTGATGCTTGGACTACCGGATTTATACTCCTACAAGCATTCTGGTTCTGTGGGCCAATGGGGTCTTATGGGCGGAGGAAGCTGGGCAAGAAAACAAGGCGATAGCTACGCAGGGGAAACTCCGGTCAATATGCTGGCGTGGAGTAAGGAAGCTGCTGGTTTCATTAAATCTAAGGTCATTGATACTTCTGGTTCCGCGACCATTGAAACGGCACAAGGCGAGGGAGTGATGTATCTCGACCCTTACTTGAAGCAACAAGGACCTAGAGCGTACTTCGAAAACCGCCGCAAAAACCAATATGACCGTGCGTTATCTGGTGAAGGGCTACTAATCACAGCAGTGAGCGTGGACAATCGCTTTAACGACAATGGTCCAATGCAAGTACAGGTTTTCCAAGCGGATGGGCTTGATGAATTACAAACGCGTGGTTGGTCTGATCAGGGGGACGTGTTCCCTGGTTCAAGCAATGTAGTGACAGTTACGGACGATACATCGCCTTCGCTAAAAACAATCACTGGCGGGCGCGAAACCAATATCTCAATTAATGATATTGCGAGCACAGCGCAAAATGGATCGCTACGAGCGTCAATTCCTTCTTCAAACAATAAATCGGCGTGGATCACCTCACTGTCAAGAACTTACGTTTATGAAGACTCACGCAATAACACAATAGGGTTTGGGTTAGATAACAACGAAGGTTACAAGACATTGGTAGGTTTCTACTTGTATGCGAAACCAATTCAGCCAAATGCCGATATGCGCTACCGCATGTTTAAGTATGACTTAACGACTAACCGCTGGGGGAATGCATCTATAAACGTTGATACACAAGTTGAAGTGTCATCGGGTACGATTCCTGATTCGGGCGGTCGAGTGATGTTTGCTGCACCTTTTGAGATTGATGACGGCGAACAGCTGTTGGTGATTGAGTTAGAAAACGCGAAGCCAGAGTACAGCTACTCATTCTTGGATGCTTACTTGTCTAACGGACAGAAAAAGAAACAGTTTTTCGGTACTACAAATACGTACAAGACGAATGGTTTAAGCGAAGGTCGTGGTCGTAACTATCCGTTTGCTGCTTTGTTAGAAAAACCTCAAGCAAAACCGAGCATTACTGCCCAGAGAGACTCTGTGACGTTGATGAGTGGTGAAAGCGTTACGATTGATGTATTAGCGAACGATCGTTCTTCTGATGCAAATAACACCATTAAGTTGGACAAAATCACAACAAAACCAGCGATTGGCAGTGCAGAAATTGCTGGGCAGAAAATTCGTTACTCAGTACCTGTTTCAGATATTCCTGAGCAGAGAACAGTTATGAAGTATCAAGTGTCTGACGATTTTGGTACGACGGCTGAAGGTGAAGTTGTTATCACCGTCAATTCTCCAGTTGTCACAGCGAGCAACCTTCAATACAAAACCCAAGAAGACAAGCCTTTAGCACTTGAATTGCGTCAGCAGCAAGGATTGGAGAAGGGTGACACCATCGTGATTAAAACCGCGCCTAAGCATGGTAAGTTAGATGGCGATACCTACCAAAGTGATGAAAACTATTTTGGTAACGACCAGTTTGAATTTGCAATTGTGAAAGAAAACGGGCGTGAATCTAACACTGCAACGGCTGTAATAACGATTGAAGCGGTCAATGATGAACCAACGTTTGCGGTAAAAGCAAGCCGTAAAGAGGGCCTAGAAAACGACAAAGTTACATTATCAGCCCTTGATCTAAAAGATGTTGACTCAGCTGATCACTCGTTCAAATGGCGCCAAGTTTCAGGAACCACCGCTAAGTTTACCACCACAGAGACACCAAATGTGGAAGTGACTTTACCGAAAGTCAGCAAGAAAAGTGAAAAGCTGACGTTTGAAGTGGCGGTAAACGACAAAGATGGCGCGATCATTACCAAAACCGTTGAAGTGGTCGTTAAGCAAGCTGTTGTGTCGGAAACCGATCCTGGTAAAAGTGAAGAAGGTGGCTCAATGGGCTTGTGGATTACTTTGTGTATGATGCTAATTAGCCTAAGAACAAAGAGTAATAATTTGTACAGATTCATAATAAGGAATGATATTCCGTAGAAAAGCATTATAATTCATTGCCTTATATGCACAGGATGAATGCAGATTGAAGGAAAACAATAAGAAAAACCTCCGTGTCGTAGCATTAGCTCCGACAGGGAGGTATTTTGCGTCAATAATAAGCTCATTAGAGATCCTAGAAACAGCGGCTGAGTTTGCTGAGTTCCCGGGTTTCATGACACATATCGTAACGCCAAACAACCGGCCATTGAGCGGTCGAGGAGGGATAAGCGTTCAACCAACTTCCCAATGGCAATCTTTTGATTTTACTAACATACTAATTATTGGCTCCATAGGAGACCCCTTAGAATCGCTTGATAAGATTGATCCTGCACTGGTTGATTGGATCAAAAAATTACATAAAAAAGGCAGCAAAATAGTTGCTATTGATACCGGTATTTTTGTCGTTGCGAAGGCGGGGCTTTTGCAGCAGAACAAAGCGGTAATGCACTCATACTTCGCCCACCTTTTTAGAGAGCTTTTCCCAGAGATCATGTTAGTGACTGAGCAGAAAGCGCTCATCGATGGGAATCTCTACTTATCTTCAGGACCGTACTCTCACTCAAACGTCATGTTGGAGATTGTCGAAGAGTACTTCGGAAAACAGACTAGAAACCTAGGTAACCAATTCTTAAGCACAATAGAAGGGAGTGGAAACTCGCATTCATATTGTGATGTCTTTCGCTACATGCAACACAAGGATGAGCTAATTCTTAAAATCCAAAAATGGATTCTTACTATGGATCTGGACATCGTTACCATCAGCGACCTAGCGAATGAAGCTTGTTTGTCAGAGAGGCAATTAAAGCGCCGTTTTAAAGATGCGACCTCTATTAGTCCACTTAAGTTTATTCAACTAGGTCGTTTGTCTTTCGCTAAAGAGTTGTTGAGATCAACAAAACTGTCCATTGATGAGGTCGCTAGTCGTTCTGGTTATGTGGATACACAATTTTTCAGGCAGATATTCAAGAGAGAAAATGATTGCTCACCACTTGAATATCGCAAGAAAAAGCAAGCAAAAGTCTAATTATAAATTTATCTTATGACCTATAGCCACTCTACATGTAATGTTATTAATAAGATTATCATTTCTTTAGTCGTTTAATGCTTGCTCGGTCATTCGAACGAAAATGGCAAACGTTTGCTATTTTCGT
>NZ_JAPPTO010000050.1:0-6799 GCF_027587135.1 Vibrio sp. MM46
TATGCTGCAAGAAAGCGTTGCTAATGCCCGAACTCAAACCGAGCAAAACCTGACACAACAAAGCAATCAGCTAGGACAAACAATTCAGGCGGGAGCGGCACTTAACGACCGCTGGCATGACAGCGTAGGCAAAAACCTCTCTTACGGGGAAGGCAGCTCTAGCGGCTTTAATACCCAAGTCAATCAGGGCATGAGCAACATGCAAAGCGCCATTGACAATGTCAGTAAGCAAACGGGCTGGACAGAAGACCAATCGCGAGCCTACTTGCAAAGTGCTTATGCAGGTGTGGATGTGGGTTTGGGTACAGGAAAAAGTATTCTTCCATTTAGCGCCAATGCCAACGCTGGCGTGAAATGGTCAGATGAAGAGCGCACCGCCTACAGCAACATGAGTAGTGAGCAAAAGCAGCAGCTTGAGCAAGCAACCAAACAATACTCTGAGGGGGCGAATGCCATCACCAATGCAGGCACGCAAGTGGATAACAAAGACACGCGCACGTCGGTTGAACAGTTTGCGCATGACTTTGCGATTAACGCCAGCAACACCAAATCTCTGGGTGCCAGCGTGATGCAAAGCCAGTCAGACTTAAATGCCCTATCGAACACCCAAACTCGCCTAGAGTCAGGCGGAGGCAGCTTTACTGCCAATGCCAACGGAGCATTCCAGAACTACTTGGAAAATACCATGCCGCACAAACCAGACGTTCAACGTATCATGACCGCCCACAAACCAGAAGATATTGCGGAAGCCAAAGAACGCTGGCAAAAATTCACTCGCACCGAACAATTTGCCAAAATGGCGGGGCTGGACGGAGATACGGCGCGCATCGTCGGTAAGATGAACCAAGAGCATCAAGCCAGCGTAGCAACAGGGCAACCACACCTGTCTTCCGCACAGTCTGATACCATGAGTCAAGCATGGAATGATACGCAAGACACGGTCGCGCAAACACGCACCGATGTACTACACAACAAGGGCACTGGCGGACTGTTTAATGAAGATCGCTTTGACGGGGTAACGGATAACGTCAAGTACCAGCAAAGTCAGGCACAAAAATCCATTAGCAAGCCAGAGCCCATCATTGAGATGACCATCAAGCCAGAGGTTGAGAGTGAGGTGACTAGACCGGAAAGGACAGAATACGTCACTTCCGATCAAGCGTACCCTGCCGCGCCAAAATTTACCCAAAACCCAAACAAGTAGTATTGATCACGGTGCATAAAAAAGGACTTTATGCACCGTCTAAATACTGGTATTATGATCAGGTATCTAAAAGGAGCGTTACCATGAAAAAAATTCTGCCATTACTGCTGCTTACCTGCGCAAGCGCGCAAGCTCAAACCCACTCTCCTGAGCTCACTCAACTGCTGAGCGAGATACACGAGCAGTACAATAGCCCTACCCTAATGAGCATCGATAAGAAAGACATGGCAGACATCACCAAGTTGCCTTACTTTTTACAACACATTGATGAGACTGATACGGTTGAATCAATGCGCCTACAGGCTTACCTGCAAGGCTTGCAATCTGCGTATTTTGGTAGTGCAAATCGCCAACAAGACTTAGGTGGTAATAACTGGTTCTGTATGCGCGATACGATGGCACTCGATCCGAAGCGTCATCCTGAGTTCATCGAAGAGATGATTTGGAAAGTGCTGGAAAAAACGGCAAAGAATGATCCGGAGCGTTTTACTCGTTACAATTTCGCGCCAGCATTTGCCATGTCTACAGCTGTGATTTTTGAGTACGGTTTACAAACCGAATACCCTTGCTACAGTCCTATTCCAAAGTCACTGCAATTTAACGGCTGGAAATATTAACCTCAATGAAAAGCAGAGGTCACAAGATGCAAATAGATTGGCTTGATCTGCTCAGTCTCGATGAAGATAGCCAGCAATTAGTGCAGGCGCGCTACCTTTACACTACTGCCTTTCAGAAAGAAGTTGCAGCTAACATGCTCAAAACGTGGCTGCCGATTGATTTGGTGGTGACCATCACGGGCTTACCGCTTGAAAAGGTGGTGTTGGTTGAACTGGAAATGACATCTGATGATATGGGTGCTTATGATGTGCCCTTACAATACTAGATCAGGAGGGGAAGTTCCTGTCTCATCCCCTCCCGTCCAGCAACTATCTTGATTCGTAGGCAAGGGTTACCTGAAAGTCCACTCTCTCATCCAAGTAATGCACATCACAAAGTGAGTGCCGAACTATCCAGAGAGAACAAAGCAGGGTGAGACTCACCACTACTAGGCTTGCAAATGCAATCGTACTTTTTGGCATAACTTGCCTCCTTCAATTTTGCATTGAAATAAATCGAGATAGAGGCTAAGATTTGTATTGTATGGTACATATCTAAAACCTCGTTTGAATTTACAGTTCATTCGGGGTTTTTGATTTTCTACCGCCAGCAAATCTTTCGAACTGCTTTTGGTCGAACACCAAAAGCACCCAGCGCGATTCTAAAGCCTTTTCCGTTATCACTCTAGTTTTATTTCAAGCAAAAAAAACCAGCACGCGAGAGAGCCTAGTGCTGGTTAGAAGGTGTCTATTCTATTCATTTACATGTTGATTGCTGCTTGGCTGCGAGAGTGTATATCAACCTCTCGCCACTCAAGGCTTTTTCCTTAAGAAAACATCCCCTGTCCCGAAGAGCACCAAGCAGCGGCATCATCTTACTTAATATTTACAACCAACACCAGTCAAACGCTGTGTTTGTCACTTCTGATAACAAAGTGACATTTTCAATACCCACAAAACAAAAAAACACCCTCGCAATGAGGGTGTTTTGACGCGAGTGTATTTCTTTAAGAAGCCAATCCAGAAAGCAGGACTCTACATTGCTTTCCTAATTGAGCTTTCACAACGTATCACAACTCGTCCTCTTTTCAAATCCTTCTACAAAGGAACACCAAATGAACGTCATTCTCAAAGCGCTATCTGCAATCAAAAGACGCTTATTTCAATACCCCAACACCCAAGATGACCAACTCCATACCTTTTTAACCGAGTGTCATAAGCAAAACATTCGGTTAGCTTTGCTTGCAGACAAAAGCAAAACCTATCAGTTAAAAACGCTCATCAAACCACTCAACCTTTCCCGTATAGAAGCCAAGCGGCTATTGAAAACTCATTTATCGCCAATGACTGGTTTTAATCTTGGGCCGGATGAGTTTTTCTCTGCGATGAACCATCCTGAGCAACAAGCCTTTCCTTGTCAGGTGTGTGATAACTGCGCACCAGGATTATTCAAGCACTACGGTTATTTGGTTGCTGATACTTCTTGGTGCAGCCAGTGTCATGAAAAAGGAGAGTGCATCGACGTAGCGTTAATTGAGCACTACCGAAAACTCGGCATCGATGATGACACGATATGGAAAGCACTACCAAGAACTCGATGGGGCTCAAGAAATGGTCCTTCTACCTATCTTTCGCTTGAAGACATTGAAACGACTTATCAAGCGGTGTTTGAGGCAAAAAAAGAAAGGCGTAATAGGTGAGCGGATTAACCTATCCCCTTTCTTAACCCAACTTCACCCCACCCCTTTAATTTCAACTTTTCTATTATATGGAGGCTCCATGCCTAGACCGTCACGCTCCAAAGGCAACCATTTTACCCGTGGTGGACAAATCACCTTCCATTCCATTCGAATGTTCTTTCAAGTCAACAATACCTTGGTCTATGCTGCCATTTGGGCGGTCATTGCCTTAACCGGATTTCTCACTTGGCTTCGAGCCCCTAACAATGCCTTTTGGGCTGTCTTTTATTACTGGCGTAATAAAACCTATGCCAGCTTAGGGCATAAGCTTGAAAGCGACGTTACGACCTTCTGGGAGGGTAAACGCTACGTCGGCACCCTTGCCTCTCAATTAGAAAACACCCAGCTCATTACTCTCTACGACAACGTCATACGCCAGACTCAAATCAACTTTTTAATCGCCCTAGGTATCGCCTTCGCTATCTTGATGGGCGCCATGGCTTTTTTCAGACGCCAAGGCGAAAAGCAAAGTGAAGATTTTCACGTAAGGGGATTTCAATACGCTGAGCCTAAAAGACTGACTCAGGATTTAAAACAGCGAGCTAAAAAGCTGAAAAAGCAAGGCGTAGGCGATGGGAAGATTTCTGAATTTAAAGTCGATGGGCTTGCCTTGTTTAAACATGAGTTTGAAGTTCAGCATGTACTTGTTAATGGGACGACCGGGGCAGGTAAATCCGTGATGCTGCGTAAACTGCTGCGCTGGATACGCAAGCGCGGTGACAAAGCGATTGTGTATGACAAAGGTTGTACCTTCACCAGTAAGTTCTTTGACCCAAGCCAAGATATCTTACTCAACCCGTTTGATGAACGCTGCGCCAACTGGGATGTATGGTGTGATGCAAAAGAAGCCCCCTGATTTTGAGAACATTGCCAATGCCCTTATCCCGCAACACGGTGAAGGGGACCCGTTCTGGGTAGATTCCGCCCGCACTATCTTCTCTAGTGCGGCCTATCGTATGAGCCAAGACGATAAACCTTGCTCAACCGCAAGACTGCTTAGCCTGATACTCACCTCTGAACTCGAAACACTTGGCAACTTCCTGCAAGGTACAGAATCGGCCTCCCTTGTTTCCAAAGACATCAAAAAAACCGCCATCTCGATTAAGTCCGTTCTGGCTACCTACATTAAGAGCCTACGCTTTCTCGATGGACTGGATGAAAAAGACAACAAGGGCGAACTCAAACGCAAACCGTTTTCTATTACAGACTGGGTACAAGATGATAAGCAACGTGGCTTTTTGTTCTTATCCAGTAATGCGCAGCAACATGCCTCACTACGTCCATTGATTTCCACTTGGCTTGCCATTGCCTCTAATGCCATTTTTGGACTAGAGCCAGATGAAGACCGTCGTATCTGGGTGATTATGGATGAAATGCCAAGCCTGCATAAACTGCCAGAGCTTGACACTATTATTGCAGAAGTGCGTAAGTTTGGTGGGTGTTATGTGATTGGTCTGCAGTCTTATGCGCAGCTGGTGAAAACCTACGGCAAGAATGCCGCTGACGTCATTGTTGATTTGCTCAACTCTCGCTTTTACTTCCGTGCTCCCTCAGCGCAGATGGCGCAAATCTCCTCCAAAGATTTGGGAGAGCAAGAAGTCGATGTATCGAGAGAAAATATCTCCTACGGTGCGAATACACTGCGTGACGGGGTATCAATTGGTCACCAAACGGTAACTCGCCCTGTCGTGTCGAGCAGTGAAATTCAAGCCTTGGATGATTTGCAATGCTACCTTCGCGTACCAGGCAGTAGCTTTATCACTCAACTGGGTTTGCACTTCGATAAGATGCGTGATGTCAGTAATGCCTTTATCAAGCGTAATTACACGCCATCACCTGCCATGATGAAGGCATACCAAGAAGCGATTTACTGTGAGTGTGTCGCTCCTGGCATCTTCCTCAGCGAAGAAGACCGTAATGCCTTAACTGAACTGCAAGCCAAGCAGTTTGAGACACCAGAAGAGATGAAGCTGGAAACCGACCAAATCAGAGAAGCGCAGCGAAGTGATACAGTCAAAACACTCGCCACTGAGGATGCAGAAAAACTCAAATCCGATGGTGACTATCAAGAACGAGCTCAACAAGAACTTGAAGAAGCAGCTATCTCTCAAGACACTGAAATCACGGATGCTTATGACTAACGAACAACAAAGGAAAAACGATGTCAAACCTTACTCTAGAGATTGAATTTATTAGAAAATACCCAAGTGGTGGCTGTGCCTTTGCAGGCGAATTCGACTTTGCTGACTTTGTGGTAAAAAATGCACCTGAATGCGAACTGCCTTACAAACAAGTTGATGACGCTTTTTATCATTGGCAACTAGACGCATCTTTACAACACCTTGAAAAGATTGATGGTATTTGGCAAGGCTATGTAGCGTTTATCGATATTGACGCCCCCGAACCAGGCACATCAATCACGCTCACCGTTTCACTATTGGAGGATGATTAATGCAAAATGATGAACCCACGAAAGAATTCTTCCATCTGCCTAAGTACACCAAACGTAATAATGCAGAGCAGGAACGAAAACAAGCCGAAACAAGAAGGCGGATTGAAGATATTTTAGAAGAGCAAGCCTTTAATAAACTCTGGAATGAAGAATAGCGTTGACATGCAAATGATAATGATTATCATTAAAATATCAATTATGAAGTCTCCCGACGAAATGATTGACACGACATTTGCTCACATTACTTCCAGTGTAATTATTAAGCTTATCTTTAAAGGGCATATGCCTTTTATCTCTTTAGCTAGCGGCGCTCATAACCACGCCGCTTTTTCTTTCTTTTCTCGTGCGATTTTTCCTAAACATGGAGACCGCTCATGAAACCAAGAACCCAGCATAAACGCCGGCACAACGCACAGTTAAAAAGCACCCATTCACACAACTCAAATTCAACTGAAAACGACTCTGGCTCTCTTTTTGTCCTCGATATGCTCGTTGATAATGACTGGCGCCACCTTGTTCTATCCCACAAAACTGCGCAAAAGCTTATCCAACGTACCCAACACAGAGGCTACACCTTAGAGCCTTACGATAATCGTTAATCACTAGACCGCCACAAGCCTTGCTGCAGCAAGGCTTTTTAATTCCGCCTCTCATTCTGACTACCGCTCAGCTTTGCTGTCAGCGGCAATTTGCGTTGTATAAGGAAGTACCCTGTTATGACAATAGTTCTATTAGCCCGCAACTTAGCATGGCTGATTTTCTTATTTTATAGTCCATTCATCCTACTCAGGATGCACAATAACTTATC
>NZ_JAPPTO010000051.1:0-6463 GCF_027587135.1 Vibrio sp. MM46
GCGTTAAGTAGTGAGCGACGCCGACCACCTTACCTAAACCATTGTGCCGTAAACACTAAATTCAAAGTAAACCGAAAATGCCAAGCGTTGCGAATCTGTCTTAAACGCTTTGTTATGTGACGTTTTTCCTATTTATCTCTGTGAGGCAAGCTTCTACAGCAGCTTTAAATAAAGCGAAACTTGTCACGCACATCAGTCCAGTGAGTAAGACCCAGAATGATAATTTTGTTGTTAATATCCAAAGAGTCCACCAAGAAAACAGTACGAATGACGCAAGTGACATAAACAACATCTCTTTGACTTTCTTCCAGTCTCGTTTAACTGGTGTGTTATCTTCGTATGATATTTCAGCGACTTCAACTCTCGGATCGGGGTACATCCTTGAAAGTAGCATGTCAATTCGAGCAGATACATTGCCATAATGCTTCGAGTTTTCAGGAAGTTGTTCTTGGACTTTGATATGTTCCATAAGTTCTTTATGAGAATTTCTATGAACCTCTTTGAACTTCGCTATAGCCATAATCAAACCTGCAAGTGATGCAGCTAGCTTGATGAAAACTTCTATTTCCATAATTAACTCTTATTAATAATTCCACAGTTCAACGAGTCACATAACGCCGCGTTAAGTAGTGAGCAACGCTACCACTAAACTTAACATTACCACCATAAACACAAAACCCAACCATTAACACTAAAAATGCCATGCGTTGGGAATCTGTCTTAAACGCTTTGTTAGGTGTTTACTCACTGGGTTCCAGTTTATCTAAAAAATCACTGAAACTATCTGCGACTACCAAATATTCATTAGTTTCTGCTTCGATAACAATAACTCTTGGATTACTGTGGTTTAGACGATAATCCAACGCAATCCATGTGTGACCATCACCATCAATTAGTAGCAATTCCTTTGGTAGTTCCCACTCTTTAACTAAATATAATGTGTCAAATATGGAGAGTCTTTCCAAGCTATTTGGGTCAGCAGTTGGAAAACCCCGAAAGTCGTAGATTCCATCCTGAAAATACAGTTTCGTCATCTTTGTCATTGCCTCAGGTAAAGCAATAGACAAAGAGTTTTTCTTGCCTATCACCTTCGTGAAACTTAAGGGTAGCGAGTAACCAAATTCTGATTCAAAGAGCTTGATCGAGTCCTCTAGCGATAGCTGTTTGTAGTTTTCAACTTCTAAAACCTCACCGCAATCACCACATACAAAATATGCAGTACTATTGATTACATCTGGGTTCTCTAAAGTAGATGAACAGTGACTGCACTTCATTTGGTACTCCTTGTCAACTCACCTAACGCTAAGCTAAGCGGTGAGCGAACGTGTGCTATGTTTGAGCGAAGCGAGTTCAGCACGCGTTTGCGAATCCGTCTTAAGCGCCTTGTTATGCGGTTGGTTCACGGTAAATGTTTGGTTGCCAAATTTGCATTAACATCTCTGGGTTTTCAATGGATTTAAAACCATATTGTGCATACAACCCATGAGCATCTTTAGTCGCTAAAACCATGCGTCTTAGCCCTTGTAATTCAGTGTGTTCAACTATTGATTGGATTAACCACTTGCTCAACCCTTTTCCTCGGTGAGATTCTAAGATGAAAACGTCAGCTAAGTACGCAAAAGTTGCTTTGTCAGTGATTAAGCGAGCAAAACCAACTTGAGAGCCTGTACTGTCAAAGACACCGAAACAAAATGAGTTCGATACTGCTTTTATCAAAGTAGCTCGAGGAATACCTTGTGCCCAGTAACTTGTTGAAATGAAACGATAGACGACTTCAAGATCTAGCTCATCATTATTTGTACTTATCTTATATCCTTTCACTTAAAGCCCTCCTTGATGCTTAAGCTCAATTTTGAGAGACCGCATAACGCCCTGTTAAGGGGTGAGCAACGCAATACCGAAGCCGCCGCATACCACCTTAAACACTAAAACCAACGCATAGTGAAAATGCCACGCGTTGCGAATCCCTCTTGAACAGTTTGTTAGTGAGCGGACTCATTTGTTGCACTTAATGCTTTGTCAAACAACGCCATATCTAATACGAAACTTTCAGTCATACCGTCAGACATAACTGAGGTCCAAAGTAGTTCTCTTTGAACCAATGATTCGATGGCAGCACTCGAGAGATCAAGTCGGTTTATTTGCGAAAACGTAAGGGTTGTCCCCCCTGCATCAACAAATGCGGCAACCACTAGTTTTTCATGCTCAGTGAGCCCGTTAAACGTACACTCTAGCGCTCGCTCAATTGACTTTTGCTGCGCTCGGTCTTGATTCCATTTGTAAGAACTAGAAGCTGCAATTCGTATGATCGGGAAAGAAATCATTACGCTAAACAATGCAATAACCCAATCATTGAAGAACAGGTATGTTGATAAGCCAATTGCACCGGAAATTGATGTAGCAACCCCTCGACCAAAATCGCTCTCGGAATATATACGCTCAGCCCACTTTTCTAACGTTTCCATTTAAATCTCTAATATCAAATCGATCGAAGCTCACTAACGCCTTGCTAAGGTGTGAGTAACGCAATACAAAAGCTACCGCACAGCGCCTTAATCACATAAGCCACCGCAAAGTAAAAATGCCACGCGTTACGAATCACTCTTAAGCAATTTGTTAGTACATACGCTACTTCTATTTATGCGCTCCAAGATATTGAAAACTGAGATGATATGAAAGGCTTTGAACACTGAAGTGAGACGGGCAGCTACAAAACTTTACCCCGATTGAAAGACGAAAGTTGGCTAGAAGAAAAACGCACTGAACTGCCCTACTTTCACTTGCTTCAAATTAGAAAAGGATTCTTTCCTCGTACTTCAACAGCCACAACAAAAGTGATCAAGGTTCTCTCAAAAACCACCACGAAAATGAAGAAGCACCAAAGAAATAGGATAAGAGTTAGAAGCCGTAAACGATGAAATCAAAGCGAACACTTCGCATATAGTGCCACCGGAAAGAACGTGAAAGGCACTAGCTGAAAGGTGTAAATACGAGCGCCAAAACAGATAAACACCAAAATTTATGACCTTTGATGTCAAACCCGTACTAACGCCGCATTAAGGTGTGAGCAACGCTACCACGAGACTCAACCAGACCACCGTAAACACTAAACCCCACGAGGGAATGAAAAATGCCAAGCGTTGGGAATCACTCTTAAATGCTTTGTTAGAAACGTTTTTCAGACGCCTAATCGAGTAATAGAAACGATTCAGCAAATTCAACTTTGTCACTAAGCAGTTGATGCATAACATACTCTTTAATTACATCAGTATCAGAGCTATATCGAACCATGACGTCCCAAACAAGCGCTGCCAAAGCTGAGCACTCGGAAGGTTCAAATTTAGGCTCTTCATACACAGAATAACTGAACTCATCCATTACTTGGACGAAGATCTCATCAGGCTCAATTACATATTCTGAAACTTCCGACACACAAATGCTTTCATTCAAATAGACAGAATATGGCACCACATTGTAACGATCTAAATATTTACAAACTAAATGCCCATTTATAAGTTCAGCACTATCGATTGTGGTTATGCCATCAATAATTGAATCAATAGCTATGTCAATTATTACACACGCTTCAAAAAGGCTTCTTTCATAAAAGTAATCTCTTGCATCTTCAATTACTTTATCACCTTGTCTATATGCGTCTTGTACTCTAGCCATAATTTCAACCGAAGACAGCTCAAAAAAGTTAAGAGCTTTATCTGGCTCAACAACATGAATTGATGGGATATCAACCAAGTCTGCTTTAGCGTTACGCATTTTGTTTCTGTGTATGTTTTCATCGGTACAAAACACTACATAAAAGTCTTGTAGAGTGTATGAACTCGTAGCTTCAAATGTTTGCGCTTTCAGTTTAGATAGCCAGTCTTTTTCATTGATATCATCAAACGACTTTATTTGAACACCAATTCTTTTAGTTTCACCCTCTTCATTTTCGTATTTAACCAAGATATCAACACCTTTGTCTCGTACACCTTGAATATCATAAGATGCATGACGATACGTCCCACAAAGTTCAAGCAAACAGTTTAAATTATCCGAAAACTTGGGGACTAGATCCTTGTTATGTTTATAATTTTTGAAGATCGATGTATCACGAGTTCTCACTTGATTTTCTCTAAGTAAGGAAAATACTAAACTCTTTACACTCGTACTCAAATTTATACTCCTCGTTTCTAACGCCCTGTTAAGGTGTGAGCAACGCAATACCGAAGCTACCGCATACCACCTTAAACACTAAAACCAACGCATAGTAAAAATGCCACGCGTTGCGAATCACTCTTAAACAGTTTGTTATGCCACTAAGTGCGCTTGATGTAAATCAAAGAAGCAACATTTAACGTATGCAATACTGCCGAGACATAATGTTGAAGGTAATTTTTATGCCATATGATATTGAAGGAAACTGGAAAGCTGGCTGGGCTTTGCAATTACACACAACTAAAAGTGTAATGTTAGAAAATGGAAGTTTCGAAAATACATATTCTGCAACAGGTCATGCCTTAAACAGACTAAAATACCATAATGAAACGCAGTACATTAAGCAATTAGCCGATGAGTTGGTTGCATTTATGCAAACTAGATATGTTACACGATACCTATCTGCAATCGTGCCTGCGCCGGCTTCAAAAGTTAGACCACTACAACCAGTTTATGCGATAGCTCAACAAGTCGCGAATCGCTTGGGAGTTACTTACGATCCAACATACCTACAAAAAGTAAAAAACACAGCTCAACTAAAATCAATCGAATGCCCACAACAACGTAGCAATTTATTACAAGGCGCATTTAATGTCGATCAACGATACAGAAACAAAAAAGTTCTGATTATTGATGACTTATTCAGATCTGGCTCAACTCTTAAAGAGTTGACCAAGACGATGTACAATCAAGGGTCTGTAAATGACGTTTATGTTGTTACATTAACTAAAACAAGGGTACATAGATGATGGGTAGCGTTTTCTTTTCTGGTTCAATTAGTATCAAGCGTTTACCTGAACGTATCATTGAAAGCATCAATCAGATAAACGAAATCAAAGAGTTCGAGATTTTAGTTGGTGATGCTGCTGGGTTTGATTCACTACTTCAAAGTTATTGCGAGAAAATTGGGTTCATAAATGTAACTGTATATTCTGTAAACGATACTCCGAGGAACTTTGTGAATAGCTTCAAGTTTAAGCAAGTCACAACTCCAGATGGTGTCAAAAGTGAACGAAAAAGGCAGACTTATAAAGATGAACAAATGACTGCCGACTCGGATATTAGTTTTGTTGTTTGGGATGAACAAAGCAAAGGCTCTTACAACAACATAATCAGAGCTTTAAAATGTAATAAAAAAGTAAGAGTATTCTCAACACGCACTGAGCAACCTATTAACGATATAAGTATTGACAGTATTACTCGTATTTACCACAACTCGAACGGATTGACAGCCACTGAACTATTAGAGTTGCTCTATACAAAGGGAGTAAAAGAGTTTGATACTGTAAAACAGTTAAACAGTTTTCTTGTCGAGCAAAAGTACGTACTGAAAGTGCCAGAGGGAAGTAAATCAACTTACAAAAGTGCCAGTGAGACCTACTCGTTTGATATTACTCATCGTGGTAAACATTCAGGTGTAAGGTTCAAGTATGAGCTAGTAGAACTGTTGGTCAATAGATTTAAACCTAAAGGTCGAAATGGGGGTTATGGTAGCTTAAGGGGTTAATGAGTAGCGGTGGCATAACGCCGCATTAAGGTGTGAGCAACGCATCCACGAAACTCAACCATACCACCGTAAACACAAAACCCAACGATGGAATGAAAAATGCCAAGCGTTGGGAATCACTCTTAAATGCTTTGTTAGGCATTTATTAACCACTTATCGCATCTTAGGTTTTGACAGCATCTTGAAGATGTCGGCAGAAGTTAACCCTTTGGTTTCACTTTTTAATACAGCACTATCAATGCCATTAAATTCAAGAGAGCCAACCCTACAATTTTTCATTATCTTATAAGGTTCTACACCTAAGCTATTAAAAAGAAAAAGAGCTTCTCGGTACGTGCGAATTGACGGCAAACCTGCGGTGCTAAATCCGTATTTATCCATCATATCTAATGAGAACCTTACAGCAGCCCCCTCCTCTAAAAGTATGGTTTGCTGCCCACCATGCTGATCAAGTAAATGCACTGTTTCATGTGCTAATTGGTATACCGCTAAACGCCAGTTTGTTTGAGCAGCAAAACTTAGCTCAGCAAAAGCACCATCTTTATTTGCAGAATATCGAATATGAGGTCCATCAACATACCAGTCAGGTTGATAGATAACTTTAGATTCATCCCTTGTGCCAAATAATGCTTCAGCTTCTGACATTAGTTCTTGCTGTAATTGCCAAAGTGCTGGCTTATTAATGGGTAATGCTTTACTAAAATCCACTTACGACTCCCGATTTTTTAACTGCCTGCTGATGCC
>NZ_JAPPTO010000052.1:0-6352 GCF_027587135.1 Vibrio sp. MM46
TCAAAGACCTCGCTTTTGCGAGGTTTTTTTGAATCTACAATGTGATAAACTGTAGTTTCTACAGGGGTGTAGCTCCAATTGGCAGAGCAGCGGATTCCAAATCCGCGTGTTGGGAGTTCGAATCTCTCCACCCCTGCCATATTTAAGGCTCTAGCAGAAATGCTAGAGCCTTTTTCGTATATGGAGGAACGAGTACCAGTCTAGTTGGAAGAGCAGGGGATTCCCCTAATGCCCAAATAGTGCGTGTTGGGAACTGAGCCGCCAGTCCGCTTGGCAGCAAGCCATATCGAATCTCCGGAGTGCCGGTCCAATCTACCCCTGCCATATTTAAGACTCTGGCTGAAATGCTAGAGCCTCTTTCGTATATGAAGAAAAGAGTACCAGTCTAGTTGGAAGAGTATCTGATTCTCCTAACGCCAGAATCGTGCGTGTTGAGATTAGATCTCCAGCTCGCTTGGCAGTAAGTCCTATCGAATCTCGGAGTATTGATCCAATCTACCTCTGTCATATTTAAAGCTCCAGCAGAAATGCTGGAGCCTTTTCGTTACAATCTGGACCTGTTATCTTGTTGAATTTCTTAGAATACAAAGTCGTCTCATCCCATTGTATAGCGAGCTGTCAGTTTAAATACTTAAAGAAAGCAACAATGTTGTAATCTATGTCGCTAGCTGTACATAATAAAAAAGCCCAGTATTTTCATACTGGGCTCTGTAAGTTTACTATCGAAGCATTTTAAAGAATGCGTTTTAGTACACCATCAGCTTTGATACGTGTGATCTTACGGACCAGCTTCTGAACACTGACTGGATAGTCTTCCACTTTCTCTAATTGCTTGTAAGTACAAATAAGCTGAGTGTGCTCTAGAATGTTTGCCACCTCTTGTTCAAATTTGTCTGTCATCTTCGCGAAGTTGTCTTGTACTAAAAGACCATTTTCAAGATCTAGTGACCATGCTCTAGGGTTTAGGTTGTTGCCTGTCATAAGCATGTAGCGCTTATCAACCCAGATACCTTTGAGGTGGAAGCTATTGTTATCATGTTTCCAAAGGTGAATAGATAATTTGCGAGCAGCAATGCTTGCTTCATTCGCTTTAGCGAAACGACGTAAGTTGAGTTCGTACAGATATGGTAAACCACCAATAGTTTTGAACTCTTCTTCAGGAGAGATGTAAAAGTCGTTTGCAGTCTTGTCACCAACCACGATTGTTACTTTTACACCACGTTTCATTGCACGTTTTACTTCACGATTAATCGCTTTCGGGAAGTTAAAGTAAGGTGTACAGATAAAGATTTCGTTCTGAGCAGCTGCAAGCAGCTTAACGATTTTCTGGTTGAGTAAATTACGGCGCTTCCCTAAACCTACCAGCGGTGTAACTTTCACTTCGTCTTCGCTGGCTACTTCTGGTTTAAATTCGTAATTAGCACGAGCTAAAGAAGAGCGAAGTTGGCGAATGTCCGCTTTGATCTCTTTTGTCTCAGGTTTATCTTTATCTGCAAGATCATTAACTGCAGGGTGGGCGATCATTTCATCCTGAATGAATCCTACCATCGAGTCTGCTAATGCTTTGTGTTGAATGACATGGTAGCGATCGAAGCGGTAACGACCATTGTATTGTAGGTATACGTTGTTAAGACTTGCTCCGCTGTAAATGACGGTGTCATCTACGATGAAGCCTTTAAGATGAAGTACACCAAAGACTTCTCTGCCTCGTACAGGAATACCGTATACAGGAATTGAGTGCTGGTATTTTTTTGCGAATGCCTTGTAAAGTGCTGCGTTGCCTTCAGATGATTCTGCACCAATGAGACCACGTTGCGCTCGGTGCCAATCTACACAGATATTGATGTCCAATCCAGGATTGCGCTGTTTCGCTTCATAAAGCGCTGTGAAAATTTCACGTCCAGCTTCATCATCTTCCAGATATAGAGCGACTAGGTAAATTCGTGACGTTGCTTTGCTGATCGCATCAAGAAGACGAGCTCTGAAAGCATCTGCTGCGTGCAGAACTTCGAAGTCTTCAGGCTTAACTGCGAGACTTGGCAACTGTTCGAATGGGTTCCTACTTACTATCATACCGGTGTGAGTACCTTAATTAAGTGCAATATTGCGAACCTGATATTTTACCAAAGATATGATTTCTCTGGCTACAAAAGCGCACTGTTTGAAGCACTAGAAGTAATGAATTGCATTGGAATGAGATCTTTGCCACTGTCCACGTACCGTAAATAAGCCATTTTCAATGAGTTTGGAAGCTCAGAGCTATCAATGGTTTTGAATCCATGTTGAGAGTAATAAGCCTCTAAATGATTAAAAGCAAAGCAATAATCTCCATTGTTGAAAACAGTGTTTTCGCAATGAGTAAGTAATGCTTGACCGACCCCTGTTCCCCTACATTCCGGAACAACAAGCATACCAGTCAGCAAGCGAGACTTTTCGACCGCTTTCATTCTAAGGAGAGCAACGATTTTTCCTTCTAAACTTGCGGTGATGATCAGCTCATCACGCTTGGCTTTTCCGGCAGGGTAATGTGCTTTGTATAATCTCTTGATCAGAGGTAGTTTGATCGGATTTAACACTTCTATGATTAATGAGCTAGGTATTGTCACTGCGGCTAAAACATAACTAAGGTAGAATGGCTACAGTTTAAGAGAATCTCATCTGGCGTTGCAAATCCACTATGGAAATTAAGAAACATGCGAGCCTCAAGGCTTTCCACACATTTGGTATCGAACAAACCTGTGCTTATTTAGCGATCATTGAAACTATCGATGATGTTATTCAGCTATTTAAAGATGAAGCTTACCTAGAGTTACCGAAGCTATTTTTAGGTAAGGGCAGTAACATGCTGTTTACTCAACACTATGAAGGCATGGTCATTATTAACCGCTTAATGGGTAAAACTGTTACTGAAGAAGGTGCTCATTATCTATTGCACATTGAAGGCGGTGAGGATTGGCCGGCGCTTGTTCAATGGTGTGTAGAACAAGGCATGGGAGGTATTGAGAACCTCGCACTCATCCCTGGCTGTGCAGGCTCGGCACCTATTCAAAATATCGGAGCCTATGGATTGGAATTGCAAAATGTGTGCGAATACGTAGATATCCTCGATTTGGAGAACTTCACGACCAAACGCATGACTGCAGAAGAGTGCCAATTTGGCTATCGTGATTCGATCTTCAAGCATGCATTATATGAAAAATGCTTTATTACTGCGGTCGGTCTCAAACTGCCAAAGCAATGGAAGGCGATCAATCAATATGGTCCTTTGCAAAGTATTCCTGAAGAAGAGCTTAGTCCCCTAACCATTTTTGAGCGTGTATGCCAAGTGCGAATGGAAAAATTGCCAGACCCTGCAAAAGTTGGTAACGCAGGAAGCTTTTTTAAAAATCCAGTGATCAGCCAAGATCATTACGATCAACTTATCAAAAAGCACAGCAATATGGTGGCTTACCCTGCGAAAGGAGGAATGAAAGTCGCTGCGGGTTGGTTAATCGACCAATGTGGTTTGAAGGGGGTATCAGTGAACGGTGCTCAAGTAAATCCACTCCAAGCTTTGGTTCTAACTAATGTTGATAATTGTAGTGCCAATGACGTTGTCGAGCTTGCGTCTTTGGTAAAAAGGACCGTTTGGGATAAATACCAAATTGAACTAGAACATGAAGTTCGTTTTATGAATAACAAGGGCGAGACTAACCTAACTGAGATTGAGGCTACGCGATGAGAAAGGAACACTCTGCAAAACTGCATATTCTCAAAGCGCTAAGTGACGGTGATTTTCATTCTGGGGAAGCCTTAGGGCAAGAATTGGGTATATCACGCGCTGCTATTGCAAAGCACATCAAAGGTCTTAATGATTGGGGCGTAGACATTTACCGGATTCAAGGACGTGGCTACCAGCTAGCTCAGCCTTTACAACTGCTTGATGAGCAAAGGCTTCAAGCTCATGTTGATACTCAACTTGAACTCATCTCGGTTATAGATTCAACCAACCAATATCTGCTCGAGAAAGTCGATGACTCCGATAAGGGGCGCGTATGTTTGGCTGAATATCAAGCAAAAGGAAGAGGGCGACGTGGGCGCCAATGGATATCGCCTTTTGGGACTAACTTGTATTTGTCTATGTACTGGCGTTTGGATGCTGGTATGGCAGCGGCTATGGGGTTGAGCTTAGTTGTTGGTATCGCAGCAGTGGAAGCTATTGAAGAGATGGGTATCCAAGGCGTGAAACTCAAATGGCCGAACGATATTTACTACGAAGATAAAAAGCTTGCAGGCATTTTAGTTGAAATGTCAGGGCAAGCCGGTGGGGCAGCGCATCTAGTTATTGGCATGGGGCTTAATATCGGTATGCCAGACTTGCAACCTGAAATCGATCAACCGTGGACAACCTTAAACCAAGTGAGCGATAGCCTAGATATCGATCGTAACCAGTTAGTGATTAACCTGATTGAACACTGGAAGAAAGCACTAGAAGAATATGAAATGACAGGGCTCGGTGGGTTTGTAGAGCGTTGGAATCGTTTAGACAACTTTATTGGACGCCCTGTAAAGCTATTGATGGGACCTAGAGAAATCCATGGGGTAGTAAAGGGCATCGATCAGCAAGGTGGTGTAGTATTAGAAACCACTAATGGATTGGAGACCTACGTTGGTGGTGAGATCTCCCTAAGGAAAGGTGATTAACCTCGAGTCTAGTGCCTAATAGAGGTTACTTTCTCAACGACACCTTGTCGACGAGATGACTAGGACCTTTGTGCAGAATTAGATGGGCTCTCTCGCGAGTTGGCAGAATGTTATGTTCTAGATTGAGCCCGTTAATGCTTTGCCAAATTTCTTTAGCTTTGTTTTTCGCCTCTTCGACAGACAATTGCGTGTAATGACTAAAATAAGAGCCTGGTTGAGTAAATGCACCTTGGCGGAATTTCAAAAATCGTTCTACATACCATTGCTCAATGGTCTCAGTTTCTGCATCAACATAAATAGAGAAGTCTAGGAAATCAGAGACAAACACGCGATGTGGATCATGCGGATAGTCCATACCACTTTGCAGAACGTTTAACCCTTCGATAATCAGTACATCTGGACGATCTACTTTCTTTCGTTCTTCAGTAATGTCGTACGTAATGTGTGAATAAACTGGGACTTCTAAGTTTGGTTGACCTGCTTTTACATCTGAAACGAATTCTACCAAGCGTTTAATATCGTAAGATTCCGGAAAGCCTTTACGATGCATGATGCCTCTCTCTTCCAGCACTTTCTTTGGATATAAGAAACCATCTGTTGTCACAAGGGCGACTTTCGGATGGTTCTCCCAACGAGAGAGCAATGCTTTTAGAAGTCGTGCGGTAGTACTCTTTCCTACCGCCACACTGCCGGCAATGCCGATAACAAAGGGTGGAGCATGTTCTTCCGTGTTGAGGAACTGCTGAAGTACAGAGTTACGACTTTGGCGAGCCTGAACGTACAGATTTAAAAGACGAGACAAAGGAAGGTAGATCTCTACCGCTTCCTCCATAGTGAGGTTTTCATTAATGCCTTGAAGCGCTTTCAGATCGTCTTCAGAGAGTGTCATCGGAACAGAATTGCGCAATTCTGCCCATTCGGCACGGTCAAATGACAAAAATGGACTCATGGGTCTCTTTTATCCTTGGTTTCATCGAGAGCAAGAACATACAACAAGCTCCGTGCAAAGCAAACGACAAAGCTCGAAAGTTTGCTTTAAAAAGCGAGGTTTGTATGATTTTGCAGCAATCGATTCTAAAAAGTCGAATTTTACGATTTTTTTTGAAATAGCTATTGCAACCTAGAAAATCATTCAATAGAATGCGCACCACTTATGCCGACTTAGCTCAGTAGGTAGAGCAACTGACTTGTAATCAGTAGGTCACCAGTTCGATTCCGGTAGTCGGCACCATTCTTTCCTGTTTCTAGTGGAAACAATTGTAGTAAGAATGGCTTAAAAATTTGGAGGGGTTCCCGAGTGGCCAAAGGGAGCAGACTGTAAATCTGCCGGCACTGCCTTCGATGGTTCGAATCCGTCCCCCTCCACCATATTCTTTAGGAAATAGCTCTCAGAGTTACGTGTTGCGGGCATCGTATAATGGCTATTACCTCAGCCTTCCAAGCTGATGATGCGGGTTCGATTCCCGCTGCCCGCTCCACTCTAATTTGAGTGCTGATATAGCTCAGGTGGTAGAGCGCATCCTTGGTAAGGATGAGGTCGGCAGTTCGAGTCTGCCTATCAGCACCAGCTCTCAAAGTTATCTCCTTTTGATATAAGATTTACCAATTATCTTTTTTGGTTGCGTGGTCAATTCGGGCCACCTAAATCCGTACCTAGAGGGACTACTCA
>NZ_JAPPTO010000053.1:0-6267 GCF_027587135.1 Vibrio sp. MM46
CCGATTACCTTTAAGATTTCGATTAGCTCGCTGCTAGCAACTAACGTACCCTCTGGAAACGTCTGACGCTTTGACCACTCAATTGAAGAGTTAGAAAGCATTTCCATAAACTCATTACTCCCATCACGAAAGTAGCTAATATTAAGTGTTTCAATTGACATAGATTTCCTTTATTTCGACAAAGCACATAACGCCCAATTAAGGTGTGAAGCACGCAACCACGACTCTCAATTTAACCACCGTAAACACCGAACTCAACCCAAACCGAAAATGCCAAGCGTGCTGAATCACTCTTAAATTGTTTGTTAGGTTTGTTGCAAATATGGTGCTATAAAGTCAACCAGAAAGCAGTATAACAATATAAGACCGGCTCCAAATCCCGACAAAACTGTTGGAATAACTGTAAAAACCCAGACCCTAGCGTTAATCAGTGCGCTTTTTTGCTCAATACACTGTATTTCACTTAGAGACGACATGTCGGGCTTTTGAAGCCGTTTTGAGACTCTGTGCATTTGTACTGAAACACTGAGCATTTTATATAGTTCAAATCCTATAAATGTCATCAGTGATATCAGTATAAGTGCGCCTGAGCTTAAAATAGCCCATTGAGGTAAATCACTTTTTAGACTTGACCATAAAGTAAAGAAACCGACATAACCAGCAGCAATAATTACATTGCTGTAAGAGTTAGCTTTTCCGTATACGTGAGCAACTACTTCTTTTGTCGCCGCTATATTTTCGTTTGTCATGATACGAGCTTGCTGCTGACTCATCCGGTTAATGTGACCCGCTAAATCATTGTGCCTATCAACACAACGTCGTTCCATATCGTATATTGCTCTGCTCAATTCACTATCTCCAGAAAACCTAACGCCTTGTTAAGGTGTGAGGCACGCAATACCGAAGCTTCCGCATACCACCTTAACCACTAAAACCAACGCATAGTAAAAATGCCACGCGTGACGAATCACTCTTGAACAATTTGTTATGTAGCCGACTTTCAGCTCAGTGCTTTCTGCCCAATTAGGATTTTGGGGGCAATACCGGCTTTGCGATACAAACCTAAAGCAGATTCATTGAAGGAATATACTTCTAAAAGCAGCTCTTCTCCGCCGTTAGAAATAGCCCTTTCCTCAAATGCCTCTATTAGCGCCAGCCCAACGCCTTGGCTTCTAAAGCATGAATCCACAACTATTTATTCAATGCTCGCGATTTTTCGCTGCTTGAGCGTCCAAGACTTGCGAACCCATAACTCACCAAAAACAAAACCTACTAAGTGCCCATTGCTTTCGGCTACCAGAAAAATTGAGCTTTCACTTTCGATTATCTTGTGTAGATCTATTTTTTGTTCAATTTCTTCCGGTGATAAAAAGTCATCAGGTAAATTTGCTTGATGATACTCATTAAGCTGAAACTGTAGCTTCTTAAGAACGCAGATATCTTCAATGCGAGCTTGACGAATATTTAGCATATATAAATCCTTTTAACTTACCTCCGCTCTCGCGGCTACATAACGCCGCATTAAGGTGTGAGCAACGCCTCCACGAAACTTAACCTTGCCATCGTAAACACTAAACCCAACGATGGAATGAAAAATGCCATGCGTTGGGAATCACTCTTAAATGCTTTGTTATGTTGGTTGCTCATATATTCCACAATAGGCATTCTTTCCTACTGAGAACAGCGCCCATAGCAATGCAACAACTGAACCTGCTATTGCACCAAAAACCATGCCTAGCGCTTTCGCTATTGCAGCACAAACCGTTGTTAATACAGCTCCAAAACAAGCTCCATTCATACGTTCAATACGTTTCCGAGCGGCTTCATATTTCTTCTCTTCTGTGCAAAATAGAAGATAAAATTCATTTTTAATTCTTTTCCAGATGTTTATTTTCGAGCCTTCACCACCTACATAGCCAGAGCTTAAGGAGTAATTTCGCTCCCGATAGGTTACAAAACAACCAGAAGTGTAAAATAATTTATTAGATTTCTTGCCTACAACAAACTTCTTCAGCAAGTTCATACCTATTTCATCAAGATTTTCGAGATCGCCTTTCATCTCCGTCAGAATTGGGTAGCGACTCAATACAGCCTTACTGTTATCTAACACCATATAGCCTCCATGCGGATATTCATATTTATCAGAATGTTAAGGTTATTTGTTTATAGTGCAAATTTGAGACGAGAATTTGTGAGCAGTTCACTTAAAGTGGATTAAAACATAACGCCTTGTTAAGGTGTGAGGCACGCAATACCAAAGCCTCCGCATACCATCTTAACCACTAAACCTAACGCATAGTAAAAATGCCACGTGTGCCGAATCGCTCTTGAACAATTTGTTATATTTAATTAAATGCACCTGACAGTAAGTTCATGATGTTATGAGCATTCAAGGCATCTTTGACCAAGTTTGCGGCATATTCTCTTGAACCTGTTTTCAAGGCAGCTTTTAGCTGCTCACCCAAAGATTCATTTGACTCGACAGATGTAGGAACTGACTTTAGTAATTGTAAGCCTTGCAATGACAAGGTCACACGAGAATTCCAAGAACCACCTAGCTTACCAATCAGATAACCAGACTCATATAGCCACGATATAGTATATGAAAGGAATTCATCGTCATCTTTGTTCAGTGGGCTAATAAACTCCCCAACTTCGTTGTAAGAACCGTCGTCTTCATAATCCATTAATTCAGAGGGGTTAAGCACAACTTGTTTAGGAAATTCCGAATAAAGTTTCTCAAAAATTTTTGCAACAAGTTCATCGAATTGTCTGATATTTTCGCTCATGTTTCCTCATTAAATATAACGCCCAATTAAGGTGTGAAGCACGCGACCACAGCACTTCATTTGACCACCGTAAACACTGAGCTAAAGCCAAACCCAAAATGCCACGCGTGCTGAATCATTCTTAAATTGTTTGTTAGCACGTTCTTACGGCTTACCCAATAGCTTCTCTTCTACTGTATTAGTTTGCGACTTAAGTAAACAGTAAGTGTCTAACTCCAATGCGATTTGCTCACCTGTTAAGTTAAAGCGTGGATCGACACAATATGTTTCGTAATAATAAAGCTCTGTCATTACATCCAACAGAAGAAATAACCTTATGCAATTGTCCTTCGTGGCAAACTGAGAACTATTTAATAAATGAGCCGCCAAATGCCTGTTGAAGTTCGAGTAAGCATCACCTTTGTCAGATGGCTTAAACAAATGTTCGGTTAACAATTTATCACATGCTTTTGAGTAGACTTCATAAAATAATGCGTTACCTGGGCATGGTTGGCGAGTATGCGAGTTACGGAAAAATTTTCTTAGGTCTTCAAACTCTGGTTTTTTGCCTTCTCCTGAATAACCTAACCACCGTAATACAACGCCTTCAACTACAGGAATTAGCGTCAAATATGCAGCTATAAAGTTCCCGCGATAAAACGAGATGGTTGCAGCTTCAATGATCGCAGAAAACTCTTTAAACGGTGGAAAATGCTCAAACCGACCTTTTTTCTGAAGTGCACGAACTCTTGGGCACATAGTCGAATTTTCCAAAATAGAAATAATTGAATGCTCGTTATTCGGCATGCTTCCTATGAGCTTTTCGATCTCCTTAACTTCAGACATTGTAGCAATAGCAGGAATGCTTAAAGCATAATCAGCAAGCTTGTCATTTAGCGAAATTATCCCTTTAATTTCATTTACAGAAGTACATAATACGTTTGGCTTGCTTTCACTTTCTTTTCGTTTTTCTCGCTCTTTTTTTAGATAAATATCGTAAGCCTTTTTACTCACACGAAACCAATCTGCATCGTCTTTAGACTCTGCCTGTTTTATCTGATGAATAGGAACTTGTTTTGCTAAAGCTGCAATTACTCGTTTAGCTTTGTCCTTTGTTTTAGGCATTTTTTCTCCAGACTAATTATTACCGATCAAGTGCTAACGCCGCATTAAGGTGTGAGCGACGCTTGGCTATACTTGAGCGAAGCGAAACTGCCAAGCGTTGCGAATCACTCTTAAATGCTTTGTTATGTGCGAACTTTCTTAGTTTGATAATCTAATTCATAGCGTACTGGAGACATTTGCATTTGTTTGACTTCAATACCCTTTCTATCACAGATTTCCATAATTTTGTCCGCGTCTTCTTTTGCTATTTTAGTGCCAAGAATAACGTATTTTGCTTTTGGAACTAGATAACCCATTTCTTCGTTGAGAATCCCGTTACTGAAAACTAACCGCCATTCCTTTTCATATTCCCACTCACGACTTTTGATAAGTGCAGCTTGGTTAATATACAAGATATTATTAACAGTTTTGTTCTTAGAAAAAATTCCTGAAGCATCGAACATATTATTTGAGTAAATTGCTGGATACAGCATTCTTGTGCGTAAGTCTTCATTACCTAATTCTCCGAAGTCATAAGCGATACAAAAACCTTTGTGATAATCAGCATAGTGAGACCACATGAGAATAGATGTAGGGTCTTCAGAGAAACAACACACTTTAAATGCTTGTTTCATATTTTCAGATAACTCGGAAATAATACCTAATCCGTGTTCCTTAATCGTAGCACTTAAAGCGTCACCGATGGTTTTGGCATATTCAGGACGATCGGGATAACTCAGTTCCATAAGAGTTGTTGTGGGGTTATCACTACTTAGAATTGCCTCAATTGAATCGTGATCTTCACCTGAAATTATCCCTGAACTTAAAGCCATATCTATGACCACGCGTGGGTCATAAGGATCTAGTTCATCTGTTTTTTTAAACGAGCAATCATATGGATCATTAAAGTTTCTTGGGTCTGACAGCCAAATACTGTCTTCCTCTAGATTTTTAAGCGAATACTCATTCACTGCTCGATATTTGTAGAGAAGTTTAGGTAAGTTTTCAAATTTCAAACGAATTGCTTTATCAATCTTTTCAGCTGAGGTTTCGGATGAAAACACCAAATCTTTATATTCTTGAAACCACTGCACTTTCGATTATCCTCCTAGCACATAACGCCGCATTAAGGTGTGAGCAACGCTACCACGAAGCCTAAACATACCACCGTAAACACAAAACCCAACTATGGAATGAAAAATGCCAAGCGTTGGGAATCACTCTTAAATGCTTTGTTAAGTTTCTATAACTTGACCTTATGAAGCCCTTGTTGTCCTTTCATTGAATATTCTAGATACAAAACTCCAGACTCTTTTGCAGCACACAATGAGTCATCCACACTCGATTCTAACGGCAAAGATGCCTGTACTCTGAACTTACTGCCAGGTCTGATTACTGTTTCTGTGTCAGTTAAATACTCGAGAGCACCATCTAAAAATTTCAACTCTCAGCAATTCTTTTTATATCGTAGACGATCAGCGTATTGATATACAGACAATGCGCTTTTACGTGGAATAAAGCCAAAGCAAATTTTTTTATCGCAAAAGTAGGCTCTACTTATGTAAATATTAGATGCACCTGAATTCTTCAAATCAAAATCAACACTCGACAACAATTTTCCATCGACATTGATACCAATACCAGGTCTCATTTTTACTTCTAAGTGTTTACAATTACTACCAAAGATAAAATTCTTAACAAATGCACTAGCACCTACTAAAACAATCAATTTAATCAATAACTCAATTAGAGCAATTCCTGTTGACACATAGGTTGCAAGATCGACACTAAAATATGGCTTTAATACATTTACTATTTCTTCAAACACTTAACTTTACCGATACCGATTGAAACTTAACGCTTTCTATACGGCGACTGTCCGTATTTTACGAACAAATAATGCCTTCTTTCTTTTTAAGCTTCAAATACAAATCAATAGCTTAGTGGCAGATTGAATGAGTTAGAACGCTCTGTGTCGTATAGCCTCGGAAGCCAGTAGCAGGATGCGAATGAGTCAAAAATCTAATGCATACAGGGGTAATTTCAATCTGATTTTTCCATTGCTATTTTTAACGCCCGATAAATTGTTGCTTCTCCTAGCTCAAATTCTTTCGCAATTTGACCTATAGTTGCTCCTTCTGTTCGACGAGTACGTATTGCATGGCATATTTGCTCGTTAAGTTTTGCTGGGCGCCCAAACTTCACGCCGTTCTCTTTTGCTTTGGCAATGCCTTCAGCTTGCCGCTCAGTACGTAAATCATTTTCGAACTCAGCAATGGATGCCAACATGTTAAACATCAATCTACCAGTTGATGTACTGGTATCGATATTTTGGTCAATGACGATTAAGTTAATTTTCTCTTGCTCAAAACGTTTAGCGAGTTGTGCCAGATGA
>NZ_JAPPTO010000054.1:0-6071 GCF_027587135.1 Vibrio sp. MM46
AGGTTTGGGCGTTTTAGGTGCTTGTTTTGGCTCGTTGTACCATCGCCACCCTGGTGGGGTATCATTGGCGAGAGCAGAAGACAGAGGGGCAAGCAGCGTTAGGGTAATGACGTAAAGCAGAGATTTTTTCATCATCATAGACCTTGGTTAAATGCAGCAGAGTGTTCAAGTAATGGGTGACAGTGCGCTTATGGCTTTTCCTACAACTTGCGGTGATTGACACAACTGAGGCTTGTATCTTTCGTTATCGCAAAGTAGCCAGAATCCTTGCTTTTCTTCATCCCATTGTAATCGTCTAAATATTCGACCTTGCGAGCTTTCCAAGCAATAAATGCCGTCGGGTAGGTGGCTATCTGGTGTGAGTTTTTCAAGAACTACTGGCGTATTGATAGATAACGTTGGGCTCATTGCATCGTCTAAGCAAAGTTCGACGCATTGGTTGGATTGAAGCCAGTGGTTATCGGTGTAGTTCTGACCTGTTAATAACCAAAGGATATCTTCATTGGTCAGCTGTGCTATAGCGATTAAGTCGTGAATGCCAGGAGTGCTTTTGCCATTTACATAGTTGTTGATACTGACAAATGAGCCTGCACCTTTCCAAGCTTTTGCAAAGGCTCGTTGCGACATCGGAGCAATGGCTATACGGAGTCGTTCACCAAGTCCGCAGATTTGCTCCTTTATTTTGGGGTTGAATTCTCTTCTTTTAGTGTCTGAATGGCTCATGATTTGCTTTCTTTGCAGTTGGTGTTTGCTAACGTTCGGCTTGTTCGTGGGTCTTTCTCGTCTGAATAAGCGCCTAGTAATACAACCCCTGCTGCCATCATTAGGCTGATGAAATCTTCAATAGGATGGGTAATTAAGGTGTACGTCACCCCTCCTGCTAAAAGTATGAGGCATCCGCTTAGTGCGGCCTTGTTTAGCGTAAAACCAGAGGGGCGGGAGTCGGCCCAAGTAATGAACCCCCATGCCAGTGCACTTGCGGCTAACCAAAAATACCAGGTTATTGCGCAAATAGGCCTGCTTGGAATGAAAACCACTAGATACGCACCAACAAGAGAGATAATCAAGTTGCGTGCTGTTTGAGGTGAAAGGTATTTATGCATGGGCGAATTTCCTTATGTTAATTTGAGTTATCGCAGTGATATCACCTTATGGGTTGAATGATGGCAGTCACTTTGCCAACAGGCGCTATCTCTTCAAGGTGCTGCGCTGGGTAGTGTGTGTTATCCCCAAACACTCGGTAGGTTTGCTCTGTCTCAAGCCATTGTATGCGGCGCACAATCAAACCTTGCTGATTGGTTAATAGGTACAAGCCATCTGTCAGGCGCTTTTTCTTTGGTAGCGGCTTGATAGGGCGGTACTCAATCTCTGCTTTGGTGGGTATTGTGGGGCTCATTACGTCATCTTCGACCGTTAAGCGCAAAGTCGTGTTTTGCGGCGGTAATGGCTGTACGTCTTTTTGCTCTGCGCCGAACAAGTACGCTAACGAAACACCGCATTCTTGTGCGATAAGGGCGAGTTTGGGAAGGGTGGGGTAGGCTTTTTTGTTGGCGTATTGGTAAAGCATTGACTCAGATAAGCCCGTTTCCTGAATAAGATGAGGAACCCCTCTTTCCCTAATGATACAAGCGAGACGATCTTGCAACAGTGTAAGGGTTTGATTAGCTTGGTATTGTTGAGTGAAGTGTTTTTCTTTTTTTTTCATTGACCGGGAACCTTTTGGATGATACTCGTACAGTGATTTATTGAGACGTTAATCTTTCATTGCTCGTCAAAGGAGTTCGTTATGTCTGGTGATATTTTTGCAGGTGCCATTCCTCTGTTTTGGTCGCAATTGGGTGAGAATTTGCCCTTGTTTCTCATGGTGATTGGTGCGGCTTGGCTTCAATACAAAACGACGGCTTAAATGGATTGCTCTTATCGCCAGATTTCCATTGCTTGGCGATAAGAGCGTATTTCCTTACTGTTCTACCTTCTTGTCTTTCTCCATTGTCTTATTGTTTTCATCAGGCTTAGTTTGGTGCGTTGATCCTTCGTTGCACTGATTGGTCATCTGTCTTGAGCGCTTGCCATACTTTGCTCTGATGTGGTCGCAAACCCTAAATAAGCCGGTTGCAAGTAGGCTGATAATTACCAAACTCAAATAAAGTAGCCCTATTTGCTCTCTTTCGCGCTGTGTGGTCTGGCGTGCTGAGTCGGCTATTGAGGTGGTTTTCACTTCCGAATTTGGACAAGGGTTGGCGTTACCTACGATGGTCGCTCTATCAATCGGTGTTCCATCGGTGCATTCAAAAATACGTATCTGCCCTTTTTCGGCTTTACCAAGCCACGCAGCTTGTGTCACTGCGGTGACTAATCTTTGGTTGTAATTAAAATGACTGTCAGTTGCTAAAACATAGGCAGCGATGACAAGCAGTAATACCGCGGGTGTTTGAATGAGGTGCTTAGCAAGCAGTGATAGTGTGGAGTGGTGGCTCTGGATAAAGTTTTTCATGTACTGTCCTTTGTTTAGTGATGAAGGTCGATTTAACCGCCCGCTGCACTTTGAAGTCGTTTCTTGATTTCATCAAAGTTAGGCAGGTTGGTGTTGGCGTGCATTTCTGGGTAGAACTCTGAAAAATCGATGTGCTCAAAGTTGATTTGACCGAGTTCTTCCGGGGTGATAGCTGCGCAAGTTGGGTTTTTGGCACTGCCAAGTCCTTTACCTAATTGCTGGATAGAGCCTTGCTCTTGAATGATTTTGGCAAGTTTGCTGTCATAGACGCAGTAACTGCGTTTTTTACGTGTGCAAACCCCAAGGACTTTCTTGGCGCAGTATTGCCCTACATACAGGGTTAATCCTTTCTCTTTCGCTTTGCCTAACGCTTTTTCACCTTCGCTGCATTTTGCTCCCAGGCTTTGTCCCCATCCTGAGTCTTTGCAGCAGTCGTTAAAGCCTGCGAGTTTTTTGTCACATTTCATGGGTTTGCCCGTAAATATCTTAGGCGGGTCGCCGACATCTTTTACCGCTTCGGCAAGCCCTGCCAGTGCCGCGACGGATTTATCAAAGTTACCATTGAGTTTTGGCTCTTCCACATAGCAATCGCCATCAAGGCAAAAGGATTGTTCACCACACTGCATTTGGGTGGCGCGGCATGATTTTTCAGGGCAACTTTTTTTGATTTCTTCTTCGACGCAAACCCCATTTTGTTTGAGTGAGCAAGAGCGAGATTGTTCTTTGCAGTCTTTGGGTAAACTGGCGCAGGAGTCTGACAGTTCGCAAAGGTGATTGACTTGGTATTTCCAGCAATCAAGATGAGTGGGAATACCGTTAATTATGCGAGTTTGCGGTCCTTCAATGCAGACTTGGTTGGTTTTTTTGCAGTCTTTTAGTAAGGAGCAATCGGTCTTCCATGAAAAGGTGTTTTTGATGCACTGTGCGCCAGAGAGTGTATAACCCGCATCGCACTTCAAAGCGGCGGGCTTTTCGATAGGGACTGGACCGCAAATTTCATAAAGGCTTGTAGTTGCAATGCCGCAGCTATTGTAATTTGTGGCGTATTTGTAATCCCCTTTGTAATAACCATCTTTAGAGTAAACCTGCTTTCCATCCCAATAATAAGTGGTTGTATAACCGCTGCTTGAGTAGCAATTGTGGAAGCGAGCGGAGTCAGTCGTCTGGTTGCTCTTATCGAAGCGGCATTGCGTCTCAACGTTATGGCAAGTCATGCCTTTTAACGTCCATCCATCCTGACATTGATAGCGTGTGATGCCGATTTCAATCTGTGCCACGGGCGTACTATAACAAGGCACGTTGTTGTTCGTTGGTGAGGTGCAAATGCGTGTGTGATTTTCAATTAAGCACTGCGTTCCAGCATCACAGTCTACGTAGGCGTTAGATACGCCATGGGTGATTTCAAAAGCATTTTCTTGACCCAACAAAGCAAAGCGCATAGCAGGGTCGTTCTTTATATCAGGCTTACCCTTATTGAAGTTGTTCTGTATTGCTTGGGCGGTCTCATCTTTTGCAAAAGCGAGATTTTTTTGGCTATTGATGTCGCTGTCAGAGAGGTGGGATTCTTTTGGGTTTCGTATCTCTCTTTTACAAGCGGCATCTTTGCAGTAATCATCGATATTAAGAGGGAGCGAGCTTGGCTTTAGGGCTTGGTTCGCTGTTTGTTTTGCCCAGCTTGCGGCATCCGTGAAGGTTTGCTGTTCGCTGGTTAAAGCCGATGCAGAGAAAAGGCTGAGCATGAGCGCAGCCCAAGGGTATAGGCGCATAAGAAACACCTCGTTAAAAGTGATGGTAAGAGTACAATGTTTGAGTAGGCATAAGAGTGTTGCTTATGCTAGAACGATAAATATTTTTGGATTGGAGTATTGATATGCTTTTAAAATGTGTTGTTTGTGAACATCCTGTTGCTCCGGATGCAGACCGATGTCCGAATTGTCGTACTGGTGACCCATTTGGTGCTATCGCAAGAAGAAAGCGTCTTGAAAAATGGCTGGCTTTTATTGTTTTAGGCGGCAGTGGCGTCTATTTCGTATTTGAGTTTATCCAACGTGGATATTTACAATATTTTTTGTAACTGGCGCACGATGTGCGTGAGCGTTTGAATGTCATCATCAATGCGATCACGATGCCATGCCAGATCTATCACGTTAGATTTCAAGTAATACTGATCATGATACGTAGACGAAAGAGCCCAAACTAACTGAATGTCATGATTGTATTGCTCAACAATTTCCCAAGGGTGGTGCAATTTACCTCGTTGACGGGCTTTTCTTACCGCTTGAATAAGCCTTTCTACTGCACCTTGCTCTGCTACAAAGTAAACATAAGGCGGCTCTGGTCGCCCGAAGGCGTGACCTTGGCAGGAAGCAAGCGTTTTTATTGATGGCACAGCATTTAACTGTGATACCAAAGGTGTGATTTTGGGGTCAATATCTTCGTAGCGTCGCGCTTTTTGTTTTCTTGGCTCTATGAAAATCTCGCTCCAGAGGTTATGGAGTTTTTTGGATATTGGCATGGATTGCGCCTCATCATGACTTAAGCATTATTGTGAATACAGAGTGCGCAGCAGAGGGTGAATGTTTTGCTGCGCATCGCCCATGGCGAGATAATCTAGCGCTTGATAGAGCGAGATATTGCCATAAAGAATGTCGTAGTCAGCGTTGGAGCAAGGTTGCTCTGGCAGACAACGCCCTGGCTTGACCGATACAAAAGCCGGCACCTTTGTAATATCAAACTGCTTAAACCAATCAGGACTGATTGAAAATCCACTCTGTATTGGTGCTTGGTTTGGTGAGCGTATTAATGACTCGATGCGCTTGGCAGTGGCTGGAAAACCTTCTGGCAAGACACCACGGATCACAAGAGGGATGCCGAGATGTTCACTTTGCGTCAGCAATTGTTTCAGTGCCGTATCGGGCATAGTCAGCGACACAAAAACTATCACGCCTTTGGGCGCTTGGTCGGGATTACGTGTGGGTTTTTGCATGCCGAGCAATGGAGAGAGGCTTTCCTCTTTTATTAAGGCTTGAATTTTTTTGCTGGCATCAAGCGCTTGTTGCTTATAGGCATTGGCTTGGTTTTGCACCTGGTCAATCTGCCATTGATTTGCCGTGTCAGTTTGCTGGCTAAGTGCTTGCTCAAGTTTGGCAAAAGCTTTGAGTTCTTGCTCTGTATAAGCGCTGCTAGGCAGCGAGATAAACAAGCACAGAAAAATAAGAGAGCGCCAGATGGCGCTCTCAAATGATGATATGGTCATATTAACCCTCTTGGTCATGGGCGTTTAAATGGTGGGTAGAGAGTATGTGCGTCTTGAAAACTGATTGAGCAGACTTTGCGGGCGTTGAGGTCTTTGCAAAACGAGAAACAGAAATGCGTCAAAGGAAAGCAGCAGTAGATGTGCTTGTGATTGGCTATATCCGTCTTTAAAAAGTCCTCAAGAGAGTTCAAGTTGCTGGCAATAAACAATTCTGACTCGCCTTGTAATGTCGGTGGTGAAAAAGTCATGATTGCCTCTTACAAAAATACACAGTTACGTTTTCGCCACTGAACAAAACCAAAATTATCTCCGGTGACAGGA
>NZ_JAPPTO010000055.1:0-5679 GCF_027587135.1 Vibrio sp. MM46
TCGCCGCATACCACCTTAAACACCAAAACCGACGCATAGTAAAAATGCTACGCGTTGCGAATCCCTCTTGAACAGTTTGTTAGTTTTATTGCTGGCGACTCAGTAACAAGCTTGCTCCAGACATAGCCAAAAAAGTTGCACAACCTCTATTGAAGCGCTTTGCCATTTTCGGTTTCGTAAACCACTGCCTTAAGTACATTCCAAATATCGCATAAATCGATATTGCACCCATTTCTAAAACTAGGAACGTAGCCCCTAGAGCGAAGAATTGTTCATTTACATTCGCTGAAACATCGACGAACTGTGGTAGAAAGGCGGTAAAGATTAAGATCGCCTTTGGATTACCAGCGGCTAGCAAAAATTCTTGTTTAGCTAAACCTAATCGGTTGCGAGTATTTTCTAATTCAGAAACTGGACTTGCTTCTGAACGCCAAAGATTAAAGGCAATCCACAACAAATAAGCCGCGCCCACAATTTTAATTGTTAGAAATAGAGTCTCAGAAGCATAAAGAACAACTGCTAAGCCAGAAGCAGCCATGGCAATCATTACAGCGAATGCAGCAATACGACCAAGTCCAGCAATAAAAGCGGATTTAAAACCGTAACAACGAGCATTGTTCATGGACAATAGATTGTTTGGACCAGGAGTCATATTGAGTGCAAAGCACGCAGGTATAAAGAACAATAACTTCCAGATTTCCACAATATTTCCTCCATAAAACTAACGCCTTGTTAAGGGGTGAGCAACGCAATACCAAAGCCGCCGCATACCACCTTAAACACTAAAACTAACGCATAGTAAAAATGCCACGCGTTGCGAATCCCTCTTGAACAATTTGTTATGTGGTTTTCCCACGTAGTCCTATTAAGTTTCCAAATGGATCCTCAACTTGGCACATTGAAAGCCTATCTTCAATTTCCATTGGTCCACGATAAAGGCACGCACCGAGTTCTTCAAAATGAGCCAGCGCAACACATAAGTTATCTACTGACCAGTAAACAACTGTGCCACTTTTACCAGCACCAACCTTTTTGTCTGCTTGGACTATTTCTAGTGAGAAACCATTTATATCAAGCACTGTGAAGTCAAAGTCAGGATGATAAACCGGAACGGCTTCTGGAAAAGCTTTCTTGTACCATTCAAGACCTTTCGCTACATCTGGGACATGAACAAGAACCGCTGATGGATTCATAATTTTTCTCCAACCACATAACGCCCTGTTAAGGGGTGAGTAACGCAATACCGAAGTTCCCGCATACCGAATTAAACACTAAAACCAACGCATAGTGAAAATGCCACGCGTTGCGAATCCCTCTTGAACAGTTTGTTAGAGCGCAACTCAAAGGTTGAACAGAACTTTCAAAAGAGAATTTACCAAGGAAGAGATCCCTAGAAAGAGAACTACTGGCAAACCTATCGCTATTATCAGTTTAAACTCGATAAACTGACCTACCACAGCATCACCATATCTACCTCCCAGAAACTTTCTCGATTCGTCTCCTACCGTAGATTTGACTTCATCTGTGACCGTCTTGCGATCTTTACCGATAAATTCTTTGAACAACATAAAGCCAAAGGGAGCGATAATAATGCCGGTGATAAGATATGAAATGTATTCAATCATGTCCGTCATATTCATTATTCTTCTCCTGCGCTCTAACGCCCTGTTAAGGTGTGAGCAACGCAATACCGAAGTAGCTGCAGACCACCTTACACACCAAACACAACGCATAGTAAAAATGCCACGCGTTGCGAATCACTCTTAAACAGATTGTTAGGCAAGTTCTGAAACTGGGAATAAACGGTCTTGATTATCCATCCCTTCTTCTTTCAGCATCTTTAACACTTTATCTTCGCACTCAGGTGGAAATAGGTCACTAGCGCGTAACGGCTTTGATAACTGAAAATTGGAACCCAATCTAATTTTGAGCCCTAGATATCTAGCACAATAGTTTCTGGCTAAATTCCCTGCCCCTCCAAGTAACCCACATTTTTGCCTCACTGCTCTCAATGCTTCACTTTCACTTAAAATTGAATTTAGGTCCAAGTAAGGGTGGACTCCTTTAACTAATGGAAAAACAAATATTGTTCGCATATCTTCTGGTTGTTCGTTACTTGGGTTATACGCTGTGAATTCCATTTTCCCTTGTTCATTGTTTTGACAGCGGTGAGTAGCAAACCAAGCTGCAATATTATGATCTTTGGTAATATCTAAATATGCAGAAGGAGCACCATACTGCTGGAGAACCAATCCATGTTGGTACGATCTAAGACCCTCACTTGTTACAGAAGACACACCATTTATTAATGGAGCCTGTTCATTTATTTCATTTGATGCCGTTACTTTTTTTGCATGAAAAACCCACTCTGCTAAATCGAGTGTCATTTTTTCAAAATAATCAATATTGTCTGTAAAGGAATCATAATGTCGATATAGCGATGGGGTGAGATTAGAGTCTTGAATATTAGAATAAGGGGCTATTCCGACTTTAGCTAACTCAAGTCGGTCTGGAGTGACATAATCTTTACTTTGCCCTCTAAACCACAAATCCACCTCTGGCATGCGCTGCGCTAAAGAGCGTAATTTTTCAACTAGCTCATCCAATTCTTCTTCGGAATCAATTATGATTTCCGCTGGACTAGCGAGCTTTAAAGGGTCTGTTTCTTCTGGTAATAATTCTTTAAATAAGAGGCGCCCCGCTGACGCCCCACCTGAAAGCATACTATTTGCTCGGTCTTTCCATAACTTTTGAGACAGTAACTTTGGCATACTTTCGAGGTGTGCCCCCCATAAATCGATGGCAAAACAATGGTTGCTCATACGACCTTGCACTGGGATAAAAACGAAACCATATAGCGGATCCAGTAAGTATAGTGGACTATCTATGCCTGCATTCAACATCTTTGAGGCATCTGAATCCGGAGCATAAGAACGAAGCATCTTCAACGAAATTAGAGATAACTTTGCATCTTTAAATAGTTTAGTATGAGAAGGGTTGAGTTTTAATCTTTTGAACGCCTTTTCTAAGTTGCTATTGAGAACTGGATGAGTTGGCTCCAAAGTAAGAGCTGATTTTTCATGAGGATTCGACAATCCTAACTGCTTTAAAACCGGCGCTATTTCGGTGAAGTATGCCGCTCGAGTAGCTTCACCGGGAGCCAAATTCTTAAATGAACTAACTTTTAAGTACTTTTGAGATTCTATTCTTACTGTAGAAAGTTTATATTTCCACTCATCTAGTAATTCTACTGTCATTTCCACTCCATAATTAAATTTATCTCTATTTGCCTAACGCCCTGTTAAGGTGTGAGCAACGCAATACAGTAGCTCCCGCTTACCACCTTAAACACTAAATACAACGCATGGTAAAAATGCCACGCGTTGCGAATCACTCTTAAACAGTTTGTTAGGTGATTTGCTTCCAAATATTACACCAGCCAAAGAAGATAGTTTCCTTACAAGGGCTAAGATATGCAACCTAACCCACAAAAAGGATGTTTTCATGGGAAAACCCGCTGCAACATTAACATCAATGCACGTCTGTCCCAAGGTTACTGCTAAAGTTCCGCATGTGGGAGGCCCTGTAGTCGCTGGCTCACCCAATGTAAAAATTGGCGGTCTGCCAGTTGCTCGTAAAGGCGACCGCCTCATCTGTGTCGGTCCCCCTGATTCCATAAGCCAAGGATCTGGCTCCGTATTTATTAACGGTAAACCCGCAGCAAGAATGGGAGACTCAACCAGTCACGGAGGCAAGATTGTCATTGGCAACCCCACTGTCTTAATCGGTGACAAATATCGAGCCGATAAACAACCACCACCCAAAACTTATGAAGAAGCGAAGCAGCGCTTGGCGGAAGCCAAGTCTTATGTCGATGCCGCTCGTGAAGGTGGTGCAGCATTACCGGGTTCACCTTACACCACTGCGGATAAAAGAGAAGTGGTTGCAAAGGGCTTGGATGAGCGTTTCTTATTTCGAGTGGTCGAATCAGGTTGGACTGGGGACAAGGGCTATATTGGACCACCCTCAGAGGGAAAGGCCAGACGATATTGGACAACCACATTTACTCAAGCTGAGCATGGAGACACAGACCCTGAAGCCATCTGCAATGCTGTAGGGATTGAATATAAGCCCGATTGTGAATACACCATATTGCTCATTGACCACCAAAAAGCCGATAAAATCGGCGATATGTATAGCTTTATCCCCACCTACGAGAGAATGAGTGGGTTTACTGAATCTGAATTATCCAGTGAGTTTGAGGGCAGCCTCGATTTGATTGCACCATGTATGACACCTGAGTTCAGTCGATATTATGAACAAGTCAAAATATCGGCTGAAGAAGAAGGCATTGATATTAAGAAACAGAAACAGTTTAGCGAATACTGCCAAGAACTTGGCTTTACTCCAAGCCAAACTGACACTCTCGATATCCGACACCAAATTGAGCAACGTTTAGGTGCAAACGAACATTTCCTTGGTAACGGTGTCACCAAAGACATTAACGTGACATATGGAACAACACCGTATGGTGACATTGATGATGACGTGGAATACGGTCCTCCAGAAACCTTTACGTGGGATAAAAACCCGCAAACACTGGGTACGTTAGAAAAAGCGGGAGCCATAAAGCGAATTAATATAGGGAAAGGAGAAAACAAATGAAGAAATTTAAAGAAATAGACCCACTGACTGTCGCTAAGCATCCGAACCTAGTTGCGACTTTGCCTGACGCGATAGATATTGGCAATACATTCTATTTTCTGTTGATTGATGATCACATCATCCTCGCGGATGCACAATATTTCACAAACAAACGAACTGGAAAAAGCAAATGGCTGCATTACCAAATCGAATTCCCCAAGCGCGGTTTACGATGGTTCCTAGACACACTAGAAGGTAAGTTTTTCAAAACCGAAGCCCAAGGCGGCTTACCCAAGGGAAAATTTAACGATGAAGGACTTGTGGATGGTGAACGATTAAAACTTGGGCGTGCTTTCAATGCTGATGGCGAAGGCGGTGGTGGGTATGCTTTTGTAACGTTAGATAGATTCCCAGAGGGGAGAAGAGTTTGCAAATCATACACCTTTACAGATTCACTCTTATTTGAACATGGCATGATTGACACTATGAAGGAAATTGCAAAAAGAATCGACCTAGGTCAGCTATAGCTTCAAATTGCCTTCGAGCCACAAACACTTAGGTTCGAAGGTTAAGTTTTGATGAATCACCTAACGCCTTGTTAAGGGGTGAAGCACGCAACACCGACGCTACCGCATACCACCTTAATCACTAAAACCAACGCCTAGTAAAAATGCCACGCGTGCTGAATCCCTCTTGAACAATTTGTTATACGCGTTCTAGCGGTTGTACTTAACCTTGTTCAAAACTTCTTTTAATTCATGCGTTTTCTCAAGGTTTACACCGTGAATATTGGCTAAAGCACAAACATAATACAAGACGTCATATAACTCTTCTGCGATTGAACCTTTAAGTTCATCTAGCGTTGGTTGCCCACTTTTACCTTTGCGAATAGATTCCGATAATTCACCAACTTCTTCGATTAGTTTTAAAAAATAGTGTTCAGATTGCTCTGGCGCATAATCGAATTCTTTTATATGACTTTGTAACTCAGATAACTTCATAACGTCCTTTTTGTATCATTTTCCATAAAGCGTA
>NZ_JAPPTO010000056.1:0-5542 GCF_027587135.1 Vibrio sp. MM46
ATCTATGTCAGCTTTGATCTGCTGCCTTACTGGCTTGGACTCTTTTTGATCACGATATAGTTTTTCTCCATCAAAGGTTTGACCATGAATAACTTCACCTATGGCAGAACTGCTCCTCACCACCCGATAAATCTCTTCCATCAGTTCACGGTTCGACGGTCTATCGTCGTCACTATCATTCAACTTAATACGTAATGCCAGTGTCAAAAGCTGACGCACAGCATCGGCATCGCTCAGCCTTTCTCGCTTTTGAAATTTACGAAAATCCTGCTCTAACGTCCCTTTGATTGTTGCTTGTAGCACAGTGCTTCTTGCCATTTTTAGATTTTTCCCTTCGAATTTCGTTAATACGATTTAATGCATTATCCAATACAATTCCATATTTACGCAACATAAAAATTCTTCTCAGAGCTTACCACCAAAGGGCTAAATTGAAATCAAATACAATAGTATTAATTTTTAACTCAAATCAGCTACAGCCCTTAACACACTTGGTTTAAATGGAAATCTAATACGATCAACATATTTTCAAATACGATTCCAGCGGCTAATTAGTTGAGATTTTGAAAATTTTTTTGATGGTCATTTCGCCTTAGCGCATCTTTGTAACTCATTGTTTTTATTGCCTTTATATTTTTCACAGACAACCATTCGCATTGAAATCAATGCGCCGTGGGGTGTGGTCGCTTTCGGAGAAAGAGAAAAGTCAGGATGACAACATCAGCATTCAGTGGATCGACTTGGGAACAATTGACCAGCGCAAAGCTAAAAAGCCGTACCCATGGCGACTGAATAGGGGGCTGCTGGAAGGGTCAGACGTAAGAACGAAGAGAGAGCAGGAAGAGCTGACGGCAACCCTCATTGCACCACAATGGTGCAATGAGGGTTATTTAACTTTTGCGGAATAATAAACAGATTGGACTTTTTGGATGTATATTTTTCTGGCGTTCTCAGTACGTTTAGAGAAGCCAGCATTATAAGCGCCTACGCTATTCCAGTTATAACCATGAGTAGCAAAGTTCGTACTTAATACCCAAGCACCTAATTACACGTTAAAACACGGCTCATAGATATTCTGCTCGTTCACATTAAACTCAGCAAGTTTGCTAAACCAGCTTGAGTTAATTTGCATCAACCCAAAATCACGGCTAGTGATCTTACCCACAGCGTTTTTATTTTCGTTATAAGCAGTCGGATCAAGGCTACTTTCAACTTGAGCAATCGCCCTTAATAAATCTGCTGACACATTATAATATTGTCCAGCCTCATCAAAACAAAAAGCGGACGCTTGAAAGGGAACTAGGAAAACAAAGATCATTTTAAATTTCATAACACAACCACAACAAATGACATAAATAAATGCAGAAACTCAAAGCAGTTTACCATGAGGAGCGGCGTGACGAGTAGAGAATGCGCTCACGAAGTGAGTAAGAAGCACGATAGCAGTATAATAGAAATCTAAAGAAAGGTTCAAAATTCACCATACCACAAAATACCCTCCATCCTGCTAGACCTTAATGACTCGATAATTAAAACAAGCTCATTATTATTGTGATAGTTCCACAATACTGACAACACAAAATGAGGGTTATAGTCGGATGACAAAGAAAAAACAGCGTGTTCAGCGAGCACTTATTAATATCACACCTATACTCGCTTTAGCCTCATCGTTTATTATGAATAAGTGCGAGTCGATTTTTAAAACCTAAACGAAAAATCAGAAAATCAAACGCAAAAAATCCAGTCATTGACTGGATTTGGTTTTAGTTGATTTTATGATTAGTATTCATGCGGTAATAATACCGTCGTCACGCTGCGATCCCACTCGGTAATGATCCAAATCTGTTTATCGCACAATCGATAGCCTGACATAATGCGCTCACTTGTTTTTGTGGCTTCGTCATTTAAAATCTTATCTTCAATTGGCATATTCCCCCAATCACCATTTTGGTGACGCATTAAACAGACACGCAGACTTGCGCCGATATTTTCACGTAATAGAGCGTCAATGCCTTGGGTGATCACCACCTTGCCTAAATCAAAGGGCTCGGCTGTACAAACGTAAGTTTGTGCTTTCAATTGTTCTTCGGTTGGGATAGTATTTAACTCGTTCATTTTTAAATCCTCATATATTTAAGTTATGGACACTGCCTAGATATTTGTTCGAGCAAATATCTAGGTGTTTTTATATGTGCTTAATACACATCTTCGGTTTTACGGATGTGGTTGAACACCTCGTAAACTTCATCGTATGAAACGTTGTAGCCTGTGAGCCTTTCAACGCAGTCACAAATATCATTGGTGTAAAAACACTCGTGATTAAATAGCTCACGGCGGATGATGGCTTTGATGCCATTTTCGGCAATATCTTGCGCAATCGCATCCTTTTGGATCTCGTCTAGCTTTTCGACTAAAGCACTCGCATTACTCTCTGGCACGATCATGCCAAAACCAAGGGAAACGTATTTGATCCCCTCTTTTTTTGCTGCTGCAAACTGCTCATTAGAAAAGGCAAAGAATGCGCCGAACTCGTCAAAGGCTCGGGTTTGTTTTTCACTTGTGTAATCTGATAGATATTTCATTGTTATGCCTCTGTGGGATGGTTTGATTAAATACGATTAAGGTCGATACATGCAGTAGCGGTACAAACATAATTCAAAGGGTTACATCTAATATGGCGAACAGGCTTTCTCTTCAATCCATGAATTTCTCTTAATCGGTCTAAAATTTTCAGATCACGTTGACGCTTGCGCTGAACCAAAGAGAAATCATTTTTAGGAAGGCTTTCGCGCTCCAACGGCGAGACGTTGGTCGCTGTTTGGCATTTAGAGAGAGTTAGGGTTGAGTTTTGTTGCGCCATATCGAGTTTCCTTTTTGTTTGAGTATCACTTTCCGGAGCCGCTTAGCTGTCCGCACTCACAACATCGTTCTGGCTTGACAAGGGGCTAGTAGCCCTTAGCAGCTTGCTGCTTTAGGGATACAGCGCGAAGCCTCCCTTGCAGGCAGGTTGTGTTGAGAGAAGGTTAAACAGCTTGCGAGCCCGTAATGTGATGCGAGTAGAAAGGAAAATCGGCGCATAAAAAACCAACCCTTACTCGAACTTAATGTCAGGCAGTGAAAGGCAACGAGGAGGCACGACGAGGCGCAGCTACGCAGTAGCGGAGGCGTTCAGGATTGAAGCGATATCCTTGCAGATAGGGGCTTTAGAGCTTCACGCCCTGGGAAGGCACTTGTGACTTTTCAGGGAGATGAAGATCTTAGCCCATAGATGGAAGATTCTAGCGAAAAGCCCTGCCCGAAGGGTAACGCCCAAGTCGAACCCAATATCGAGCATCGGTTGCAACTGGAAACTGCGCCAACATAGACCGACCATCACCAGCAAGGCTGAAACCAGCACTCTAATTTAAACCCAGCTAAACAATACCCCCTGTTCAAAAAAGTCTGCCGTGGTACATCAGTCAATTAAAACCTCGGGAAAGATACTTTCTTGACAACCAGAGAGCTATGCTGATTTCTGGTGTATGGAAGAGAAAGGAAGTTGCGGTGTAATCTGTTGATGCTGTTCTCCCCAGAACGATTAACAGATAGGCACTCCGCATGACTGATAATACTGTTGTTTCACTGAATACACCACAAGACCCACTTACTGAACTGATACGCCAGGGGGCTAGAGATTTGATTACACAGGCTGTTGAAGCTGAGCTTCAACAGCTACTAGCCCAACATCAGAGTGTAATGGTTGACGGCAAGCAAGCCATTGTTCGCAACGGTTTCTTACCTGAGCGAACCTTGCAAATAGGTGTCGGGGATATCGAAGTGCAAATTCCTAAGGTACGAGATCGCTCAGGGAATGGCGTCAAATTTAATAGCAACTTGATACCACCGTATCTCAGCGAACAAAGAGTGTTGCAACACTGCTCCCGTTACTCTATCTCAAGGGGATATCTACGGGCGATATGTTGCCTGCTCTGGAGTCTCTGCTTGGTAAGGATGCGAAAGGCCTGTCAGCCAACAGCATCTGTCGTCTCAAAGAGCGCTGGTATGTTGAATACGAACAGTGGCGTAAGCGTGACCTCGGTAGACGTGGCTATGTTTACGTTTGGGCTGACGGTGTTTACTGTCACGTTAGGATGGACGATAAGCTCTGCTTACTCGTCATCATTGGTGTCGATGACACTGGACGCAAAGAGGTTCTTGGTGTTCTGGATGGTCATCGAGAGTCAGAAGCAAGTAGGACGGAACTCATTGAGCAGCTACGAGCGCAGGGATTACAGTTAGCACCGAAGCTCGCCATCGGAGATGGCGCGCTTGGCTTCTGGAAAGCGGTTGCGAAGTGCTGGCCTCAAACTGCCCAACAACGGTGCTGGGTACATAAGACAGCGAATGTGCTTAACAAGGAGCCCAAAAGCGTACAACCACGAATGAAGGAAGCACTGCAAGATATCTGGATGGCAGAAACGAGAGATGATGCTTATCACGCCTTCTCTACCTTCCAGAAGCGCTTTGAAGCCAAGTATCCAAAGGCAACCGACTGTTTGGTGAAAGATAAAGCTGAAATGCTGGCGTTCTACGATTACCCAGCAGAGCTCTGGGTTCATATCAGGACAACCAACCCAATAGAATCGATGTTCGCCACAGTACGTTTACGCACGAACAAGACAAAGGACTGTGGAAACAGAAAGACTACGTTGATGATGACCTACAAGTAAATGCGTAGTGCAGAGACGAAGTGGCGTCGTCTACGAGGTTTTGCACTCCTAGCGGATGTTGTGAAAGATGTTCGCTTCATCAATGGAGTGAAAGAAATGGAGACTCATCAACAGGCTACTGCATGATCTCCACACACCACATTTGACAATAGCTCACCTGAAGCGCCCGCCTATATCGGCATCGAGGTTACGCCACTACAGTGGCGGCACCGTTGTGTTTAAATATCTCGACCATCGAGACGGCAAGCACAAAACAAAAACGCTAACGCAAGAAGAAATGATATTACGGTACGTGGGTCATATCCCACAGCACCATTTTAAAATGGTGCTTTATTACGGTTTTCTATCCAACAGAAAACGAGGGTCCTACTGCCTCTGGTGTATTTAGCTTTGGGAGAGAAAGCACCAAAGCAGCCAGAGCTACTCACGTATGCGAAGCAATACAAAGGCTTTGCAGGTAACGCCCCGTATAAGTGTGTGTTGCGCGGATGCAGAGTGGTGTTTACATGTTTTACAGCGGGCTCAAAAAATCATGAGCGGTTGGATAGTCGCCGGATGAACATGCGCGAATCGCGACGGCTTGGCGTACCTGCGTAGGATAGGTCTATCTAAAATCAATAAATTAGGTGCAAAAACGACCGTGATTAGCGGATTAAATCATCATTGGTTCAATTTATCTTTAGGGCAATTACATCCAAAACGCTTCGCTACCTCCTAAACTTGCTTAATGGTTAGGATTGAAGTTCCTAACCATCAAGTTAGCTGGCAATATAACAACGCGCGTAGCAAAACCCGCAGTGTCTACCCAATTGGTTAGATTAGATATCTTTAAA
>NZ_JAPPTO010000057.1:0-5007 GCF_027587135.1 Vibrio sp. MM46
TCCAATCTAACTATATAGCATTCGCAAAGTAGCCGTTCTCCCACAAGTGAACGGCTTTTTTGTGCCTGAAATTTAAGCATTTGATCTTTTTACAGATCTTGTGTAGATTGAACATTCATTGTTTGGCGTGGAAACCAAACAACCCTAAAAATCTTGTGGAATCAAAACATGAATAAGCCAATTGTGTCTTGCCCATGGCAAGCGAACCTCAGACTCAAGACCTCAGTAATAACCTCATGGGCATCAGATGATCACACTCTGATCTTATTCGGTTATGGCTTAGAGAGTGAGTCTCATGCTTGCAGATAACCTCTCCGCGAACTTCGCCAAATCACAATACGATAAAGCGTATCGTCTGATGCGCAAAGAGCGTAAACAAGCATTGATCGAACTGCACCATGATGTGCTCAGCCCTAAGTCTAAGCTGGACGAGCTTGAACTAGACCAGGACAGTTACCACATCGGTTTTACTGCCCGACGTCTGTTGCGCAGTGGTGAGGTGGTTCAGTTGCCTCACGAGTATGCGTTTATCCTCAAAGCGTGCCAAGAGTTCATCCATAACCCGCAGCGCTTCCCTGCCCTATTTGCTTGGGGTGGCACCGCCATCAATAACATTCAGTGTCGAACCTTGATAGCCAAAGTCTTGGCTTGTATTTTACCTAACACCGATTTGATTGGTGGACGGATAGGTATTCCAACCGAAGCCGGCTTAAAAACCATCAGCTATGACCAGCTCCAAGAGGACTACGCGCTACGTTGGGGGGAATATATTTCTCCGAAGTCGTTCGCTAAGGTGATTAAATACTTACAGCGTGCCGCTTATTTGCATTCAGAACGCATCAATGTGTGTGTGGATGATGCAGAAGGTACGGTTCGCAGCGCTGCGGCTTACAAGCAATTTACAGAGGCTTTCTTTAGAGACATCAAAGTGGTGCGTTACCCTAACATTTGTGAGCTGATCATCGCTTCTCGTAAGCGCATGGAGAAAAAGGGCTTACGTTTCGACTGGTTGAACTTCCGTACCATTGCTTCAGGCATTCAGGAAATCTACAACGCCACTCGTTGTAATGAGTACGCCAAGAGCGTATCGAACCTGTTTACCGCAATGACTCACTACTCCCCTTCCCCACACTAGCTGTGTAGAGGTATCCGCTTAACGGCGGAGGATTTCGCACGTCTGTACGTCATTTTAGCTTAAATATTCACCAATATCGGCGTAACTTTCTCTAGCTCGATCTTAAATATTGCCTCTGCGCTCACATTGTTGTGAGAGAACACTGTCTAATTTCAAAAGGTAGTGCAAGAAAAGGAAACAAGAAAGTAGAACAAAGATGGCTCTAAAAAACGCTCTGCGCTTATGTGTACTCCGTAGTTAAACTTCGTATATACATAAATATCTAAGTAAACATTTGATGTTAAATACTGGTTCGCGCTGGCTGCTATATGCTTGCATGTAGAGCCAGTGTGAAGCCGACAAGCGATAGCGCGTCAGTCTCACCCCCACGTCTAACTTGATCGATCCTCTAAAAAACAATCGCTTCGCTCAATGATACCCACAGCCAGCATCAAGCTCTGTGGAGATGGTAAGAACTGCGTCATGGCTGGCTGCGCTGAACCTTTCTTTTGTCATACGACGGGAAACGATCGAGCATATACGCCTGATACCGTGGAACGACCACATAAAAACCCAGATAGTGGATATATCAGCGCAAGTCTTACTCGCTACGCTCGCGCATTCTAGCAAGGCGAAGGGCAATTTTTGTGCCGTTACCTTCATCAAACCATTAGGCTTCATCTGGTGGGGTTAGAGAGCGTCTTACTCGCTACGCGAGCGCGTTCTGGTATTCGTCGCACAGCGACTCATGAGATGAAAAGTGACAGGGCGGTGGATCTTATTTGATCTGCGCAGATCTTGAGCAAAAGAAGAGAGTTGGAGGGTATAAACGATATTTCAATATAGTTACGGTGTAACATAATTAAATGATAAAAATAGCGAAATGTTCCCATCTCGCTATTTTGCGCTTGTGATTAGTTGATAAGCGCTAACAGTTCTTTCTCTGACAATCCTGTGGTTTCGGAGATTAACGATTTGTCTAGACCCGCTGCTAGCATTCTTTTAGCTATAGCAAGTTTTGCTGCTTGTTGACCTTCTTGACGTCCTTCTTGGCGTCCAAACTCTTCCCCTTCTTGGCGACCTTGCTCTAAGCCTTGCTTTAGACCTTGCTTTAGACCTTGCTCGCGACCGCGGGCTTCTAACTGTTCTGCTACTGTCATGAAACGTTCCTCATGCTCCGGCACTTGCTGGGCCAATGTTCGCATCAAACCTTCTAGATTTGATGTCTCCCCTACTCTCAGCAAATACTCTACTAAACTGTCTAATTGATTCGTTGTTATTAAACGTTCTAATAACAGTGTAACCAGTGTGTCTGTAAAATCCAACAGGTCTCTCTGTTGCACATGTTTTTGGACCAGCTCTAACAGCGCTACTCGTTTATGCCGAATGATTTCATCATCCGAAATTACCGTCACATCCACTAAGGGGAAATCCTGGCTATATAGTGCTTTCGCTATCTCTGGATTTTCAAATTCATCCAGCCAATTTGTGCTGTATGGGTAAGGACTTGTTCTGCCATGATAGAACAATAATGGAACAACCAAAGGCAATGTGTCATTACCGGCATCTAGGTGTTGCTTCATTGCGGCAATAGCATATCGCATCATCCGAAAGCCCATATGTTTGTCTGGGCTGCTTTGGTGTTCTATCAAAGCGTACACATACCCTACCCCACTATCTGTCTCCATCGAGTAAAGTACGTCCGAATAATACGGCACTAGCTCTTCTTCCAAAAATGAACCGGATTGAAGCAGCAGCGTATCGAGATTACAGATTTGTTTGATGTGTTCTGGCAAATGGATATTTAAGAAATCCTTTGCGGTTTCTGGCACGGTTAAGAATGACTTAAACAATCCGTCATGTATCGATGTTGGTGTTTTCATTTGCATTATCTAATGGCGTTTCCGTAATCATATCATAGGTTATTGAGTCTTAGCTCCAACGGAACGGTTGCTGGGGTTTTGTGCCCATTTCAGCAGAAAGTCCAGACTTAGGGGTCTAAGGTGCAACGGAACGAAAAACTATGATAAGGGGTTGCGGTCTCAAACTAGGGTAACTGAAATTTCGGCGGTTCCGGTGTAGAACCCCATATCCATCATCATTCCATTTTCTATTTAATAGACGCGATTTTATCCTTTGTTTTTACTGTCTAAAATATTTATATATCAGATAGTTAACCCCCTTAGCGTACATAACCGTTCCGCTGGACCTCAAACCCCGTACACCATATATATGAGCTAACCTTTTATGTGATCTCTAAAAAACAATACATAGATAAATACAAATGTATTTACATTTGTATTTATCTATGTATTATGTTTGTTATGTACATATGTAAGGAATATTGTAATGAAAAGTATTGTTTTACTGAGCAGTAAAGGTGGTGTCGGTAAGTCATCTTTGATCAAACAAATTCATCGTGAGTTGAGCAGGTTAGGATATGATGTTTGGGGGAAAGACACTGACCCTCAAGGAACATATGAGCAGTTCCTTAGTTCTTTAAACGAACCTAATAACGCTGATTTCTTTTTATATGATACACAAGGTGCAGACTCGGCAATCAATAGAACGTTGCTTGAAGCTATTGCTCAAGCCGATAGTGATAATTTAATAATTGTGCCAGTTCAACCAACTGAAACTGATTTAGATCGTGCTTTATCAGTTGCTCATCTGTTACATCAGTTTAATGTTAGAGACAAAGCTGTTTTTGTTTTAAATCGTTGTTATCGAGAAGCTGATAAGGAAACCTTGAAATCCAAAGCGATGTTGAAATCGTTCAACATTAAGGTGGCTAAATCAGTAATTGTTAACAGATTGCGTTTTGACCAAGAACCAACGTCTAAAATACGAAATGACATCTCTAAACTTATCCATGAGGTTATCTTATGAAAGATCCCCTTTTGTCTAATCGACAGTTAACGACGGAACTTGATAAGGATAGTTCTTTGACGGTCGAGCAAATGAAACAATTAAATCGTGATAAGCAGAAGGAATATGCCAATAAATTATCTTCAAATTGGAAGGAAGCCAAGTCTCAAATAGAGCACATGAATCATGAAGAGTTACTAGCTTTCATAGAAGCAAACAAAGATAACGGCTTGTTGGTCCGCTCTGGTAACGCAACTGTTCGCGTTTCAGTGTATGAGTATGCGCTAATGCAATACATAACAAAAGAGCTCAAGGCTCGCTCTGTTAGAGAGGCTGTTATCAAATTGATGGAAGAAAAATTGTAATTACTAAAGTGCGTACAAATGTGCTTTAATCTGTAATTGCTTTTGTAACGTCATATGTATTTACATATGACGTTACATATTAAAAAGCCTCATAACACCAGTTTGCAGACCATGTTAAGAGGCATGCACCCCAACCCAAAGGAGAATTAAGATGCAGTTGAACTGTAGCATAACTCACACCCTAAACCAAAGCGCAACCAACGAAGAGCTCGATATGTTGGTCAGCCTCATGGAACGTAACTACTTCCGTCCTAACCAGCAAGAAGTCATCGCTGCCTTTGTTGGGCGACAAGCAATCAAGAACTACTTAGAGGAGTGTGAGTGATAAGTAATTTACCGTACTGCGTTTATAGCTTCGCATTACAGATCATATGTTAAATAAGTTTCCGCTAATAAAAAGGCTTGGTTATTAACCAAGCCTTTAACATGAAAGTTGACATCTTAAACGTTTGTTATGTGCGTTCATCAGGCTTTGTTTGAATAATTGTCAGGTCATTTGTTTTTTCTAGGATTTTCTCAACCTCTTTAGTTGAATAACCCCTCAAGTGTACTACCTTAAAATATCTAAACTTGACGACAACTTCCCGAGAACCATTTCTTTTTAGCCATTCAACGATAACAGCCGCGAGGGAAGGAATGATAGAAGCACCACCGATTACC
>NZ_JAPPTO010000058.1:0-4905 GCF_027587135.1 Vibrio sp. MM46
TGTGAGCAATGCAATACCGAAGCTTCTGCATACCACCTTCAACACCAAACGCAACGCATAGCAAAAATGCCAAGCGTTGCGAATCACTCTTAAACAGATTGTTAAATTACTTACTCCAAGCGCGTGTCATGTTCAGCTTGCCAACAAAAAACCCAATTGCAGTTGCAGCCATCAATTTGTGTGGCTGACTGGGAATTAAGCTAACCGTGCCAACAAAAATCCCTATCAACCCCAACCATGTGCTCAATCTGACTGCTACTTGCGGGTGCATCGTACATGCTTTAATTCGCTTACCAACACACCACTTTGTAACAAAACTAATTTGAAGGTCCTGACTACTTTGGGTCTTATCGATTCCAAGCTTTTCTCTGTACCACGCATTCATCAAAACCACATTTGATGTATTCAGCAAGTTTTTATTCGTTTGGGATGCATTACTATCCCCATACTTCTTTTCAAAGTTTCGGTCTATAGACAGAGCCTCGCATACAACAGATTTACCGTTAGTATTGTTTTTAATTTGAACAAGGCTTCGATTAGAAACTTCAGAGCCTTTAATCCAGCACCAACCTGAGTTGATATCTTCAGCCAAAGAAGCCAAAACATAATAGTTCATAAGTCTAACAACTTTCTCTCTTGTAATTTAACGCCCTGTTAAGGGGTGAGCAACGCAATACCGATGCCGCCGCAAACCACCTTAATCAAAAAAATCAACGCATAGTAAAAATGCCACGCGTTGCGAATCCCTCTTGAACAGTTTGTTAGCCGCTCATTCCCAAAGGTTACTGCTTACTCAACAAGTACTTACGCAAATCTCTCTCTGCACGCATAACAAACAGAATAAACACTTTGTCACCGTCTTTTTTATAGAAAACGCGACATGGATTAACGACAACTTCACGATAACTTAAATGTTCTAGTTCAGGTGGAATACGACCTGACTCCGGGAAAGTTTGTAGGCGTTCGACTTTGGAGAAGATCGTTTGTACTAACTGCTTTGCAGCTACGATATTTTCAAGTGCTATATATTCAGCGATATCATTGAGGTCAGATAACGCTGGTTCAGTCCAGATTACTTCAGCCATTTTGACATTTTGTCCTTGGCTTCATCGTGACTTACCACTTTACCGTCAGCTAGCGCCCGCTCACCTCTAGCAATACCCTCAAGAATAGCTAAACGATTTTGCATAAATTCATAGTCATCAACATCAACGAGATACGCAGATGGCTTACCATGCTCAGTAATTAACACGGGTTCTTTAGTGTCATGGAGATCGGCGAGGATCTTAGTTGCTTGACGTTTAAGTGATGTAACTAGTTCTACTTTCATGAGAGCTGCTCCAAAGGAATACTAAAGTGATACTATTCTATCACTTTAAGTATAGCAAGCTCCATGACGGCTAACGCCCAATTAAGGTGTGAGGCACGCCATACCGATGCTCCCGCATGCCACCTTAATCCCTAAAACCACCGCATAGTAAAAATGCTACGCGTGCCGAATCGCTCTTAAATTGATTGTTATGTTTTAGTGTTCATCGAGCGAATCAAACTTTTTGAATAGATTATGCCCTGTGATCCCATACCCAAGGCGAGTATACAGCCTTAAAGCACCATTATTGCCATTTGCAACATGGAGCTTCAACCTTGTAATACCACTTTGTTTGAGGCGGGATTCAAGGTTTTTTATTACTAATTCGCCATAACCTGAGTTGCGATACTTTTGCTCTATGAAGAAGTCACAAATAAAAGCGGTTGAGTCTTCTACACTCTCTATGTACCAAAGATGACCTATAGATAGCTCCCCCAATTTAATAGAACAGACATAGTTACCGTCAGTATCAAGCTTATTGGGTAGTCTCATCTCGAAGTCTAGGGAAGCGAACTCAAAAGATTTCTTTTCAGAGTAGCCATAATTGGAGCTGATAGAACCAGCGTATTCTCGTATAAAGTTTTCACGAAAGAGGTCAAAACAACCAGGTTCCATTTCAAATAGACTTATCACTTTACCCTCCTAAATCCTTGGAGTTGATTAAAAACATAACGCCCAATTAAGGGGTGAACAACGACTCCCCCAAAACATAAAGCATTGTGCCATAAACACTAGATTTGAAGTAGATGCAAAAATGCCAAGCGTTGTGAATCCCTCTTAAATTGCTTGTTATGTAACATTTTCAAGTGCTTGCGCCGCACTAATTGTAATTTTAGCCAAGTCAGACTCGGTTTGTATAGATACGTACTCACACCCTTTGAATTCTAGTTGCATATAATTTGCAGTCAGTTCGAATGGTTGGACGAAACAGTCAGGTAAGTCTTGATTATAGCCCGTAGATAACACTGAAACAGACTTACCTTTCAGCTTACGACCTAAATCCTTTTCGATAGTTAAAAGATCAGATAGTCGATCGAAAAAGACTTTTAATTGTGCTGACATTGAGTACCAGTAGACAGGTGAAGCAAACACCACATGATCAAAACCGCTAATTTCATGGATTATAGGTAAGAAGTCATCATTTCTATTTTCATGCTCATAATCGTAGAAACTGATGTTGAAATCGGAGAGATCGAACAACTTTGCTCCCGACTTTTCGACGAACGATTCGGCTAGACTTCTAGTGTTTCCGTCGGATCTTGATGTACCTAGAATAACTGCGATTTTCATTGAACCTCCATGTTACATAACGCCGCGTTAAGGGGTGAACAACGCTACCACCCAAGTTAAACCATTGTGCCGTAAACACTAAAACCGAATCAAACCCAAAATGCCAAGCGTTGAGAATCCCTCTTAAACGCCTTGTTATGTTTATTTTTTATACGCCAATGGACTAGAGCAAGTAAGCAGATCTCCTTGACTGTATTTAGCCTTAATTTGGCTAGACATACCACTTGGAGCAATAGTCTTTGGTAATAACCATTTACCTGTTAATAATAGAAATGCAGACACATACTCAACGCTTTCCCTGCGTTTTTGATTATCAGCGAGTGCCATAAGGATTTCTTGAGCCATTTCTTTAGGCATAACCTGCTTTTGTCCCGTCAGAAAGAAGTAAGCTTTTTTGAACTCTTTTCTTCTCCAATTCTTAGAATCGGAGTGTAGTTTTGCTATTATTTTTTTGGCTTTTTCTTCATTCATAATTAAACACAGAACCCTGAATTTGCACAAGTTTTGATTATAAACATAACGCCCTGTTAAGGTGTGAGCAACGCAATACTAATGCCGCCGCATACCACCTTAAACACAAAACGCAACGCATAGCAAAAATGCCAAGCGTTGCGAATCACTCTTAAACAGATTGTTAGCGCGCTTTTTTCGACTTCCGCTCATCCCATGTTTCAAGAACAAACAGCGCTATCGTATGGGCAGAATGAATTGCTAACCGAGCATGACGTGGCTTTAGGTTATATACTTTTCGCCCAGAACCATGTGCTGAACTTGCATGAGTTCGAAACGCGCCGATACCATCAACCACCGATAAAATACCAGACATGATTTTTTTAAGATCGTTGTCTTCTAACGTATTAGTGTTAAAGCCAAGGTCATTACGAACCACTTTCCACACATTTTGTAAATCTTGCTTCTGAGGTTTTTCTAGCTCTTCGTCTTCAATGTAAACCTTAAAAATAGACTCTAGAATATTACAAGCAGCAGACACCGCTTCTCTAGGCTCAGTGTTTACATTACTTAGAGCCCTTTCAAACTCAGCATCAATTGAAGGAATGTCACGTCCTTTTATTAGTTCAGATAAAGCCTTACTTGTTGGCGATGTACCGTCCGAAACAATACCACCAGAGATATAAACAAGATTACATCTCGATAGTACTTTTTCGAGTTGTGTTTTGAATACTTGTTTTGGGTCTGTGACTTGAAGCTGTGTACCAAAGAAACTCGGAGACTCAGGTGGTTCTGGCAACTCCATATAAGGCTCTATTATCTTTCCAAGAATGTGCAATGGATGCTCACATTCTTTGTTGATTTGCCTTAACCAAGCGTTAACCTTAACCGGCTTAGATCCCTCAGGAGGATCTGATGGAGCATCGGCAAATAAGAATAAATTATCAATCGACGCATGACTTTCAAATGTTGGAAGGTTATCGGCGATCACCGCAATAACCGGAGCAGGTATATTCTTTTTCATAAATTACTTAATTATTTCCTCTTGCGCGCTAACGCCCTGTTAAGGGGTGAGCAACACAATACCAAAGCCGCTGCATACCACCTTAAACACTAAAACCAACGCATAGTGAAAATGCCACGCGTTGCGAATCCCTCTTGAACAGTTTGTTAGCTGCCACCTGCCGCCATTACCGTAGCTCCTACAAATACAGCAGGCACAACGACTGCAGAATCGATGATGATTGCAGCTGGTGTGGCAACTATTTTTCCTGCCGCTTCAGAAAAGGTAGATGGTTGTGCAATATTTATACGCCGACTCTTTTCTAGTTTTACTAGCGGGAAATCACCCTCTACCGTGAATCGCTTTCCTTTTACTTTTTCCGTAAGTCTAAATTCTCTTAGCAAAGCATCCTTTTTGAAGCCTAGCGACAGAAGTTGATTTTCTAATTCTGCGGTCGGCTCACCGCCTAGCAGTGTTAGCGATACAGTGCCAACAATTGTATTGTCTTTCCTTAGCTCAAATTCGTTAAACGATGGGGAGAAATCTACTTCTCTGGATAAAGTAAGAGCATCTCCAAAATTTTTATTGATTTTGAAAAGATAAGCTGAACTAGAGGCGGTAACAAATAGCTCTCCGGAATCACTTTTTACGTAGAAGCCATCTATCATCTCTTGCTTATATTCAGGAGCCCAAAGAGCAGTTGTACATCCCGATAGAAATAACGCAACAAGTAATAAGAGTGTTTTCATAAAACTTCCATTTCCAAGCGTAATTAAGTTAAACAATATGGCAG
>NZ_JAPPTO010000059.1:0-4892 GCF_027587135.1 Vibrio sp. MM46
TGTATTCCCCAGGCTTGGTACTCAGTACCAAGCCTTTTTGGTAGGGCATCATGGTGGTGAGCTCTTCCCCAGTAGCACCGATAGAGCGTAGCCGAGTTGTGATGACGTTCTCTTTGCCGATTTCTTGGGTTTTCATTAACCCGACCCGGATGTATTCGGTTATCGTGTCACGCTCCTTGTTGGTGTAAGCGATGATAAGCGTATTCTCTCGCGTCTCAGGTGTGCGCTCTAGATAATCTTTGGCGACCATGTAGGGCAGTTTTTCTGTGGCTTCTAACTGCGCCTTGTGTCGGTCTTTACGGTGTTCATCCAGCGTAGAGATGACATGCTGACGGTTGCCTTGAGTATCAGGGGATTGCTGTTGGAGCTTATCCAGGGCGCTTTGTGGCTGCTTATCAATGGTGTTTTGCGCCGCATTAAGTAAGGTGTCGTTTTGCTGACGGATGATATCGGTCATGTAAGCGGTATCGATGCGTCCCTGACTCATAGCCAGTTCAAACGGCTTACCAGCACTCAGGGACAGTAGCTGCTCTTTATCGCCAAGGAAGGTGGTCTTGGACTGACTGTCATTGACCAGTTTGGTGAACTCATCGGCTTGCTTGTTGCTGACCATGGAGCTTTCATCAAGAAAGAACAAGGTGTGTTGATAGTCGCTGGCGGTTCGGTTGCCTTGTCTGATGTCAGATAATAAGCTTTCCAGGGTTTGCGCTTTCACGCCTTTGCTTTCGAGCTCTGCGACGGCAGCGTGAGTGGGCGCAAGCCCAATCACGTTTTGCTCAGGCAGTTGGCTGGTTTCTCTCACCAATTGGATAAGTTCAATGTTGGACTCAAGCATGGTGGACTTGCCTGTGCCGGCTAAACCTTGAATGGCAACAAAGCTGTTTTTGGTGGTTGATATAAGGGTAATGGCGTCTTTTTGTCCTTGGGTTAAGCGAGGCTTGGTATCGAGAAAAGCTTGCACCTGCCTAGAGGTAGCAAAGGGCTGATGTTTGCCTTTGCCATCATCGATGTTTTGCAAGATACGCTTTTCTGTATCGAGTGCCGCTTGTGTCGTCCAGCGTGTTCCATCACTGTATTCTGCAGAGAGGGTGTCACTGCGTTTTCCCAGTTCGGTTTCAATCTGCTCTTTGGTGATAGAGCCACCGGCTTCTTCAAAAGCGTAACGAACCGCTTCGACCACTAACGCTTTTTGGCTAAACGCAGCTTCTTTCTCTGAAAGGTGGTTGAGGGCAAAGCTGACCGCTTTTTCGATAAGTGGGGCGTTTTGCGCTTTTGCCAGTGCCGATAGTGCCTGACTGACATCTTGCTTTAACAAAGCTTGGGTGGTGTCGTTTAGGTAACGGTCGTTGATGTTTTGTGTCTGCAATACACGCTCAATCGCTGACGGGGAGACCTGTTCTTTTTCTAAGGCGCTTTGGGCCTTGTCGGGCTTGTCGGTGAAGATATCAAGGCGACCTGTTTTCTCGGTGAGGTCATTTATCAGTGGTTTTGACAGAGTGAAGGCTTTTGCTGAGAGTAGGGTGTGTTCTTTTTTCTCGATATGGTTGGCACCATGAACGTAGTCGTATTGCAGTGGTGCGTCTTTTAAGCTTTCTAAGCTTAGGTGCTGAGTCTTACCGTTTCCCTCAAGAGTAATATTGTGGTTGTTTATGTCAGTGACAAGGTAACGTTGATTTACCTCTAAACCAGAAGGGAAGTGTTTGCCTAACGTGCTAAGGCGCTCACCTTTGGCAATGTTCAAACTCTGTGGTTTGCTGATTTGCATCTTCATAGCTTTAAAGGCTCGGCTGGATGGGTCAAACGTGTGTGACTGCCCGTCGTGTTTGTTGAGTGTTGTCATGGTGTTGCTCTCTTTGTCGATACTGGCAATGACAAAGCTTTGGGGTTTGCCGTCATCCCAATGAGTGAGTGTCATGCCTGGTTTGTAGTGCTGAACAAGCGGCTGCTGCGCTTTAGAGAGGTAGTGGGGGACTTGAGTGAAGAGGGTGGTTTCGTGCCTTCCCAGGGCGGCGGTGTTTTTGAGTCTATCTCGAATGGCTTCGGTTAATCGCCGTTGCTCAACACTGGAAGTGGCAATCACTTGGGTGTTGGCTTTGTCTGGTAAGTCGGCGTACACCCGAGCTATCCTATCGGTGTCATTCTCATGCAGTTTTACGTCTGTTTCGATAGGTTTACTGCTTACCCAAATATGGCTCTCTACATTGCCTTTTTGATACAGCGAGATAGCATTGTTGGCTTTAAATCCTTGACGGCTAGAAACGCGGTTTAACAGGACGACTTTGCTGTTGGACTGTTTGGCTTTGTCGGTCAGGGCTAACAGTTCATTAGCGCTCATCTTATTAGCGTCATCGATGAGCAAGACGTCTTTATTGGTCAGCGGCGTGTCACTTTGCAGCAAGCTATGGGTGGTGTGGCGCTGCTCTGGTGAAAAAGCATTGGCTATCCAGGCTCCAAGCGTTTTGCTTTGCCTTTGTAGGCTCTCCATCCCTTCTGCCTTGGCTTTTGTGCTTTGGGAGACGAACTGAACCCGTTTACCACTGTGGTTTCCCACGTTAAGCAGCTGCTGCGCAATGCTTTGTGATGAGCCATGCACATTTACTACGTGGAACTGTTTGGTGGAGTGGTAAAGGTTGGTAAGCATACGTTGCTGACTTTCAGGAATGGCGAGCTTGTCTAGGACTTTGGGTGCTACGTGGGTACGCATGTGATGTGCTCGCCCTTGTGTGCTGTCGATAAGCGCTTTCTCGTTATCAATTAAGCCTTTGGTGGTGTATTGCCCTTTTTCTGCCAGTGGGATAAGCGTCCCTTCTTTTATCCATTCATCTGCGAGGTTTTTTACGTCAATGGCGTTGGCTTGAATATCGCCTTTGGTAAAATCAGAAACCGCTAATTCAATGATTTTTTCCAAGCGAAGGGCTGTATTGTTTTGTTCAAGATGAGAAATAGCGCGCGACAGGGCTTCTTGAGCGATTAAGGCTGGCTGAAATTCTTGTTTAGTGAATTGTTGTGCATTCTTCACCAACTCTTCGGGCTTATACCCCATATCTTTGATTTGCTGCTGCCACTTTGTGGTGAGCTCACCGTTGCTCAGGTAGGTTTTACTTTTACGGGTATCGAGGGCTGCCATATCCCTTGCTGCTTGTGTGTCTCCAAAGTTTAAGGCTTGTTGGTTGATTTGCTGTGTTCGAGTGGAAGAGTTTTCGATGAGTGGTTGCGGTATACCAGATATGTCTATCTGTCCATTGCCTAGTCCATGGGTTTGATAGCCAATTCTTTCAACGTCGTGTGCTATCTTACTGTGAAATAGTGCTGTGTAATATTTTTGGAAGTTATAGATGCGCTCGCTTGTACCATTGATGACGCCGCCTTTTTGCTTGATGGTTGAAGCGAGTGAGCGCAGTTGCCCTTCCTGGTCTCGTGTCATGTTTGGCGCTAATAAGTGGTAATGAAGCTGCATGTCGTTTTCACGGCTGGTCTTATGACCAATGGCTGCAAAAATCATGTTACCGGTATTGATGTATTCACGTTCACCTTCTTTATTGGTTGACGTGACTTGTGCGGTGTCTTTTTCAATTTCATCGGCGACAAACTTAACGGCGTCCTTGAGTATGCCGAGTAAGCGCATATCACCACCACCTAATGCGGCAATGGAGAAGCCTTTTGATACGGATAAAGTCAGATCTAAACCGCATTTATGATCGTCTCTTTTCCCCTTGATGGTTTCATCCCCAAGGTTGCCAGATAACACAGACTCTAATGTCTCCTGTTCGACGGCTTTGCTTAGCAGTCCGGCTTCTTCTGCAAGCTTGCCATACCAGAACGTATTTTCTCCTTGGTCTTTTTCTTTGAGGTAGTAGTTGTCGCCAGCGTCTTTCTCTAAAGAGACGTCAGGCAGGTCTTTGGGGTTTTCTTCGCTTAGGTAGTATTTGGCAGCGCCAGAAGCAGATTTGAGTGGGCTGATAGAAAGCATGTGTATTTTCCTTATGAAAATACCGCGAGCCAAAAAGGCGCACCCAAAACAGAGAGAATCAACGAACAACACTAAGCAGAATGACCATTCATCTTAGTGCGACAAGGAAGGTAATACCTGTTTAGTTGATGAGTTTTGGGTGCGATAGGAGTATATCAGAGAAATGAGTTTTGGCTAGCGGCTGGGTGATGGAGTCGACGTCGTGAGTAATGTTATTGCTGCTCTTTTAATCGCAATGTATTCATTTTGTTTGAATAGTTGGCAAACTCATCGGAAGGTGCACCAATGGCGTGGCAAAACAGGTCAATACAAGATTGCAGATTGTGCAAAGCGTTATCATGCCCAGAAAGAGAATGGGGAGCACGAATAGAAAGAGCATCATGGGTGATTTGTAATATCTCTTCGAGCGCATTTTTATTGAGGTTGTCGTTGTAGCGACAATCGAGCAAAGCGCCGGCCATGATGTTGATAGCAAAAAACGCCATACTATTGAGTTCTCGATACGCTTCCTTGTGCAACAAAGAGGTCGGTATATTGGTTAGTCGCTTGGTCGCTTCTTGATTAACGTTTTTCCAATACCGCTTATTCACAGTGCTGCCACGAGTAAAGTGCGCGACGAACGTATCTTCCCAGTATGGTATATCGACGAAGTGGCGTTTTAGTTCTTCTATACACCAGTTGACGTCTTGTTCAAATTGAGGCGTATCAATGTGTTTTTTCATTTTCTTTCCTTAGGTAATACCAATCAGCACTAACAGCATGTTTTGAGCGGATGAGTGTTTTTAAAATGAAAGGGCGGTGTGTTCTCAATCGAGCTGATTGAAGCTCGAATCGATAAATAAAACACTGCCATAGCAAAATCGGTTTAATGATGTGACATCGTCAATGAACTCATAGAGCCATTCGGGGCATTGATCATTGC